>NZ_VISW01000008.1:0-305763 GCF_007827635.1 Micromonospora sp. CNZ296
TGCTCCTGCCCACCTGCGCCGCCATCATCCACCACGGCGGATCAGGCACCTCCCAGACCGCACTCATCCACGGCGTACCCCAGGTCATCGTGCCGGCGGTGTTGCTCGACAACCACCTGAAGTCGTGGCGGGTGGCGGAGGCGGGAGCGGCACTGTGCGGCAGCGCCGAGAAGTGCACGGCGCGGGAGCTGCGCGCACTGCTGTCGAGAGTGCTCGAGGAGTCGTCGTTCGCGGCCGCGGCCGCCCGGCTGCGGGTCGAGATGCTCGCCGCGCCGGCACCGGCCGAACTGGTGCCGGCGCTGCGGCGCCTCACCCGCGCTCTGCGGTGAGCTTCTCCAGCATTGGAACCACGTCGTTCGGCGAGGGCATCGCACTCATGGCCTCGCGCAGCTGTCCGGCCCGGTGCCGAAACGAGCCCTCGTCGAGGATTCGGGCCAGGAGGCCGCGCAGCCTCGCCGGGGTGAGGTCGGAGGAGTGCAGGGCCAGTCCCGCACCGAGCGCCTCGGTGCGCTGGGCCCGGTAGACCGCGTCCCACATGTATCCGAGCGACAACTGCGGTACGCCCAGCGCTGCAGCAGTCGCCCAGGTGCCCAGGCCCCCGTGGTGCAGGACGGCGGCGCACGTCGGCAGCAGAACGTCGAGCGGCACGTGTTCGACCAGCCGGACGTTGTCCGGCACGTCCGGCACGAGGGCCTGCTCCTCGGCGGAGAGCGTGGCGACCACCTCGACGTTGAGCTCCGCGACGACCTCGAAGAGGTCCTCGATGGCGATCATGTTCGACCAGTTGCTGGTACGGGCGGTCATGCCGAGCGTCACGCACAGACGCGGCCTGCCGGGCGGCTCGCGCAACCAGTCCGGCACGATCGACGGCACCTGGCCGTTGTAGGGGATGTAGCGTATCGGCACGGTCGGCTGCCGGGTGTCGATCCGAATGCCCTCGGGCATCGGGTCGATGGACCACTGCCCGGTGACGATCTCCTCGTCGAAGCCGTGACCGTAGCGCGCAAGGGTCGAGTCGAGCCAGGACGCGAGCACGTCGTCGCGCCGCCCGGCAGGTAGCCGGTCGAGCATGGACAGGTGTCGCTCACGGGTGCTGAGAAACATGTCCGGCATCGTCAACAGCCGGGCGTGCGCCGCGCCGGTGACCCGGGCGGCGACCGCACCCGCGAACGTGAACGGCTCCCACAGCACCAGGTCCGGCTGCCAGCCGTAGGCCAGGTCTACGACGTCGTCGATCATCGAGTCGCTGTTCACCTTGGAGTAGAACAGCGCAGTCATCACGGTCTCGTGGCCCCTGAGGAACTCCAGGCCCAGCCTGTCGTGGCGCTTTTCCAGGTAGTCGCGGTCGTCGTGCAGCGCGAGGATGTCAGCGCCGACCTTGGCGAGCATCTGATCGTGGGCGTGGTCGACGCCGACCGGCGCCGCGGTGAGTCCGGCACGCACGACGGCCTCGATGAGCGCCGGCTGTCCGGCGACGAGAACCTGGTGCCCGGCGGTGCGCAGGGCCCAGGCGAGGGGCACGCATCCGCTGAAGTGGCTGTCGACGGCAAAGCAGGTGATGAGTACTCGCATGTCCGCGCCTCCTTTCGCTCACGCAACGACGGGCCGCGACAGCGGGCTGCCGGTCACGGGGGACCGCAGCCGCCGGTAGCCCTCGCCGGCGGCACGCAACGTGGGCAGGTGTGCCGCGAGGGCGGACACGGCGACGGTGGCGTGCCGGCGTACCGTCTCGGCGACGACGCCGGCCGGCATCGCAGGGTGCGCCCAGAGGATCTCGGCAGCCGGCTCGCGTCCCGGATCGAAGTGGTCCGGGTCGGCGAACGCGGCGGGGTCGCGATTGGCAGCTTCGAGCAGGACCACGACCTCGCTGCCCGCCGTGATCGCGGTGCCGTCCAGATCGAGGTCGGTGCGGGCGACGAGGCGTTGCAGCCGGACGGGCGGCGCGAAGCGCAGGGTTTCGCGTACCGCGGCGGCAGCGAGACCCGGATCCGTCGCCACGGCTGTCCACCGCCCAGGCTCGGCGAGCAGCGCGCACATGGTGTTGGCGATCAGCGTCGCCGTAAGGTCGGCGCCGACGGCACAGTGGAGCAGCGCCATCGGCAGGACGCTGTCCGGCTCGGTGCGCGTCAGCTCGCCGAGCAGGTCGTCACCGGCGCCGGTCGGCAGCGAGACGAGCAGTTCCCGCAGCCCGGCGATCGAGTCGAGCAGCAGCCGGGCGGTGTCCAACCGCGGCGGGCACAGCGTGGCGTCGAGGGCGGTCGCGGCGCCCGCACACAGCCGCGCGAACTCCTCCTGGTGCGCTGCCGGCACGCCGAGCAGGACAGAGGTGGCCATGGTGGCGACAGGCACCGCGTAGTCCGAGGTCAGGTCGAACGTGCCGTTGAGGCCGGCGGCCAGCCGGTCGATCCGGACGGTGATCTCCGTGTGTGCCCTTTTCAGGCGTGGTGCGGCGAGTGCGGCCGCGACGCTTCGCCCGAAGCGTTCGCAGTCCGTCCGGTCGAGTTGGAGCCCCACGTCGTCGAGGGGCAGCACGTCGTCGAGGGTCGGCATGGCCCACGACGGTGCGCTGTCGGTGGGCGGCGGTTTGCGCAGCCCGAGCCGCTCGTCGCGGAGCAGCCGGACGGCCAAGGCGTGCGTCGCGGTGACCCAGGCCTCGGCACTGCTCCAGGTCAGCGCACCGTTCGCGCGTACGCGCCGGCCGAGTTCGTGGGGGTCGTCGCTCTCTGCCCGGAGCAGGAGGGCGTAGGGGTCCTGCCGGGCCCCGTACACCCACTGGAAGCCGCGCAGTGTCATGAGGGTCGAGCCGAGGGCGTCGTCTGTGCTGGTCGCCGTCATGCGGACAAGCTAGGAACGCGCGCTCGTGGTGCCCTCAAGCTTCGCTGTATCGCCTTGCCGCGTCGTGCCACATGTCGCGCAGCGACGCGTCGAGCGCGGTCCGCGGCTGCCAGCCGAGCAGCCGCGCCGCCCGGCGGTTGTCCGCCCGGGTCCAGTCTCCGCCCTTGCTCTGCACCGCGGCGCCCTGCTCGTCGATCGTGTCGGGCGGCAGTCCGGCCGCGGCCAGGAGCCAGTCGACGAGCTGCCGCATGGCGACCGCCTCGCCGCGGCCGACGTTGATGACCTGACCCACCGTGCTCTCGGGCGCGCGGGCCGCCCGGACGACCGCGTCGGTGAGGTCCCGCACGTCGAGGTAGTCGCGGCGCGCGTCGGCAATCGTCATCGGCACGCGGTCGCCCGGCCGGACGTCGCGGATCCGGTCGAGGACCGCGCCGAGGAAGCTGGCGGAAGTCGTGCCCGGCCCGCACACGTTGACCGCGCGCAGGACCACGCCCCGTGCGGTGCCGGCGGCGGTCGCGTTCAGAAGCGCCTGTGAACCGGCCAGCTTCGTCCGGGCGTATCCGGTCTGCGGCTCCGGCGTGCGGCTTTCGTCGATCAGTGTCCCGGCCGGCACCGGGCCGTACTCGTGGATGGTGCCTATGTGGACGATGCGCGGCGGATCGGGCATGAGTGTGCTGGCGGCGACCAGCCGTTCGACGATCTGGACGTGGGCGAGGTGCATCGCTTCGGCGCTGAGGACCCAGCCCCCCGTCGCGTTCACCACGATCTCGGTGCGGTGTGCGGTCAACGCTGCGGCGAGCTGCGCCGGCGCAGCCTCCGCGAGGTCGAGGCGGAGGGCGGAGCCCGCCGCGGATGGGCGCCGGGCGATGCCGAGCACGTGGTCACCGGAGGCACGGAACGCCGAGCACACGTGCTGCCCGACGCCACCGGTGGCCCCGAGTACCGCGACCGCGGTGCTCACTCGCGGCCCCGGGGCGCGGCGAACAGTTCGCTCTCCAGCTTCTGGCACTGTGCGTAGTCCGGTAGCAGACCCAGTCTGCGGGCCTCCTCGATCGTGGGCGCGGACCTGTCCCGATCGGAGAGCACCCGCTCGACGCCGGTCGGCAGCGGCAGATTCAGCGCCGGGTCCAGCACGTTGACCGCCTTTTCGTGCGCCTCGACGTAGCCGTCGGAGAGCATGTACGACACGACGGTGTCGTCCTCGAGCGCGGCGAAGGCGTGGGCCACGCCAACCGGCAGGTAAACCGCCCGGAACGCCTCTTGGTCGAGCAGGACCTGATCGAACTGCCCGAAGGTCGGGGAACCGACTCGGATGTCCACGACGAAATCGATCGTCTTGCCCCGCGCGCAGTACACGTACTTGGCGATTCCGGGCGGGGTGAGGGTGAAGTGCGCGCCCCGGACCACGCCCTTGCGTGAGCGGCTGTGGTTGGTCTGGGCCACCGGAAAAAGTGGGTGGCCGAGCGCCTCGACGAAGGCGGTCTCCTGGAAGGGTGAGACGAAGATCCCGCGGTCGTCGGGGAAGACCCGTGGGGTGAATTCGACGGCGCCTTCGACCTTCAGTGCGCGGGCCTGCATGGTGGATGACATTCGGTGCTCCCGAATCGGTTGGGCGATGGACGATCAGTTCGGACCGGCGGTGACCGGCCGACGATGCTGCTCGGTGAGCAGTTCGAGGGCGGGAACGACGTCGGCCGGTGTCGGGGCGCCGAGCACCTCGCGTCGCAGCCGCGCCGCCGCCTCGCGGTACGACGGATCGATCAAGACACGGCGGACGGCCGCGGCCAGGGCCGGCGCGGGGAAGTCCGGGTCCCGGATCCACACCCCGGCACCCGCACGTTCGATCAGCTCGGCCTTGTATTCGGTGTCCCACATCAGGTCGGGCACGACGACCTGCGGTACGCCGTGCAGCAGCGCGGTCTGCATCGAGCCGGAGCCGCCGTGGTTGATGATCGCCGAGCAGGTTGGCAGCAGCACGTCAAGGGCCATGAAATCGACGACCCGGACGTTTGACGGCACCGGGCCGAGGCCGGCGAGTTGCCGTGCGTCGAGCGTAGCGACGATCTCGGCGTCGATGTCGGCCGCGGCGGCGAGCAGTTCGGCGCTCGCGGTGCGGTCGCGGCCGAGCACGTCGCGTCCGCTCTGACCGAGCGTCAGGCACACGCGTGGCCGGTGCGCCGGGGCGCACGTCATCTCCGTCGCCGTGGCCGCGCCGTTGTAGGGCACGTACCGGACCGGCACGCGAAGCTGGTCGGTGGCGAGCCCGACCGAGGGTGGCACGGGATCGATCGTCCACTGCCCGACCACGGCTTCCTCGGCGAACGCGACGCCGTACTTGTCGAGCGCGCTGCCGAGCCAGTCGCGGAACGGGTCGTCGGGTGCGTCGTGACGCCGGTACTCCATCCGTGCGCGGGCGATCAGGTCGAGTCCGAACAGCAGCCGCGCGTGCGCGGCGCCGCCGGCCATCGCGGCGACGGCGCCGCCGAACGTCATCGTGTCCCAGACGACGAGGTCGGGCCTCCAGTCGAAGACGAGGTCGACGAGCTGTGCGATCATCGGCTCCGGGTTCAGTGCTCGGTAGACGTCGGTGGATATCGCCAGGGCGGTGCGCAGGTATTCGCGCGTGCGCCGGTCGGGCCGCCGGCAGCTCAGGTCGGCCAGTGCCGTGAAGTCGACGGAGCCGTCGTCGGGCCGGTCGATCTGTTCGGACAGGGCGAGCGGCTCGCCGACGGGCACGAACAGATGGCCGGTCCGCGCGACGGCGTCGGCGAGATCCGGCTGGCCCGCGATCCGGACGTCGTGCCCGGCTGCGCGCAGCGCCCACGCGATCGGCACCTGGATCTGCAGGTGCGAGGGGGCAGCGAACGTCGTGAACAGGACCCGCATGAAGGTCTCCTCGAATGCGGACGGCGGCTGCCTCAGGCCCAGAGATTCGCACCGGGCGCTTGCGATCCGCTCGAGTCGGACTCGATGACTCCGTCTCCGCTTTCGAGCCGGAGAAGTGGGATCAGGATGTGCCAATCGTGGAGTACGATCTCCAAATTAGTTGCACTCATGTTCCGCTCTGGGCCACTATCCTGCTAGGCTGGGTCAATGGTCACGGAGGTGCCGGAGTCCGGAACGCGCAACCGAACCCGGCGCGCGATTCTCAACGCTGCGGCGTCGGTCTTCGCGCACAATCGTTCGGCCACCCTGGCCGACGTCGCGGTGGCGGCCGACGTGGGTCGTAGCACACTGCACCGCTACTTCCCCGACCGCGACGAGCTGATCAACTCGGTGGTCGCCGACTGCTACACGGCGATCGAGCAAGCCGTCGTCGACGCGCACGTCGAGCAGGGCAAGCCGCTCGACGCCATGCGCCGCCTGGTGGCGGCCATGGTGGAGCTCGGCGACCGTCTGCTGTTCCTGTTCGGCGACCCACGGCTGGCGGAGGAGTTCGCCAACCGTAAGCCCGAGAAGCCGCCGATCGTGCAGCCGGTCATCCTGCTGATCGAGCGAGGTCAGCAGGAGGGGGTCTTCGATCACGCCGTTGATGCGCGGTGGATCCAGCACGTCCTGTGGTCGCTGGTCTATACCGGCTGCGAAATGTCCGGCCAGGGCATGATGTCGCGGCACGAGGTCACGTCGACGGTCATCCGCACGCTCGAGCGTGGTGTCGTCCGCGACGCGTGAACGCGACCGGACACCACCCCTACAAGCCAATGGGAGCAACGATGAGGATCCTTGTGACCGGTGCGACGGGTTACGTTGGCCGCAACGTCCTGCCGCAGTTGGTGTCCGCCGGCGTCGACGTCCGCGCGCTGACCCGCGACCCGGCCAGGGCAGAGGTGCCGGCCGGCGTGGACCTGGTCCGCGGCGACCTGAGCCGGCCGGACTCGTTGAGCGAGGCGCTTGAAGGCGTCGAGCGGATGTACCTCTTCCCGGCACCGGAGACCGCGCGTGAGGTAGTCGCCCGCGCCGTGAAGGCCGGCGTGCGGCGCATCGTCGTGCTGTCGTCGGGGGCGGTGACCACGGGTTACGACACCGACTTCCACCTGCCGGTCGAGCGGGCAGTCGAGGAGTCCGGCCTGGAGTGGACCCATGTCCGGCCCGGCGAGTTCGCGACCAACACTCTGCACATGTGGGCGCCGTCGATCCGTGCCGAGAACGCAGTGTACGACCCGCATCCGGACGCCGTCGGCGTGCCGACGCACGAGCGTGACGTCGCCGACATCGCTGCTCTCGCGCTACTCGAAGACGGGCACACAGGTAAGGCCTACACCATCGTCGGGCCGCAGCCGCTCACCCACGCCGAGCAGCTGGAGGCGATCGCCGCGGCGGTCGGACGGGAACTGTCCTTCAAGGACGTCACCGCGCAGGAGGCATTGGCGTACTACCAGGCGCTCGGTGGCTGGGCAGCAGCGAACGCACCGTTCCTGCTAGGTCTCGTCACGTACTCCAACGAGGAGACGACGCCGGAGGCCGAGCACCAGTACGACAAGGACACGGTGGAGGAGCACCCCACGGCCGAGAGTGTGACCAACCGGCCCGGGCGCACGTTCGCGCAGTGGGCTCAGGACCACGCCGACGACTTTCGCTGACGGGCTGCCCAGCGCGCTTCGAGCCGGCCACCACGGCCCGCTCCTAGCTTCGCGGTATGCGGGTACTCCTGACGACCTTCGCGGTCCGGTCCCATATCTACAGCCTCGTGCCGATCGCGTGGGCGCTACGTGCGGTCGGCCACGACGTGTGCGTCGCGACCCACCCCGAGGGGGAGGAGCACGTCGTCAGCGCCGGCCTGCCGTTCGCAGGGGTCGGCGAGCCGATCCCGAGCGTCGGTGAACAGGACACCGGCGGGGACGTCGAGAGCGGTGCCGCACAAGACAGCGGCGGGACCTTCGGTTGGGCGGACTGGCCGGAGCTGCTCGACCTCGCCGAGACCGACCCGACGACGCTCACCTACGACTACCTTCTCGGCGTCTTCGCGGCGTACACGCCGATGGTCTTTCGGTACTACACCGACGGCATGGTCGACGGCCTGGTGGAGTTCGCCCGCAGGTGGAAGCCCGATCTGGTGCTGTGGGACACGATGTCGTTCGCCGGCCCGGTGGCGGCGGCGGCGTGCGGCGCCGCCCATGCGCGGGTGCTGTTCGGACTGGACATCCTCGGCCACGCCCGCGGCGCGTTCCTGCGCGCGGCCGCACGACGCCCCGCGTCCGCATGCGACGATCCGCTGCGCGAGTGGCTCGACGGCGTGCTGCGCAGGCACGGAAGCACGTTCAGCGAGGACGTGGTGGTCGGGCAGTGGACCGTGGATCCGGTGGTGTCCTCGTTGAGCCTGGGCACCGCATCGCCCCGCATCGGCATGCGATACGTGCCGTACAACGGGCCCTCGGTCGTTCCGGCGTGGCTGGCCGAACTCGATCCGGAGGTGCCCCGGGTATGCGTCACGATGGGAATCTCACACCGGGAGATCTGGGGCGCGGACCGCGTACCCGTCGCCCGGTTGCTGGACGGGATCGCCGACCTGGGCGTCGAGGTGGTGGCGACATTGTCGGGCGGTCAGCGCGACGGCGTCGACACCGAGCGCGTACGGGTGGTGGACTTCGCGCCGCTGGACGCGCTGCTGCCGCTCTGCTCCGCCGTGGTGAGCCACGGCGGAGCCGGTTCGTTCCAGACCGCGCTCGTGCACGGGGTGCCGCAGGTGCTGGTGCCGGACATGCTGTGGGACACCGGGTTGAAGGCGAGCCGCCTCGAGCAGCTTGGCGCGGGTCTGCGCGTGCGGGAGGTGCCCGCGACCTCCGCGCTGGTGGAGCGGGCCCTGACTGACAGACGGCTTCGCGACCGGGCGGCGCGGCTGCGGCGCGAGGCCCTCGGCATGCCGGCCCCCCGCGAGGTGGTACCAGTCCTCGAACGGCTGACGGCACGTCACGGCGTCAGGTGAGGGACAGGCCTCCGTCGATCGGGATCACTACGCCGGTCAGGTAACCGGCGTCCGGCTCGACGAGCTTGCGCACCCAAGTGGCGATCTCCTCCGGCGTGCCGACCCGTCCCGCCGGCGCACGGTCGGCCATCCACTTGAGGAAGTCGGCGTACTGCTCCTCGGTCATGCCGCTGCGGACCCCGATACCCGTATCGGCGACGCCGGGCGCGATCCCCACGACCCGGATCCCGCGCGGAGCCATCTCGACGGCCCAGGTGCGGGTCAGAAAGTCCAGCGCCACCTTACTCGCGCCGTACGCCCCGTTGGCGGGCCACGTCCGCTGGCCGAGCGCGCCCGCCGTGCTGATGTTGACCACCACGCCCCGGCTGGCCGCGAGGGGTTCGAGAGCACACCGCGTCAGGTGGATCGGTGCCATGACATTCGTCGCGAACTGCGACTGGATCTCCTCCTCCGTGGTGTCGGCGAGGAGCTTCGCGACCGACGTGGCGGCGTTATTGACCAGGACGTCGATCCGCCCGTACGCCTGCTGAGCCGCGTCGACGACGGCCTGCGGTGCGCCGGGAGCGGTGATGTCGGCGACAGACGTCCGGATGCCCGGGTAACCCTCGGCGGTGTCCCTCAGGCTCGCCGCAGTACGGCCGACGATCAGGACGTCATCGCCCTGCTCGGCGAACCCGCGGGCCACGGCGCGGCCGATGCCGGTGCCGCCGCCGGTGATGACGATGCTGCGCCTCAGCGCGGACCTGTTCCCATTACCCATGGCCGGATTCTGCGCTCCGCACCTCGAGCGGGTCTGTCTGGAGACCGGACCGTCGGGTACGTGTGGGCGAGCGCCGTTCGAGCCGGGTTCGAACCGGTGACGATCGGCTGCTGCCAGGGTCGGGCAACCGCCCCGACCATCGGTAGGAGCACCGCATGAGCAGTCAGACCGACGCCGTACGGCGCGTGATCAACGCGTTCAACACCGGCAAGACCGACGACGTCGACGAGTACATCCACGACGAGTACCTCAACCCGGCGACGCTCGAACACGGCATCTCGCAGGGTCCGAAGGCCTTCGCGATGGTCGTCGCCTGGGTACGCCGGACGTTCTCCGAGGAGGCGCACCTCGAGGAGATCAACGTTACCGAGAACGGCGAATGGGTCCGCGCCCACCTTGTGCTGTACGGCCGTCACGTCGGCAACCTCGTCGGGATCCCGCCGACCGGCCGGCGCTTCGCCGGCGAGCAGATCCACCTCTTCCGGATCGTCGACGGCAAGATCCGCGACCACCGCGACTGGCCCGACTTCCAGGGCACCCTGCGCCAGCTCGGTGACCCGTGGCCGGAGAACGGCGGGTGGCGGCCGTGACGACGCTCAAGGCCTCGGACTACAAGACCGAGGTGGCCGCTGCTTTCGACCGGGTCGCCGGGACCTACGACCGGCTCGGGGTCGAGTTCTTCGGACCGATGGGGCGACGGCTGGTCGAGCGTGTCGCGCCCGCACCCGGCCACCGGGTCCTCGACGTCGGCTGCGGCTCCGGCGCCTGCCTGTTCCCGGCTGCGGCCCGGGTCGGTCCGGCCGGCCGCGTCGTCGGCATCGACATCGCGCCGGGCATGGTCGAAACAGCCCGTGCCGAAGCCGCCCGGCGCGGCGTCGGCAACGTCGAGGCACGCGTCATGGACGGCGAACGGGTCGACTTCCCGGCGGCCTCGTTCGACGTCGTGATCGGCAGTTACAGCCTCATCTTCCTGCCCGACGTGCGCAGCGCGTTGCGCCGCTACGCGCAGGTGTTGGTGCCGGGCGGCCGGATTGGCTTCACCAGCCCGCAGTTCCGCACCGGCACCTTTCCCTTCCTCCCGCCGGTCTTCACCGAGCTGATTCCGAACGATCTGTTGCGCAGCCTGCCCGAGCAATGGCGGCCGGAGGCGCTGCAGCGGCGCTTCAACAGCTGGCTGGAGGGCCCGGCCGACCTGCGCGCGACAATGGAGGCGGCGGGATTCGTCGATGTCGACGTGCATGACGAGGCGGTACCGCTCGTCGCGGCCACCGGAGAGGTTTGGGTCGACTGGTCACACACGCACGGCATGCGGCTGATGTGGGACCACCTGACCGCCGACGACGCCGCCGCGCTGCGGGCCCGGCTCATCAAGGCCCTCGATGAGATGCGCGACGGCGCGGGACCGCTCGTCATCGACACCCCGGTCCGGTTCGTCACCGCGCAGACGCCTCCGGTGCGATAACGGGTCGCTGTGTTCGTCGGTCAGGTGACCGACGAACACAGCGACCCGGTCTTCTCTCGGGAGTCCGGTCAGAAGTCCGCGACGTGGTCGGCGGCCCATTCGGCGAGCGTGCGGGTCGGGCGGCCGATCACCCGTTCGGCATCGGGAGAGACCTGCGGTGGATGTTCGACCCACCGCTCCTCGAAGGCGAGGAGGTAGTCGGCGATCTGCTCCGGGAAGCCGAGGCCGATCAGGTCCGCGCGTGCCTCCGCCGGGCTCACCTCGATGAACGTGAGCGGACGGCCGATGCCGGTCGCGATCGCGGCCACCTGCTCACCCGGCGTCAGCTGCTGCGGGCCGGTCACGCGGTACGCGGCGCCCACGTGGTCGTTGCTCGTGAGCGCCGCCGCCGCGACGGCCGCGATGTCGGCCTCGTGCACTGGTACGCCGCGCGCCGCCGGGTAGGCCGCACGCACCACGCCCTTCTCGCGGATCGAGCGACCCCAGGTGTCCAGCTTGTTGAGCGCGAACTCGCCGGGCCGCACGTGGGTCCACTCGAGGCCGGACTTCTCAATCGCGCGCTCCACCGGCAGGTGGTAGACGGTGTCGGTGCCGTCGGTGACCGCGTCCGAGGAGAGCACGACGGCGCGGCGGATCCCGGCGGCGCGGGCGCGCTCGGCCACCGCCCCGGCGGTTTCCGCGACCGGGAAGAGGAACATCCGGTCGACGCCGTCGAAGGCGGGACCGAGGGTGTCCGGTGCCGCGAGGTCGCCCCGGACGATCTCGACGCCCGCGGGTAACCCGGCGACGGCTGGTTCCTGGCGGGTCAGCGCGCGTACCTCGACGCGTAGGGCGAGGAGATGCGCGATGAGGTGCCGGCCCACGTTGCCGGTCGCACCGGTGATCAGAATCCTCATCGTCTACTCCCAGGCCCGAACGGATAGCCCGTGGTGGAACACGTCGAGCGGGTCGTATGTCCGCTTGACCCGCTGCAGCCGTGGATAGTTGTCGCGGTAGTAGAACGCATGCCAGGGCACCCCTGACCGGTTCCACGCGGGATCGGCGATGTCGACGTCCGGGTAGTTGATGTAGGTACCGCTGTAGGCCTCACCCGGCACCGGTACGCCGCCGGTGGAGGCGTACACATCGCGGTAGCACTCGCGGGCCCAGGTGAGGAGCTTGGTCTCCTGCTCAGGCGTGAACCACACCGACTGGATCACCGAGGCGAAGCGCGCGTCGCGGTGCGGCATCGCCGTGGACGCTGCATCGACGGTGTTCACCTTCCCGCCGAAGTACCCGATGAAGGCATTGCTGCCGTAGAACTCGTAGCTGCCCTCGGACAGATAGCGGTACAGGGTGGACAGTTGTTCGCCGGTCCAGCCCGTACGCAGGAACGCGTCCTTGGCCTTGAACGAGTAGTCGCCGGCAGGCGGCATCGACAGGGTGGCCTTCAGCCACGGAGTCACCGACCGTTCCTCGGTGTTGGTGATGCCGAGTCCGTCGGACAGCGCGGCCAGGTATCCGGTGAGCAGCGCGTCGGCATCCGGGCGGGTGCCGTCGACGTTCACCCCGAGCTGGATCTGACCGTTGATCTTATGGTAGAGGAAGATTCCCGCGTCGATTCCGGTGTCGGTCGTCCCGTCGCCGCCGTGCTCCTCGTGCCACCGGCAGAAGTTGTGGACGAGGCGGAGGAAGATCTGCTCGTTGATGTCGCTCCAGTTCCAGTTGACCGCGGCGTGCAGCAGCGTGGCGGGCGGCCGGGGCAGCAGGGCGGCTGCGCTGGCGCCCGTAGCGCCGGGGGAGCGCAGCAGGTAGCGGGTGACGACGCCGAAGTTCCCGCCGCCGCCGCCGGTGTGCGCCCACCAGAGGTCGCGGTTCGGGTCGTTCGGTGCCCGGGTCGCGACGACCGTGCGCACCCGTCCTGACGCATCGACGACGACGACCTCGACGCCGTAGAGATGGTCGGCCGCGAGCCCGTGCCGTAGCGCCAGCGTGCCGTAGCCACCGCCGGCGAGGTGCCCGCCGATTCCGACACTGGGGCAGACGCCGGCCGGCAGAGTGACACCCCACGCGAGGTACAGCGTCCGGTACAGCTGGCCCAGCGTTGCTCCCGACTGCACGGAGATGGCCCGGTGCACCGGGTCGTAGGAGATGCCGCGCATCTCGGAGACGTCGATGACCAGGCGAACCTCGGGGCTGTCGACGAAGTCCTCGAAGCAGTGCCCGCCGCTGCGCACCGCGAGCCGGGCTCCGGTGCGCCGGGCGTCCCGGACCGCCTCGACGACCTGGGCGGGGGTATTCACCAGCCGTACCGAGTCGGGTGTGCCGGTGAAGCGGCGGTTCGCGCCCCGGATCGTGAGCTCCTGGTAGCGCGGGTCGTCGCGCCCGACGCTCACCGCGCCGAACTCGGGTGCGCAGCCGGCGGCTGCGGCGCCGCCGGGCGCGCCGATACCGCCGACGAGTGCGGAGCCGCCCGCGACGATCGATCCGCCGAGCAACCGGCGGCGGGTCAACGGGGTCATCGCTGCTCTCCGGCGACTTCCCGGTACAGGTTCGGTTCGCTGCTGCTCAGGGCTCGCAGGGCGCGGGCGTGCGGGGTGAATCCGGGTTGTGCCAGCGCGTTGTGGAATCGTTCGGCGTCGCGCCACACCGCGATGTTGACGTAGCTCTGCTCGTCGGTGGTGTGTCGCAGCAACGTGTTGCCGAGGTAGCCGTCCTGCGCGGCCATGAACGCGGTGGTCGCGGCGAACGTCCGTTCGAACTCCTCCGCGGACGCGTGCACCGTGAAGCGGTTGATGAATGTGACCGGTGCTACCGGTCCGGTTGGTTCGTTACCTGCCACCTGATCGCCCTTCGCTGCGGTGCGGCGTCGGGCCTACCGGGCCCGGCGCCGGTCAGGCTGGCAGGGACGCCTCGCGCGGGGATCGACGATCGCTGGTCGGCCGGCGCGTCACCGGCTCAGGTTGCGCCACCGACGCACGGCCAGCGGGAGGAAGACCGCGGTGATCACCAGCGGCCAGACGATGGCCAGAAGGGTGGCGTGGTCCGCGGCCCAGGAACCACCGGTGCGCCCGGGATTGCCGAACAGTTCGGCGCTGGCGCCGATGGTCGCCGAGAGTGGGTTCCATTCGGACATGACCCGTAGCCACGTCGGCATCTGCTCCGGCGACACGAACGTGTTGGCCAGCAGCGAGACCGGAAACAGCACCACGAACGACGACCCGGCGGCCTCCGGGGAGAGCCGGAGTCCGATGTAGATGCCCACCCAGATCAGCGAGTATCGCAGCAACAGCAGTAGCAGCACCGCCAGAACGGCGCTCTCCCAGCCGTTGTGCCAGCGCCAGCCGATGGCCAGGCCGCACAGGATCAGGCTGACCAGTTCGAGGAAGGAGTGGAACATTCCGGTGAAGCAGTGCCCGAGCACGACCGACGAACGCGAGATCGGCATCGAGCGGAGGCGGTCGGTCACCCCCTTGGAGCTGTCGTTGGCGACCGTCATCAGGGTGGTGACGATGCCGAAGAGCATGGTCTGGCCGAACAGGCCCGGCATGAGGTATTCGCGGTAGTTGTCGACCCCGTCGACGGCCATCGCGCCGCCGAACACGAAGCCGAACAGCACGACCATCTCAACCGGCCAGAACAGGCTGTATGCCATCTGAATCGGCACGCGAACCCAGCTGATCAGGTTGCGATGCCACATGACGAAGCTCTCGGTCAACGTCCAGCGCAGGTGTCCGGTGAGGCGGTCCGGCGACGATACGACCGTCGGGTTCATCCGACCGGCTCCTTGGTCTGATCGATGGGTATGCCCTCCTGCGCCGGGTCTGCGGTCAGCCGCAGGAACACCTCGTCGAGGGTCGGCCTGCGCAGCGCGATGTCAGCGACGTCGATGCCGGCCTCAGCGAGCCGGCGCGTCACCTCGACGAGCGTGCCGACCCGGTCTTTGACCGGAGCATTGATGCGGCGGGTGTCTGGCTCGCTGTGCGCACTCTGCGTGGTGACGCGTTCCACCAGGGCGGTAGCCGCGGCCAGCTCAGCGGCGTCGCGCACGACGATGTCGAGCTGGTCGCCGCCGAGGGTGGACTTGAGCTGCTCCGGGGTGTCGTCGGCGATCACGCGGCCGTGGGCCATCACGGCGATCTGATCGGCGAGCTGGTCGGCCTCGTCGAGGTACTGCGTCGTCAGCAGAACGGTGGTACCGCCGTGGGTCAACATGCGCACGGCGTTCCAGACCTCGTTGCGGCTCCGAGGGTCGAGGCCGGTGGTCGGCTCGTCGAGAAAGAGCAACCGTGGGGCGAGGATGAACGCGATGGCAAGATCGAGCCGGCGGCGCATGCCGCCGGAGTAGTGCCGAACCTGCTTGTCGGCTGCGTCGGTGAGCCTGAACTGTTCCAGCAGCTCGTCGGCGCGGATCCGCGCCGCCCGGGCCGGAAGATGGTACAGGCGGCCCCACATGCGCAGGTTCTCGCGGCCTGTCAGCATCTCGTCGACGGTCGGCTGCTGCCCGGTGAGTCCGATCTGGAAGCGCACCCGGGCGGGCTCGCGTACCACGTCGAACCCGGCGACGGTCGCGCTGCCGCTGTCGGGCAGAAGCAGGGTTGTCAGGATGCGCACCGCGGTGGTCTTGCCCGCGCCGTTCGGGCCGAGAAGGCCACACACCGTGCCCTCCATGACCGTGAGGTCGAAGCCGTCCAACGCCTTCGTCTTGCCTAGCTTCTTGCACAGGTCACGGGCGATGAGCGCAGGTCTGGTCGGCATGCTGCGCCTCCTCTCGGCGCCCTGAATCTAGCACACGAAACTCCAGTAATGGAACACTGATGTTCCATTGAGATTCGATCTCTTGGCAGAATGGGCTTCGCTGGTACTCTTTCGTAAGGCATCGACGTACTCTTTTCACTCACAGGGGCATGTTTCCGGCGGGGGCTGGCGGGTGCTCACCGACTCGCTGAGGTGTTGATGAAGATCGATTCACGATCGGAGCCCGACTCGACGTCACCGGCGATGGGGTCGCCTGTTGGTCACGTCCGCCCGACGACATTGATGATCGTGGATGGCCACGAACTCATCCGGCATGGAGTGCGCCAGATCCTCGAGACCGAGCAGGATCTGTCGGTCGTCGCCGAGGCCGGTGACAGCGTCACCGCAGTGACCGTCTCGACGGCGGTCCGGCCCGATGTCGTCGTGCTGGACATCGAGATCCCGGGTGGCGACCCCGTCGGCACGGTGCGCCGGATCAGGGAGGGGTCACCCGACACGGCCGTCATCATCCTGAGCATGCTCGATGGCCCGGAGCTGGTGCGCGATCTGCTCGAGGTCGGCGTGCGGGGCTATCTGCACAAGAGCGTGGCGCGGCACGACCTGGTGAGCGCGGTCCGAGCCGTCTCGCGCGATCGGGCCCGGGTCGTGCTCGGAGTCTCACGCAGCAGCCTCGACCATGTCTACGGCCGGCGCGACGAAGTGCTGTCGCCGCGCGAACTCGAAGTGCTCGCTGCTACCGCCGAGGGCCTCAGCAACGCACAGATCGCGACCCGTCTGTCTCTCGCGGAGACAACCGTGAAGCGGCACCTGCGCAACATCTTCGCCAAGCTCAGCGCGGTCTCGCGAATCGATGCCGTCAACAAGGCGGTGGCCGCCTCGATCATTCAACCTCCGGGCGCCCGCAATTCCTCCCGGCCGGGCCTCGTCGCAGGGGCGGTGCGGCCCTTTCGTAGTCGCACCAAGAATTGACAGGGGCCTTAAGGCCGGTCAATCTCTCGGCTGTCCAGCATTCCCAAGATGGCTGCAAGATATGTTTACATGCATGCAACAAATTGGGCGCCCAACTCGTCGCCAACGCCACCTCTGAAATGCCCATATCGACGCTCTACTACTTTCGATACCACTCTCTGCTTCCTTTGTGCACTGCGGTGCCGAGTCTTTGGCCTGCGGTGTAAAGGTCGTTTACGCTCGACCTCGTCTACACCGAACGTCGAGTTTGGGGGACTCAATGGACTTTCGAGTGCTCGGGCCTCTGGAAATGTACGCCAACGGACGGGAGGTCGTTCCTACCGCACCCAAGCCGCGCCAGGTCATTTCGCTTCTCCTGCTGCGTCGAAACGCCCTCGTGCAGACCGGCGAGCTCATCGACGAGCTGTGGGAGCAGGACCCTCCGGCAAGCGCGATGACGACCCTGCAGACCTACGTGTACAAGCTGCGCCGGGCCCTGGTCGGGTGCGGGTCGGAGCCGATCCTGTCCACCAAGCCGGGTGGCTACCTGCTCAACGTCCCGGACGAGGCGGTCGACCTGTACCGGTTCGAGACCGACGCCGCCGAGGGACGCGCGCTACTGGAGGCCGATGACGCCGAGCGGGCCGCGACGACGCTGCGCCGTGCCCTCGCCCTGTGGCGCGGGGCCGCGTTGGTCGACGTGGTGCCCGGCGCGTTGCTCACCTCGTACGTGACCCGCCTCGAAGAACTCCGGGCCCGCATCCTCGATTTGCGCATTCAGGCCGATCTCACCCTCGGCCGGCACAACGAGCTGGTCAGTGAACTGAAAGCCCTCGTCCTCACCCGCCCGCTCGACGAGCAGCTGCACGCTTCGCTCATGCTGGCACTGCACCGCTCCGGCCGCCGTCAGGAGGCCCTCGAAGTCTTCCGGACCCTGCGCGGCAGAATGATCGAGGACCTTGGGCTCGAACCGGGCCACGCCCTCGGCGCGCTGCACCATTCGCTGCTGTCCGACGCCCCGATGGTACCGAGCCAGCCCGGGCCGCCGGCACGTGAGCGGATCGTCGCCGGCGGGCAGACGCCCGCCGAGCCGGCTCCGGGTCGCCGGACGGTGTCCGAACAGCCCCGGCCCGTGCCCACCGCCCCGGCGAGTCAGCTGCCGCGGCCCGCCCAGCTGCCGACCGACATCGCCGACTTCACCGGACGGGCCGGCGTACTCGCCGAACTCGGCGCACACCTCGCGATGGACGCGGACGTCGGGTCGCGGACCGCGACCCGCATCGGGTTCATCACCGGCATGCCCGGTGTCGGCAAGACCGCCCTCGCGACGCACCTGGCGCACCGGCTGCGGCGCTCGTACCCCGGGGGCCAGCTGTACGCCGACCTCAACGGATCCTCAGGCCGGGCCCTGGACCCGGCCGAGGTGTTGCACGGCTTTCTGCGGACGCTGGGTCTGGCGGAGGAGCACATCCCCGACGACCTCACCGAGCGGTGCAAGACGTACCGGTCGGCGACGGCGGGACGGCGGCTCCTGGTGCTCCTCGACGACGCCGCCTCCGTCGACCAGGTGCGGCTACTGCTGCCGAGCGACCCGCGGTGCGCGGTCGTCGTCACCGGACGTCGCCGCCTGTACGGGCTGGGCGGCCTCTGGAACATCGATCTCGACGTGTTCGACCACGCCGAGAGTCTGGAGCTGCTCGCCCGCATCATCGGCCGGGACCGTGTCGACCGCGAACAGCGGGCCGCCCGCACCCTCGTCGACATGGTGGGCCGGCTGCCGCTCGCGTTGCGGTGCATCGGCGCGCGGCTCGCCGCGGTACCGGCCCGCTCGCTCAGCGGCATGGCCGAGCATCTGCAGAGATCGCGCGAGGTACTCGACGAGCTGTGCCTCGGCGAGCTGGATGTGCGATCGGCATACGACGCGAGCTACGACCTGCTCAACCGGGTGGAGCAGAGCACCTTCCGGCTGCTGAGCATGCTGCCGCACGGGGAGTTCACCGCTGAGGCCGTAGCCGACCTGCTCGGCTGGGAGGTCCTGCCGGCGGAGCGGCTCCTGGAGCGGTTCGCCGACAACCACCTGCTGAAGGTGAGTGTCGTACCCGGCGCCCGAGACCAGCTGCACTACTCGTTCCCGAGGGTGGCGCACCTGTACGCCCGGGAACGGCTCGACTCGGTGCTGTCGACGATGCGTAAGTTGCCGCCGAACCCGATCGAGCGGGTGTCGAGCAGCCGATGAGGCGTGCCCGCCAGGGTCGCCTTGGTTCGCACGTACGCCCGCGCTGAGAGGTGCCCGTTGTCTGGATCCGGTTCTGTGCTTCGGATGGGCGTGCTCGGGTGCGCCGACATCGCCATCCGGCGGTTGATGCCCACGATCGCAGGGCTCGACGGTGTCGAGGTCGTCGCGGTGGCCAGCCGGAGCCGGTCCAAGGCCGAACAGGTCGCCGGCCGGTTCGGCTGCGCGGCGGTGACCGGCTACCGCGATCTGCTCAAGCGCGACGACGTCGAGGCGGTGTACATCCCGCTGCCGCCGCGGCTGCACTACGAGTGGGTGGCGGAGGCGCTGCAGGCCGGCAAACACGTGCTCGCCGAGAAGCCGTTGTGCACCACGCACGTGGAGACGGTCGAACTGATGGCCGTCGCCCGCGAACGCGGACGTGTCCTCGCCGAGAACTTCATGTTCCTGCACCACTCGCAGCACGACGCAGTCCGGGCCATGGTCGCCGCCAACGCCATCGGCCGGCTGCAGGTGTTCTCCAGCTCGTTCGGTGTGCCGCCACTCGATCCGGCCGGGTTCCGCTACCAGCCGGCCCTCGGCGGCGGCGCACTGCTCGACGTGGGGGTGTACCCGCTGCGGGCGGCGCAGCTGTTCCTGCCGGAGCTCGAGGTGCTCGCCGCCACCCTGCGGTACGACGAGACCACCGGCGTCGACGTGGCCGGATCCGCCCTGCTGGCCGCGCCGGACGGCGTGGCGGTACAGCTGGCGTTCGGCTTCGACCACTCCTACCGGTGCGAGTACGCGCTGTGGGGCAGCACCGGCCGGATCGCCGTCGACCGGGCGTTCACGCCGCCGGACCAGCTGAAACCGCCGGTCCGGGTCGAACGCCAGGATCAGGCCACCGAGTTGGCGATGCCAGCCGACCCGCAGGTACGCAACGCGGTGCGGGCGTTCGTCCAGGCGGTTCGCTCCGGTGTCGACGGGCCGATCGAGGAGCGGGCCACCCTGCGGCAGGCCCAACTGGTCGAGGCGGTCCGCGACGTGGCACGCGTGACTGGTTCTCCGGCGAGAATGCTGCGTGCGGCCGGATGACGGTGCCGCACGCCCTCACTGTCGGATACCGACGAACAGGCCGCGCCCGGTCGGCGGGCCGGGGAGGAACTCGATCGAGCATCCGGCATCGCGGAAAGCTGATTCGTACTCCTCACGCGTGAACAGCGTCAGGCGGTCGATCTCCACGAACTCGCGGATACCCGACTCGTCGGCGACCAGGAACCGGACCTCCATCCGGGTGGCCCGGCCGTCGAGTGTCGAGTGGGAGATCCGGGCGATCGTGAGGTCCTCACCACGGGCCAGGTCACCCGCCACGTAGCCCTCGATGAACTGTTCAGGGAACCACCAGGGCTCGACGACCAGGACCCCTCCGGGCGCCAGGTGCCGCGCCATGCAACCGATGGCGGCGCGCATCTCCTCGACCGTGTCCACGTACGCGATCGAGCAGAACATGCACGTGATCGCGTCGAAGGTGGTGTGCAGGTCGAAGTCGCGCATGTCGCCGGCCCGGATGTGGACGCCGGGCAGCCGCAGCCTGGCCCGCTCCCGCATCGGTTCGGCCAGTTCGAGGCCCTCGACGTGCGCGAATCGGCGGGACAGCGCTTCGAGATGGGCCCCGGTTCCGCAGGCGACGTCGAGCAGCGTGCGCGCCGCCGGGCGGTGCCGGCGCACGACCTCGTCGACGAGGACGGCTTCGGCGCCCCAGTCCTTGCCCCGGCTCTGATAGATCTGCTCGTACACGTCGGCCAGATCGGCGCTGTACATCGGCGCTCCTGCGAAAAGGGGAGGGTGTCGGCCAAGAACCCTGGCAGAGCCCGCTCGCGACGTGCTGAACGGCTCACCAAGGTGTATCGAGCCGCGTTGCAGCGGTTCCCGAGCGCGTGCTGCGAACGTCGTGCCGACCTAGCCTGGCGCAGCGAACGGATGAGGGGCCGGCGCATCGATGAGCGACAACGTATGGGACTACCTCGGCGAGTACGAGACCGAGCGGGACGACATCCTCGACGCGGTCGACACCGTGTTCCGGTCCGGTCAACTGGTGCTGGGCCAGAGCGTAAAGGCGTTCGAGGCGGAGTATGCGGCCTGGCACGGGATGGCCCACTGCGTCGGCGTCGACAACGGCACGAACGCGATCAAGCTCGCGCTGCAGGCGGCCGGGGTCCGCCCGGGCGACGAGGTGATCACGGTGTCGAACACTGCAGCGCCGACGATCGTCGCGATCGACTCGGTCGGCGCGGTGCCGGTCTTCGTCGACGTCGACAGTGACACGTACCTGATGGACAACTCAGCGGTGAGCAGCGTGGTCGGCCCGCGGACCACCTGCATCCTGCCGGTTCACCTGTACGGACAGTGCGTCGACCTGACCGAACTGCGCGCACTCGCCGACGCCCACGATCTGATCCTGCTGGAGGACTGCGCGCAGGCGCACGGCGCGCGCCACCGCGGCCGGCTGGCCGGAACGACCGGTGACGCCAGCGCGTTCTCGTTCTACCCCACCAAGGTGCTCGGCACATACGGCGACGGGGGAGCGGTCGTCACCGACGACGACGAGACGGCCCGGCGGCTGCGCAGGCTGCGGTACTACGGCATGGAGGAGCGCTACTACGTCGTCGAGACGCCCGGTCACAACAGCCGCCTCGACGAGGTCCACGCGGAGATCCTGCGCCGCAAGCTGCGCCGGCTGGACAGCTACATCGCGGCTCGGCGGGCGGTGGCCGACCGGTATGCCGCCGCGCTGGCCGGGACGGACCTCGCGCTGCCGGTGGTCGCACCCCACAACGAGCACGTCTACTACGTCTACGTGGTGCGCCATCCCCGGCGGGACGAGATCATCGCCGCTCTGCGCGAGTACGACATCAACCTCAACATCAGCTATCCCTGGCCGGTGCACACGATGACCGGCTTCGCGCACCTGGGCTATGCCGAGGGCGCCCTGCCGATCACGGAGAAGCTGGCGGGGGAGATCTTCTCGCTGCCGATGTATCCCGCGCTGGAGCCGGCGAAGCAGGACCGGATCATCGATGCGCTCCAAACGGTTCTGGCCAAGCTGTGACCGGGCCGGTGCGCGAGCCTGCTCGCGCGCCAGTAGAGCGCGGATCCAGCCATCGTCGACGGTTACCCGTGACGGGTGCGCGACCGTCGAGACTTCGCACTTGGTAACGACGACGGAGGACTGCCGCATGCCTGTCCTGCCCCCTGCCACGACGTTACGGGTCGATCGTGAGCCGATCCACCTGCGCCTAGCCCGCTCGGCTCTCGTCCGCGACGGCGCCGGCGTCGCGGACGTCCGGGGCTGGTTTGACGAATTCGCCCGGCGCGCGTACACCGACGTACGCCGGATTCCGTTGTCGGCGCTGAAGAGCTGGCACACCGACCCGGCGACCGGCGACATCCGCCACGACCTGAGCAAGTTCTTCGTGGTGCAGGGCATCGACGTGGCGGTTCCCGGCGGGCCGGTCGCCCACTGGCGCCAGCCGATCATCCACCAGCCGGAGATCGGAATTCTCGGCATCATCGCCAAGGAGTTCGACGGGGTACTGCATTTCCTGATGCAGGCGAAGGTGGAACCGGGCAACGGCAACGGCCTGCAGTTGTCGCCGACCGTACAGGCGACCCGAAGCAACTACACGCGGGTACACAACGGTCGCGCCGTGCCGTACCTGGACTACTTCCGCCACCCCGGTATGCACCGGGTGATCGGCGATGTACGCCAGTCCGAGCAGGGGTCCTGGTTCTACCGCAAGCGCAACCGGAACATGGTCGTCGAGGTGACCGGGGACGTCGAGGTGCTGGACGGGTTCCGCTGGCTCACGCTCGGCCAGATCCATGCCTTGCTCAGCGCAGACGATCTGGTGAACATGGACGCTCGCACCGTGCTGTCATGCCTGCCGTTCGCTGGCGCCGGTGTGCACAGGGTGCTGCCCGGCGGCGGCGCGATCCGCGAGTCGCTGATCCGTGCCTGCGACGAGACCGCCGGCAGTCTGCACACCACGGGCGAGGTCCTCAGCTGGATCACCGAGATGCGCTGCGGGCTCGACGTCGAGACCCGGCGGATCCCGCTGAACGAAGTGACCGGCTGGCATCGGACCGAGGACGCGATCGTCCACGAGAGCGGCCGGTTCTTCTCGGTCATCGGAGTCGGCGTCTCGGCGGGCGGGCGTGAGGTCGCCCACTGGACGCAGCCGATGATCGAGCCGGTCGGCACCGGGCTGATCGGACTCCTGGTGCAGGACATCGGCGGCGTGCTGCACGTCCTCGTGCAGGCCAGAGTCGAGCCCGGCTATCTCGACGTCGTCGAACTCGGTCCCACCGTGCAGTGCATCCCCGGCAACCACGAGATGCTGCCACCCGGCGACCGGCCGCGGTTCCTCCCAGACTTTCTCAACGCGCCTGCCGACCAGATCCACTTCGACACCGTGCTGTCCGAGGAGGGCGGTCGATTCTTCCACGCGCTCAACCGGTACATGATCGTCGAGACCAGTCGCGGCGCCGAGCTGGAGCATCGGGCGTTCCGCTGGATCGCCGTGCACCAGCTTGTGGCGCTGCTGCGACACAGCCACTACCTGAGTGTCCAGGCACGCAGCATGCTCGCCTGCCTGCACAGCCTGATCACCTGAGCACCCGCCGGCCGCCCGGTGGTCAGGCGGGGCGGTCGTCGGCGTCGTTGAGCGGCAGCCGCAGCCGCAGCCGCGTCCTCGTGCCGCCACCCGGTCCGCTCGACACGTGCAGCTTCGATGATCGCCGTCAGGGAGCCGGAGAGCTGTCACGGAGGAGGAAGCAGAGAGTCAGACGACGATCAGGTCTACGAGATCCGCGGGCGTCGGCCGCTGCTCCATCTCTCCGCGCAGCCGCACGGCCGACCGCCTGTACGACCCGTCGGCGAGCAGTTCGTCGATGGCACGGCGGATCGCGGCGGCGTCGACGAGGTGACCCGGCAGCTGAACGGCGGCGCCGGCTGCGGCCACCCGGGTCGCCGACGCGGCCTGTTCGGAGGCGAACGTCAGCAGCACCTGTGGCACGCCCGCCCAGAGCGAGGTCAGGGTGCTGCCGCCGCCTCCGTGGTGGACAACCGCTGAGCACGTCGGCAGCAGCAGCCGTAACGGAAGCCGCTCGAGTACCCGCACCGTCGGCGGCACCGGGCCGAGCTCGGCCACGTCCTGCGCGGTCGCGGTGAGCACCACCTCGGCGTCCAGGCCTTCGAGCGCACGCACTGCCTCGGGCAGCACGAACGAGCGGGGACCCGACATCGAGCGCAACGCCGTCGACCAGGACAGGCAGACCCGCGGACGGTCGATGGGTTCGAGCAGCCACGTCGGAGCCGGGGCGGTGCCGTTGTAGGGGACGTAGCGCACCGGCAGCCGCTCGGCCGCCAGCGGCGGTTCGACCGATGACGGGCACGGGTCGACGACCGTCTTGATCATGCCGGCGTCGAACGGGCCGAGACCGTAGCGGGCGAAGGAGCCGCTGATGTCATCCGGCACGATCCGCATGTGCTCTGGTTCGGCCGGACCGACCGGACCCCACAGCACCATGGCCGTCTTGACGCCGGTGACGAGGCCGGCGAGCAGGCCCTCCAGGCTCGCCGGGTCGTGCAGCACGAAGTCCGGCCGGAACGCCGTCGTGTACTCGACCGCGGCGTCGAAGCTGGCCGCGGCCCGGGCGGCGACCTCCGGGAGCTGACGCTCGCGAAACCCGGGCAGATCGAAGTCGTCCAAGCCGTCCAGCTGCGCGCCGGTGATCGGATGCAACGGCGGCCACGGGTACGGCCATACCCCGTCGACCGCCTCCATGAAGTACTGCAGGCGGAGCCGGATCTCGTCCGACGGACTGTCCAGAATCGGCACCGGAATCAGCCCCGCTGCGCACAGCGGCGCTACCTGCGACGGGGTGCACAAAACGCGCACCTCGTGCCCGCCGGCCTGCAGTGCCCAGCCGATCGGCACCATCACAGCGTAGTGGGTGGGCCAGGACGACACCGTGAACAGGACCTTCACCGCAGCTCCCTCGATACGGATGCGCACGGCCTGCGCGTCGCCATCCTGGCCACATCCGGTCGAAAGGTGCTCGAGCGGGCGTCGATGCGTCGCCGACCGGAGCCGGGCAGAGTCGCCATGACACGACGTTCAGCACGACAGAAAGAGGTCCGTCGATGCCTGGGCCACCCCACCGCAGCAACCATCCGGCTCCCCAGGTCGTACTCATCGGTGGCTCGCTGTGCGCATCGTCGCGCACCGGCCGGCTTGCCGTGTGGTGTGCTGGTAGATGCGCCGAGGAGGGAGCCGTCGTCACGTGCCTGCGCGGCGCCGACCTCGAGTTGCCGTTCTACCGGCCACACCGCGGGGACGGGCCGCAGCGGGTACCACGGATCGTGGCGGCCCTCGCCCGTGCCGACGGGGTCGTGCTCCTCTCACCCACGTATCACGGCACCGTCTCCGGCCTGCTGAAGAACGCTCTCGACTACGCCAACGACCTCGCCGACGCCCGTGAGCCGTTCCTCAGCGACCGGCCGATCGGCTGCGTTGCCATCTCCTCCGGGGAACAGGGCGCGCACTCCACCCTGGCCACCCTGCGGACCATCGCGCACGCGCTGCGCGGCTGGCCGACCCCGCTCGGCCTCGCCCTGTCCGGTGAGCGCGCCGAACTGGACACGACCGGAGCGCCCGCCGACCCCCGTACTCGGGCCGCTCTGGAGATTCTGCTGGATCAGGTACTCGTCGCCGCCCGCCGTCGGGTGCGGCCGACGGTGGCGGGAGCGCGGCGATGACGACATCGGTGCCGGCGGCCGGCATGTACGGCGAGGAACAGGCCGAGGTGTACGAGCTGGTGCACCGTGCCCGAGGCAAGGATTACGACGAGGAGGCCGCGTTCGTCGCCGAGCAGGCGCGGGCGTTGCTGCCCGGCGCTGCGACCCTGCTCGACGTCGCCTGCGGCACCGGTGCGCACCTGCGCGCGTTCGCTCGCCTCTTCGACCGGGTGGAGGGCCTGGAACTGTCCCCTGCGATGGTCGAGGCGGCCCGCACGAACACCCCGGGGGCGGTCGTGCACCACGGCGACATGCGCTCCTTCCATCTCGGCGAGCGGTACGATGTGATCACCTGCATGTTCGGCTCCGTGGGCTACCTCACCGACGTCGAGGAGCTGAACGCGGCCCTGCGGCGCTTCGCGGCGCACCTCTCGCCCGGCGGTGTGGTCGCGATCGACCCTTGGTGGTTCCCGGACACCTACCTCGACGGATACGTGTCGGCCTCCCTTGTCGAGGCCGACGGGACGACCGTCGTACGCGTCTCGCACTCCAAGCGCGACGGCGACGCTTCCCGAATGGAGGTCCACTACATCGTCGCTCGCCCCGCTGGCGGCGTCCACCACTTCGTCGAGCAGCATCGCATCACGCTCTTCCCCCGCGACACGTATGAGAAGGCATTCCGGGGCGCGGGATTGAGCGTGCGCTACCTCGAGGGCAGCCAGTCGGGCCGTGGCCTCTTCGTCGGCTGTGCCGGACACCAGGAGGACTGAAGCCCTTTCCGAGCGCCGGGTGCCAGCATCGGCGGCAACCCGGCAGACCCCAGAGCATGAGGAGTTGGCATGTCGCCGCTGGAGAACAAGAATCGCTGCCTGCAGATGGTCGCCGCCTGGAACAGGGCAGACGTGTCGGGGGTGACTGAGCACTGGGCGCCCGACGTCACGCATTACAACCTGGACGGCGAGCCGCACGACACCGAACTCGTCCTGACGGCGATGCGTGGCTCGCTGGTGTCCTTCTCAGACCTGCGACTCGAAGTGAGGAGCATCCTCGCGGAAGGCGACCGGGTGATGCTCCGGTTGACCGCGACCGCCACGCACAGCGGTGAGTTCGCCGGGATACCGGCGACCGGGCGGAAGGTCACCTGGCACTACCTCGAGGAGCTGCGCTTCAACGAGGAGGGCAAGGTCGTCGAGCACTGGGACATATTCGACTTCGCCCCGCTGTTCCGGGAACTCGGCCACCCGGCACCGGCGCTCTGAGCGTCACGCCGGGCAGCGCCGGCAGTGTGAAACGGCCTCGTCCGGTCGCCGCCGGCGAGGCCGTTTCGCGTACCGGCTCACCTGGTGAGCTGCACCAACCGGGGAACGAGGTCGGCGACCGGCGGCATGGTGGCGGCCTCGGAGGCCGCGTCCCGAGCCGCCTCGCGCATCGAGTCGTCCTCGAGGAGCCGCCGGCACTCTGCAGGACCCAGCTGGGCCGAACTGGTCGAGAAGCCGATGCCTCGCTTAACCAGCACGTCGCGCCCGATGTTCTGGAAGGAACCCTGCGGGATCACACACTGCGGCACCCCGGCGACGAGCGCGGTCATGATCGTGCCGCTGCCGCCGTGGTGGATGATCCCGGCGCAGGACTCCAGGAGCACACCCAGCGGGAGCCATTCGATGACGCGGACGTTCTGCGGCAACTTGCCGAGCAGCGCCTCGTCACCGCCGCCCAGAGTGAGCACGAACTCGGCCTCGACAGAACCGGCGGCCTCGATGAACGGGGCCAGCTGGGCGATCCCACCCCAGCGGGCGTCGATCGTGCCGAGCGTGACCGCGATGCGCGGCCGCGCCGGCGCTTCCACGAGCCACTCCGGCAGGATCGCACCGCCGTTGTAAGGCTGGTACCGCACCGGCCAGGCACCCGGCGTGTGCGGACCGGGCAACAATGACTCGATGCTCGGCGCCATCGGCATGAGCCGGACCCGGGTACCGGGCGAGCCGCCGACAGCGTGCCGCTCGTAGTCGGTGGCCATCGCCGCACGGATCAGCGATGGCAGCTGCTCCTCACCGTCGGCCGGCCCGAGCGGCAGTTCGGCGCAGGGTATCCCGAGCGCAGCGGCGACGAGTGGCCCGGCACCCTGCGTCGGGGTGTACACGACCAGGTCCGGCCGCCACTGCTTCGCGAACGCGAGCGCGCCGTTCACCACGGCCCCCGAGACCCGGGCGAACATGGCTGCGAGATCAGCGACGCCCGCCTCGTCGGAGTGCATCGGGTCGACGCCGTCGGTCTCGTCCGGGATGAACAACTTCGCGTAGTCGGCGCCGGGCGAGGCGTCGACGCCACACAAACCGGCCTCGGCGACGGCATGGATCTCGCCGCCACCCGCGTACCGGACGTGGTGGCCCGCGGCCTGAAGGGCGTGGGCGAGCGGCACGGTGGGCAGGATGTGGCTGAGCCCGGGGGACGGGATGAACAGGACGCGCATGGCTCTCCTAAGGGGACGGCTCGCGCCGGGCTCTGATCGCCCGGGCGCTGACGTAGTCGTTGTCCTGGTCAAAGCAGAGGACTTGGCCGCTGAGGTAGTCGATCGCGTCGACGTAGGTGTACGGCTGCATGTATCGGCCGGCGCGCACGTCGCGGTAGTGGCGGGCGAGCGGGTGCCGGGCCGAGAAGGAGGCGCCACCGACGACCGTCATGCAGCGATCAACAATGTCTGACGCGAGCTGGTTGACCATGAGCTTCGCGCACTGGAACGGGGTCATCATCCGGCGGCCGCGCTCATCGGCAACGACCGAGAAGTCGAATGCGAGCTCGTCGGCATTGCGTAGCGCGGCGGCGGCCGACGAGCGCAGTGCGAACAATCGCGCCTCGATCTCGGCGAGCAGCGTCCGGACCGCCGCTCCTGGGTCGACCCGGCGCCGGACGGTCCAGTCGACGGCCACGTTGCGCGCCGCCGACGCGATCCCGGCGTAGATGCCGAGCATGGTGACCGAGCTGACCGTCTGCCCAGCGAGCACCGCGTCCTGGCGGGCACCGACGGCGGCCCTGGGGAGGACGTCCTCCGCTGCGATCGGGCAGTTGTCGAAGACGATGTCGACAGTGCCCGAGCCGCGCATGCCGAGGCCGTCCCAGTTGTCGAGGACCGTGAGGCCGGGCGTCTGGCGGGTCAGTACCGGCGCGGCGAGGCGGAGCGGTTCCTCGTCGACGTGCACCTCGGCGTATACCGCGAAGTGTGTGGCGGCGGGCGCGAGGCTTACCAGGGTCTTGCGACCGTTGAGCAACCAACCTCCGCCAGGCGCCGGAGTCAGCCTGGTCGTGGCACGCGGCGCGTCCTTGACCGCGCCGCAGATGATCGCCTCGCGCTCGCCGACCGAACGCATGAGCCGCTCGGCGAGGGACTGCGCCTCCGGCGCGCCGTAACGCCACTCGTATGTGAGGGTGAGCCCACGGCTGAGCTGCATGTGCAGCGCGAGCGCGACGGACGCGTCGAACTCGGCGAGGGTACGTAGCGCGAGCGCCACGTCGTGCATGTGGCTCACCCCGAGACCGCCCAGTTCGGCGGGAACGGTGGCGGCCAACACCCCCGAGGTGCGAAAGCGATCGAACACCTCGAACGGAAATGTGCCGTCCCGGTCGTGCGCTCCGCTTACCTCCCGTACGTACGGAATGTGCACGGCCAGCAGGTCAAGGAACGCCTGCCCCTCCTTGCTTACCGGTGCCAGCAACTCCCCGGCCGCCGGTGCTCGTACAGGCGTGGTGGTCATCCATGCTCCAGTCTGTGACCGTGTGCGTCAGATGCATCCGACTCTGCTCCGGACGATTTGAGCCTCACTGGAGCGGCATCATCGCCGTCAAGGAGGATTCGAGGGACCATCGCGACGGACGTCGGCCGGCCCGCCGTAGCCCTGGATAGCGCCCCCGAAACCCATCCAGAGCGGAACAGGGAGTCTGTTGCCTGGTATCTCGCCGGGTTGGCCGCCGCCGTACGTGGGCCCGGTCAAGACGATTCAGTCGTCGAGCGTCTTCAACAGACCAAGCGCGCGCGACTCGATCAGCCGGTAGCCGGCTTCGATCGCCATGCGCAGCGCGGCCTCGGCGTGCTCGCGAGCGACGTCGGGCTGCTTGGTGGCCAGGCACACCGCCGCCAGCCCCACCAGGGCACTCGCCTCGCACCACACGAACCGGGTCTGCCGGGCCAGGTCGAGCGCCAGGCGGTGTTCCTCGGCTGCCTCTGCCGGCCGTTCAGCGGCCAGCAGCACGCGGCCGTAAGCCTCGCGTGCCCACGCCTCGGTGCCGGCGTCGCCGATCTCCTGGGTCAACGCCACTGCTTGTCGCGCGTCGGCGCAGGCGCGTGGTGCGCGGCCGGTCATCGACCACAACAACGCACGTCCGCTGAGTGCCGTCGCCTCGCCGTACCGATAGCCCAGATCGCGGTTGGCGACCAGCGCCCGGTCGTACAACTCCTCGGCGGCTTCCCGGTCTCCACGGTCGCGGCGGATGCCCGCGAGGTCGACGAGAAGCACCGCTTCGTTGTACCGCGAGCCGCTCCGTTCCGCGCAGGCTAGTGCGTCCCGGATGTGCTGGTCCGCCTGTGACAGCGCGCCGAGCTGCCAGTGTGCGAAGCCGAGGTTGGCGAGGGACATGGCCTCGCCGCCGTCGTTGCGGTATTGCCGGTTGAGCTCCAGGGATTGTTGGGCGCAGTCGATTGCGGCTCGGGGGTTGCCGAGGCGCTGGTGCACCGCGCTGAGATTGTTCAGCAGGGCCGTGCGTCCCTCCGGCCACCGGTCATGGGCGTTGATGCGGAGGCCGTCGAGGAGGTGTTGGCGGGCTTCCTCGTACCGGCCGGCGGTGACGTGGGCGAGGGCGATGCTCAGGTGCATGCTCGCCTGGGCTGTCAGGTCGTTCGCGGCCTGGGCGGCGGCCAACCCTCCGGTGGCCGCGGACAGCCACTCGGCGCGGCGTCCACGCTGGTGGAACCAGGCGCGTAGGGCGTCGGTGAGCTGCCAGACAAAGCGTGCATGCCCGTGGTCGGCGGCGTGGTTGATCGCCGCGATGACATTGGCTGCTTCTGCGTCCAGCCACGCCGACGCCTCGTCGGCATCCGGAAACGATTGTTGCGGGACCGGCCCGGGGAGCCTGAGGAAGTGGGGGATGAGTTGACGTCCGGCGGCGTCGGCCCTGCTGCGATAGTGCTCAAGCAGACGCTGCCGGGCGTCGTGACGGGTGGTGTCGTCGTCCTCCGTGACGAGCCGGTCCACGGCGTACTGGCGGAGCAGGTCGTGAAACCGGTATCTGTCGCCTCCCTGATGCTCGATCAGGTGTGCGGACGCGAGGGCGCGAAGTGTTCTCGTCGCGATGGGGGGCGCGACCCCCTCGAGCGCGGCGGCGACGTGGGGGGTGAAGCTGCCACCGGGGACCAGCCCGATGTGACGGAACATTCGTTGCTGAGCGGTGGGCAGGGCCCGATACGACATCGCGAAGGCCTTCGTGACCGCGCCCTCGTCGGCACCGTCGACGGTCAGGCTGGTGAGAGGACCGCCCTCGTCGAGTTCCTCGGCCAGTCCGGCGATGCGGGGATGGCCGCTCGTCTGCAGGTTCGCTGCCGCTATCCGCAGTGCCAGTGGCAGGTGCCCGCAGAGGTGGGCGAGGCGGGCCGCGGCGCCAGCCTCGACCCGGACGGCCTCGTCGCCGAGCATCGCCGCCAGCAGCCGTACGGAGTCCGTCGGGCTGAGCACACCCAGCAGCAGAGATCGGGCGCCGGCCCGGACGACCAGCTCACCGAGCCGACGACGGCTGGTGATCAGAACGGTGCCGCTGGGCGGGATCAGTGGTATCACCTGGTCAGCGTCACGAGCATTGTCCAGCACCAGCAAAATCCTGCGGCCGGTCATCGTCGAGCGGAACAGCGAGACCCGGCCGTCCTGATCGTCCGGAACGACGCGGGGGTCGACACCAAGCCCACCAAGTAGCTGTCCGAGCGCGGCGGACGGTGTGACGGGTGGGCGCTCGACGTCGAAGCCGCGCAGGTCGATGAACATCTGACCGTCGGGGAAGGCGTCACGTACCCGATGCGCCCAGCGCACCGCCAGCGCAGTCTTTCCGACGCCGGGGATTCCGCTGAGAACCCAGACCGTCGTGGCGCTGGATCCGCCCGGCAGCTGGTCGAGACGGGTCATCTCGTCAGTTCTACCGATGAAACCTGGCACGTCCTGTGGCAGCTCTTCCGGACGGTGCGGGACGCTCGGCAGTGCGTCGTCGCGTTCCGCCGGCAGCACCGGATCGCCCCTGAGGATGAGCCGGTGCAGGCGGCTGAGCTCGCGTGACGGTTCCAGGCCGAGATCGTCGTGTAGCCGGGTGCGGAGATTGCGGTAGACCTCCGATGCTCGATCGGCCTGGCCCTCGAGATACAGGGCTGTCATGAGCTGACCGACGAGGCGGTGCCGATAGGGCTGTCCGGCCACTTGGTCGGACACCTCGCGCACCACTCTCCTCGTGCGACCCAGCCGCAGCAGCGCGTCCGCCCGGTCCTCCGCAGCCGTCCAACGGGCCTCGACGAGACCCGAACAGAGCAGTTGGCGTCCGGAATCGTCGACGACGTCGAGCAGTGGCTCACCTCGCCACAGGTCCAGCGCCTGGTCCAGCAACTCCACGGTGGTGCGATCGTCGGAAGAGCCTGCGGCCTGCTGGACGAGGGCGGAGAAGCGGTGTGCGTCGACGGTCGCCGGATCGGTGTGCAGCCGGTAGGCGCCGCGCTCGCTCAGCAGCTGCGCGGATGCACCGATCTGCCGGAAGGTGGCCCGTAGGCGCGAGACCATGGCCTGCACCGTCGCTCGTGCGCTGGGTGGGGGCGCCTGAGCCCAGATCAGGTCGATGAGCCGGTCCGCAGGTACCGGTCGATTGGCCTCCAGGACGAGCGCCGCCAGGAGCAACCGGGGCTGTCGTCCTCCGATGGCGACGCGGACACCCTCGGACCAGATCTCCACCGGCCCGAGGACCCGAAACTCCATGTGCACTTCCCTGCCGTCGCTGCGTGTGCGGGCCGGCGCGACTCCTCTGCAAGCATTTTGCAAGATCGCTGCATGCGCCGGCCCTGATTATGGTCGAGCCCGCTGACAGTGAGCGGGCGGTACGAGCGTGCGCTTCGCGGCGCGGCCAGCACGGGGTGGCCGCGAGCGACGAAGGGTGCGCAGAGTCCGGTGCGCTCATCCGGGGGGCGATGAGCGACGCAATCGCCGGGGTGCGATGCCTGCTGGCCGAGCACAACGATCCACCGGCCCGACGCGCCGTCCGCCGGACGGCACCGGCACCGGCCGGTCATCCAACAGAGGGAGTGCGATGAGAGACCCCCTGGCCCTGCTCAGCGCGACAGTTGTGCTGGCAGCGGCCGTGTTGACCAGTGGCGCCGCGCAGGCGGCGCCCGATTCGGCCGCGGCGCCAGCCGCCGTGGGAGCCGTCGCGCCGCCGCACACCGAACCGCGAGTCGCCGCCCCGCCGGTCCCGCAACCGACGCCGTTCAAGGAGGCGCCGCTCAGCACCGCCACCGGCAGGACGGCCGCCCCGCCCGACTTCGGCCCCGGGGAACGCGTGCTCTCGGCGTACCACCGGGGGAAGCTCTCCCGCGACGACGCGGTGCGGTACGGCCTGGGCGCGGTGCGCTCGCCCCGGTCGGTGCCGGCGCACCTTCGACCGACCGGGGCCATCCGCGACCCGCAGCGATATCTGACATACCTGTCGATGTTGGCGGCGAGCGCCGATCCGGAGGCGGCGCGGACGATCGCGCCAGATGTCGCGGTGCCTGCCGGCGCCGCCACGGCCGCCGGCTACGACGACTGCGCCGCCGAACCGTACGACTACCTCGGGGTCACCTATCGCTGCCGGGCGTCGGCCGGCGAGTTCCTCGTCCTCTACAACATCGCCGGTGGAGGCAGGCCGGGCATCCCGGCGGACGCCAACCCGAACGGCCGGGCGAAGGCGGTGCAGCATCTGCTGAACGCGCTCTCGATCGCCGTCGACGAGTATCGCGAGATGGGCTACCCGCTGCCCGTGCGGGACGGCAAGCCCTGGGTGCTGGTCTACGGCGTCGACGAGATTCCGATCGTCGGCGGGGTCGGCCTGCCGATCGACGCGCCGTTCGTTCTGCCGTTCGGCTTGAACCAGCAGGCGACCATGCTGGTGCCCAACGGGCAGGACGACTGGGACTACCTGCCGCGGCATGAGCTGTTCCACGTCATGCAGTACCAGTACTGGGACCGGTCCGACGTCGGCCTGGACTACCTGGCCCTCTTCGTGGGCGGCAAGGAGTTCGGCTCGATGAACTGGTGGATGGAGGCCACCGCGGAGTGGGCGACCCGCCAGACCTACGTCCGGGCGCCGTACGTGCCCATCCCCGGCGAGGAGAAGCTGTACGCCCGCAACGTCTACGACGTGCTCAGCAAGCCCGGGGCGGCACTCAACTCCTGGGGCGGGCTGGGCGGCGGTCCGCAGTATGGCGCGTTCCTGCTGCCGACCTATCTCACCGAGCAGGTCGACGCCTCCTTCGTGCGACGCACGTGGGAGAGCATCCGGGACCACGACCATCTGCCGATCGAGGCGATCCGGCACACCGCTGAGGGCTACGGCCTGAACTTCGCGGACATGCTCCTCAACTACCACATCGCCAACTACCGACTGGCCAAGGCGAACGCCGCGCCCGCCCCGACCGTGGACGCCTGGCGCATCTACGGCTACTCCGACTCCGACGCGAGCCTGTGGCGCAGCAACCTCACCGGCGCGAGCGGGACGAGCGACGACGCCCTCGGGGGCGCCAGACCGGCCCGGAAGAGTCACTCGACGCCCGCCGGCACCCAGGCGGAGTACCAGGACATCCTGCGTAAGGGCGGTGCTGTCTACCACGACTTCCGCGCGGTCAGGAACTCCGGCGACGCGAGCTGCGGATACTGCTCGACACTGATGGTGGACACCACCAGGGACGCCAACCGCAGATCTGCCGTCGTCGTCTGGTCGCCGACGGGAAGCACCGGCACGCTGGCGAAGTACCCGAGCATCCACACCGTGCGCCATCCCGACGCGGGTGGACTGATCACGGTGCCGGACTTCGCGTACCCCATGGTGGCCACTCTGGTTACCACCTGGACCGAACTGGACATCCACTCCGCCGACGCGGACAGCAGCCCGAAGACGTTCACCACGAATGTGGAGAGCGTGCTGCCACTCACGGCCCGCTCGTGCGCGCTGCGCCCGCTCTCGGTGCACAGCGTCGAGACCACGGTCGAGCCGGAGGGCGCGTTCAACAGATACGCCGCCAGCACGCCGGACGGCTGGACCGGCGGCGACTCCACGTACTCGGTGAAGCTGCCCGACGGCCGGATCGTCTGGCTGTTCTCCGACACCTGGATGGGCCCGCTCAACAGCGACGGCACCCGCCCGGTGAGCGCCCCCCTGGTCAACAACACCTTCGTCGTGCAGAACGGCGGCAGCCTCACCACCTACCAGGGTGGCACCGCCGGGGCGCCTCGGGCGTTGATGCCGCCGTCCGGACCCGGAAAGTGGTACTGGGTCGGTGACGGCCACCTCTCGGGCGGACAACTTCAAGTCGTGTACCAGGAGTACGAGCGGTTCGGCTCCGGCGCCTGGGACTGGCGGTTCAACCGCAACGTCGTCGCCAACTTCGCCCTGTCCAACCTGCGGACCCCGGTCAGCGTCCGGGAGTTGCCCTCTGCCAGCGGGGTCGCCTGGGGCTCGGGGCTGCTGCCGGCCAGCCGCAGCGGCGACGGCTACACCTACGTCTACGGCGTCGACGACTCCCCGATCAACAAGCAGATGCGCATCGCCCGGGTGTACGGCAGCGACCTCGCCAACGGCACCTGGCAGTACCACACGCCGTGGGGCTGGACGCTCCGCGAGCAGAACTCCCGCAACCTGCTGACCGGCATCGCCAACGAGTACAGCGTCACCCCCTGGGGCGGACAGTTCCTCCTCCTCAGCCAGGACAGCACCGAGGCGTTCAGCGGACAGATCAACGCCTGGACGTCCTGCTCACCGTACGGGCCCTTCACCCAGAAGACCCCGGTCTACCGCATGCCGGAACCCGGCCCCTACGGCAGCTACTGGAACCCCAACGTCATCTCCTACAACGCCCACGTGCACCCCGCGCTCAGCTCCGGTGACACCTTCATCGCCTCCTACAACGTCAACAGCATGGACACCCGTGTCTCCCCGGACGCGGACCACTACCGCGATCCGGGCATCTACCGCCCCCGCTTCTTCCGGTTCGTCCTCGGATAACCACTGCGGTTCCGCCGGGCGTAGGACACGCCCGGCGGAACCATCGGGCATCACCGGTACCGGTGTGTGCCTCCAAGAGCGCGACCGCGACGTGGGGTCAGCGACTTCGACGACCTGCGGGGCCCCACGTCGCGGCATGCCTGGGGCCGCCGATGCCGGGCGTGCCGGACCCCGGCCACCCGTACCTGCTCATCGCCGGCGACCTGGCGTCAGCCGACACCGCCGGTCTCGAACCAGGCCTGGTCGCCGCCGAGGGCGGGCCGACCAGCCACACCGCGATCCTGGCCCGGACCCGCGGCATCCCGGCCGTGGTCGGCTGTGTCACGTGCGGCTGGCGGCGCCGAACAGGTAGCGCAGCTCGTCCAGCATGACGACCAGCACGCCGACGGCCAGCGCGGCGGCGCCGGCCAGGACCGCCTCGCCGGGGCGTACGGCACCGGCCGGCGCGAGCGCGCCGGCGACGGCACAGGCGACGAGGAACGCGTTGCGCCACACGTGGTGCCGGCCCAGGGGCGCGGCGGTGCGGCCGAAGCAGCGGCAGGTGCCGCCGCCGCGCCGCAGGTTCGCGACGATGGCGGCGGTGAAGGCGAGCAGCAGGGCGCCCGAGGCGAGGAATCCGGCCAGCGGGAACACCGCCAGCAGGACCACGGCGGTGAACTCGGCGGCGACCACGGCCGCGGCGAGCGGGCCGGCGGGCCGGAAGCCCATGTCGCGCAGGGAGCGCGTGAACTCGCGGTAGGCGTCGCGGCCGGAGACCTTCCCGACCGCCGCCGCCAGCAGGACCGTGCCGAGCAGCACCCGGCACCCGATCTCGACGTACATCTGTCATCGCCTCCCTCTGACCACGCCGAGGACCGCCTCGGGTGGCACCGCGCCGAAATGCCGCGAGTCCTGGCTGTGGGTGTTGTCGCCCCGTACCGTCACGGCGCCGTCCGGTTCGACCCGGTGCACCCGCTTGACCATCCACGTCAGGTCGGAGGCGGGGACGACGTCGCGGGCCCGGAAGACGACGAGGTCACCGACGGCGGGCGCCCGGCCGACGCGGACGATGAGCCGGTCGCCGTCCCGCAGCGTCGGCGCCATGCTCTGCCCGCTCACCACCACGAGGCGCCAGCGGCGGCGCAGCCAGCCGGTCATGTCGCCGCCAGCTGGTAGCCGTCCGCCTGGAGGCGGAAGAGCCGGGCGTACTCACCGTCGGCCGCCATCAGCTCGTCGTGCGTGCCCGACTCGACGACTCGCCCGGCGTCCAGCACGACGATGCGCCGCGCGTCGCGCAGGGTGCTGAGCCGGTGGGAGATCAGCAGCCCGGTGCGGCCGTGGCGGATCCGGGTCAGCGAGGCGTGCACGCGGGTCTCGGCGTCCGCGTCGAGCCCGGAGCTGGGCTCGTCCAGGATGAGCAGGTCGGCGTCGGCGCGCATCAGGGACCGGGCGAGCGCGACCCGCTGCCACTGCCCGCCGGAGAGCGTCACGCCGGGCTCGCCGTCCTGGCCGGCGAAGGTGCGGCTGAGCAGCGTGGCGTACCCGTGGGGGAGGGCGCGGAGGCGGTCGTGGATCTCGGCGTGCGCGGCGGCCTCGGCGACCTGCTCGGTCGTGTGCGGCAGCCGGCCGATGCCGACGTTCTCCTCGGCGGTGAGGTCGTAGCACATGAAATCCTGGAACACCGCGCCCATCCGCCGGCGCACCGTCTCGATCCGCAGCTCGCGCAGGTCCACCCCGTCCCATGTGATCCGGCCGCGGTCCGGGTCGTAGAACCGGCAGAGCAGCTTGACCAGGGTGCTCTTGCCGGCCCCGTTGAGTCCGACGAGCCCGACGGCCTGCCCGGCGGTGATCGTGAGGTCGACGCCCCGCAGGACCCAGGGGCCGTCCTCGTCGTAGCGGAACCATACGTCCTCGAACCTGATCGCGGTGCGCAGCGGCGGCGCCGGCACGGTCCCGTCGACCAGGTCGGTGGGGCTGTCGAGGACGGCGACGTAGTGCCGGAACAGCCGCATGGCGGCACCGGCCTCGCCGAGCTGGGCGGCGATGCCGGCCAGGCCGCTGTGCGCCGCGGTGAACGCGGCCAGCAGGAGGGTGAGGTCGCCGAGGCTGAGCCGGCCACGGACCGTGGCGTTCACCGCGAACACCGTCGCGGTGAGGGTCACCGCGGCGCCGGCCAACGCCCAGCACGCCTGCACCGTCGTGGTGTGCCGGGCGGCGGCCAGCTCGATCCCGGCGGCCGAGCGCACCGCGCCGATGAGCCGGTCGTGGAAGAAACGGCCGAGGTGGTAGAGGCGCACCTCCCGGGCGGCGCGCAGGTCGGTCAGCACGGTCTGGAACAGGAACCGGGCCCGGAACAGGCTGGCGCTCTCCTCCACGGCCCGCGCGGTCCGCCGGGACAGTCGCAGTTGGATGAGGAAGTCGGGCACCGCCACGGCGAGCAGGAGCAGACCGGCCGGCGGCCAGAGGGACGTCAGGATCACGGCGAAGCCGCCGATGGTGACGACGTTCTGGGCCACGTCGACCGCGAACATGACGACCACGTACGGCGCCTGGGTGGCGGCCTGCTGGGCCAGCGCCAGCCGGTCGCGCAGGGCCGGCTGCTCGAACGGGCCCAGCCCGACGAAGGTGTTCAGTTTCCGGTACAGCCGCACGTCGGCGGCGATCGTGATCGCGTTCTGCAGGGCCGTGGTGAAGTATCCGGACACCCGGCTGGCGATCGCCGCCAGCGCGCCCAGGACGGCGATCGCCACGGCGTACCAGGTGGCGGTCGACGGGTCGGCCGAGCGGCCCCTGCCGACCTCGTCAAACAGCAGCTTGGTGAACCACGCGACGCCGATCGGGGGCGCCGCGCCGATGACGACGAGGGCGACCGTGGCGGCGAGCGCCCTGCGGTCCGCGCAGCCCAGTCGCAGGGCGGCTCGCAACGTGGCCACGTCTCAGGCCAGGACCGGAAGCTGGTGGCTGGAGTTGACGACGACGCCGTCGACGACCGACAGCACGGCGGGGAAGCCCTTGACCCCGAACTCCTTCTCCGCCTGGTCCTCGTTGATGGTCGCCGTGTCGAAGTCGGCCAGGCGGGGCGCCATCTCCACCGTGTCCTCCGGCATGCCGATCATGAACACGAAGGTGTCGTGGCGGTAGCGCCGGGCGTCGACGGTGAGGGTGTCCAGGATGGTCTGGCACGGTGGACAGGTGGGGGTCAGCATGACCACCGTGCGCCGACCTGCGGTCAGGTCGACGTGCGGGAAGCCGGTGACCTCCAGGCCCGGGGCGGGCAGCACCTCGGGGGCGGCCCCGCCGTCGTGGGCGGCGGCGGTCTGCGTCTCCCGGAGCCGCCGGGCGAGGGCCAGGGTCAGGACGAGGTTGAGCACGGCGACCGCGCCGATCACGGCGATGGCGGCGTAGGCGAAACCCGGCATGGGAACTCCTCAACGAGTCAGCGGGGAGTGGGGGCCGCGCCGCCGGCGCGGCCCCCGAGGATGAGCCAGGTCAGCAGACGCCGACCTTCTTCGTGTAGCAGATCGGCGACGACGTCGTGACCGAGCACACGCCGGTGCAGGACAGGGTGCTCCGCCGGTAGTAGCGGAAGTACGAACCGCCCGAGCAGTAGCCGTTGGACACCGCGCAGCACGACTGGCCGTGCTCCGGCACGCAGGCGCCGGCCACCTCGCGGCCGAGCACCTTGCTGAGCATCGCGTCGCCGACGCGGTTGATGAGCTTGGTCATGGCAGACCTCCTTGGTGGGTGACTGCCATCACTGTGCTGGGTGCCGCTGCGCGCGCCCTGCGCTCCTACTGCGCGCCGGCTGCGCTCCGCCAACGCGTCAGCGATTCGCGCAGGTCGTCGACGTACGCGGAGTCGAAGTGCTCGAAGATGTGCAGCGCCTCCTCGCCCAGCGCGACGGCCCGGTCGTGCCTGCCGAGGGTGGCCTGCGCCCGCGCGAGCAGGTGCAGCGAGTTCGCCAGCGGGAACGGCTGCCCGACGCCGCGCAGCATCGCCACCGAACTCTCCAGTTCCACCACCGCCCGGTCCGCGTCGCCCTCCTCGAGGTGCGCCTTGCCGAGCAGCCGCCGGGAGATCGCTTCGCCCCACTCGTGACGCAGCTCGTGGAACGCGAGCACCGTACGCCGCAGCAGCCGCCGTGCCGCCTCGCCGTCGCCGGCCGCAAGGTGCGTCGCGGCCAGCGCCTGCTCGGCCGTGGTCACGCTCATCCGATCGCCGAGCCGGCGCGCGGCGGCCACCGCCTGCCGAAGCTGCTCCACGGCTGGCGGCCACTGCTCGGCGTGCCGGTGCAGCAGCCCGATGGTCTCCCGCGCGAGCGCCTCGCCCCACAGGTCGCCGTCGTCGACGAAGACCCGCAGGGCCGCAGCGCAGGCGTCCAAGGCGAACGGGGAGGTGAGCCGGTACTGCCCGTGCTGCATGCCGAGGGCCAGCAGCACGTGCCCGCCGACGCGGCCGACCGGCCAGTGCGCGGCGCACAGCCGCACCATCACCAGCAGCGCGGCGTCCGCCTCCCGCAACCTGCCGAGGTGGCGGCAGCACAGCGAGTAGCCCTGCAGGGCGACGAGGCGGTGCGCCACCCACCGCCCGCGGCCGGCCCGCTGCGCCGCGCGCAGCAGCGGCACGGCTTCGGCGTGCCGGTTCAGCGACCGGTACGCCGTGCCCAGGTGCAGCCGCAGCGACATCCGGGTCGCCGACGGCAGCTCGGCGTGGCGGCCGAGCACGGCGCGCAGACAGTCGACCAGCTCGGGCAGGTGTTGGCTGCGCATCGTCGCGAAGTTGCCCATCGTGCAGGCCAACCGCCCCGCCAGGTCGACGGCGCCCAGCCGCAGCAGGTCCTGCACCGCCGCGACCAGGTTCTCCCGCTCCGCCTCGAACCAGTCGACGGCCTCCCAGGCGTCGAGCGCCGGCCCCGCGTCGGCCACCGGCAGGGCCCCGCAGGGCAGCGACGCGTCGGCCCGCTCGGCGTACGCGTGCAGCCGTGCGTACCAGGCGACGACCTCGTCGACGGGGACCTCGGTGCGTTCCCGGGCGACGAGCCTGACCAGGTCGTGCATGCGTGCCCGGCCGCTGGCGTCGTCGGTCAGCAGGTGGGCCCGGCACAGCTGCTCCAGCAGCGGCTCGGTGGTCTCGTCCCACATGCCGAAGCTGCGCAGCGACGTGCGGCTGAGCACCGCGAGCAGCCGCGCGGCGGGCTGCGGCAACCGCTCGAACCCGACGGTGAAGCTGCTGCGCACGTCGAGCCCGTCGAGGGAGAGTTCGTCGAGGCGCCGTCGCTCGTCGCGCAGCCGCTCGCGTAACCGCGCCACGGTCATCGCCTCCCGCTCGGCCAGCCGCACGCCGGCGATTCGCAACGCCAGCGGCAGGCGACCGCACAGCTCCACAACGTCGGCGGCGGCCCCGGCCTCCCGGTCGATTCGCTCGCCGCCGGCGAGCCCGGCCAGCAGGTCCAGGCCGTCGTCGATCGGCAGCACGTCGAGCGGGACGACCTCGGCGCCCGCCAGCCCCGGCAGCGCTCCCGTGCTCGTGACGACAGCGCTGCCGCCGGGCGGCAGCAGCGGACGCACCTGCGCCGCGTCCGCCGCGCTGTCCAACATCACCAGCAAGGTCTGGTCGGCGAGCACGGAGCGGTACAGCGCCGCGCGCTCCTCGGCCGCCGCCGGGATCGCCTCGCCGGCCACGCCGAGGGCGCGCAGGAACGCGCCGAGCACCGTGCCGGGCCGCGCCGGATCCGGGGTGTTGCCGCGCAGGTCCGCGTAGAGGCACCCCCCGGGGAAGCGGTGCCGGCTCTCGTGGGCCGCGCGCAGCGCCAGCGTGGTCTTGCCCGTTCCCGCCAGCCCGGTCACGACGATCACCTGGGCGACCCCGGCGACCGTCGGGGTGCGCCCCAGCAACGACAGCAGCAGCCCCAGCTCCTTGTCCCGCCCGACGAAGTCACCGGTGACTCCGGGAAGCTGGTTGGGGCGCACCCACCCCCGCGGGGACGTCTCCTGCTCGCTGCCGAGGATCTCCCGGTGCAGTTGCCGCAGCTCCGGCCCCGGGTCGATGCCGTGCTCCTCCGCCAGCACCCGGACCCCGGCCCGGTACACGGCGAGCGCCTCCGCCTGTCGGCCGCTGCGGTGCAGGGCCACCATCAGCTGGCCACGCAGCCGCTCCCGCAGGGGTCGGTCGCGGACCAGCGTGGTCAGCTCCGGCACGAGTTCCCGGTGCAGACCGAGCGAGAGCAGTGCCTCGGCGCGCAGCTCCGTCGCGTGCTCGCGCAGCTCACGAAGCCGATCGCGCTCGTACTCGACGAGCCGCGACCCGACGTCGACGAACGCGTCGTCGCGCCAGCGCGCCAGCGCCCGGTCGAGCAGCTCCACGGCGCGGCGGGCATCGGCGGTGGCCGCGGCGGCCGCTACCTCGGCGGCGAACTCCGCCGAGTCGACGACCGCCACGGGGTTCAGCTGGTAGCCGGGCGAGCGGGTGAGGATCAGCTCCGGCTTCGCGCCGCGGCGGACCGAGGCGACGACCGCCTGGACCCGGTTGCGCGCCCCCGTGGGCGGATCGTACGGCCAGAGCCCGTCGATCAGGCGGTCGACGGAGACGATGCGTCCGTGGTGGGCCGCCAGGCTCGCGACGAGTGCCCGCTCCAGCGGGGCGAGCGACACGGCCACACCGTCGATGCTCACCTCGATCCGACCGAGGATGCCGATCCGATACCCACGCACGGCGCAAAACTAGCGCGGTCTGCGCCCTTCGTGACCGCACGTCCGGAACGTTCCCGGCGCTGAAAGCGCTGGTCACGACGATCCGGCCCGAAGATCGTGACCAGAGCCACTGTCTGCCCGGTCGCGGGGTGGCCGGTCCGACGCGGACACCGCGACGCCGGTGGCCTGCCCGAGCCCTGGTGACCTGCGCGTGTCCGACCTTGGCGGGGCCGCCGTCGATTTGCGCGGCACCAGTGAGCTACTACTCCTTGCTAGTAGTTGCCCTATGATGGCGACCGCGTCAGGTCGGAGCGATGGGCGCCGGGTCCATGTCTTCTCGACGGAGGGTTCAGCAGTGCCTTTCTCGCGGCATGCCCAGGTGGCCTGACGGTGTCCGCCGCATCGACGAGGTCTTCCCGGCGCAGGTTGCCGATGCGTGGCGTGGCACGGTGGGTGCTGCTGGTATGGCTGGCGTGGTGTCCAGCCCTGTTCGTGGTGCTCGGGTTCGCCTCGCCGGCCGCCGCGCACTTCAAGCTGGTCAAGGCCGTGCCGGCCGACGGCGCGCGGGTGAGTGGCGCTGTCGGAGAGGTCCGGCTGACGTTCAGCGCGCCCGGCACGCCCACCGGGGCCGGTTTCCGGCTTTCCCGCGACGGCGAGGCCGTTGCGGTGACCAGTCACACCCCGGACGGGGGTCGTACGTGGCTGGTGCACCCGGCCGCCCCGTTGACCGGCGGGGAGTTCGCGCTGCGGTGGAGTGTCGCCGCCCCTGATGCTCACCCGCTGACCGGCGACGTGGCGTTCACTGTGGTTCCGTCGGCTGCGGCACCCGGGGCGACGGCCACGCCCCGGCCCACCGCCGGTCCGCCCGGGCATGCCGGTCACGGTGTGCCAGGACTGCCGTCGGCGTCGCCGTCGGCCCATGCCGGCGGGCACGCGGTGGGTCATACCGCTGACGCCGAACAGGGGGCGGTGCGGTTCGTCGGCGTGGCGGGCCGGTGGCTGTCCTACGGGGCGATCCTGCTCGGTGTCGGTGGTCTGGTCTTCGCGTTGACCACGCTGGTGGGAACGCGCCGCGACATCCAGCTGGTCCAGGTCTGGGTGCGGGCGGCCGGGCTGACGGTGGCAGCCGGCGCGGTGCTCGAACTCGCGGCGCTGGCGGCGGTGTTCAGTGCCGATGGTGGTCTCGCCTCGGCGGCCGGCACACAGGCGTTGACCGCGCTCAGTCGTACACCGGTGGCCGCCGGCCTGGGTCTGCGGCTCGCCGGCGCGGCCGGGTTGCTCGTGGCCGGGTCCTTGGAGCCGGCGCTGATCCGGGGCCGGCACGCGGTCGGTCGGCACGCCGCAGCGACCGTCGCCGGTATCCCGACCGACCCTCAACCCCTGGTCGTGCCCACCGTCGGCGAAGCGCACGACGACGACGCGCACCGGGTCCGGGCGCGCGCGGTCCGGCCTGTGCTTCTGGGTGTCACCGTGGCGCTGCTGGTGGGTTCGTTCCTGCTCGACGGGCACACCGTCACCGCGCGACCGCGGATGATCGTCGTGGCGGCGGACGTCGCGCACACTCTCGCCGCAGCCGTGTGGGTCGGTGGGGTCCTGCTCCTGGCCGCGCTGCTGCTGGGGCGTGCACGTCTCGGTGCGCCGACCGGGGCCGCCGAGATGGCGGTGCGGTTCTCCGTGCCGGCCACGGCGGCGGTGACGTTGACCGGAGTCGCCGGCGTCGCGTTGACCGTGGCGATCCTGGACCGGCCGGGTCACCTGGTGAGCACCAGTTGGGGGCGGGTGCTGCTGGTCAAGGTCGCGTTGGTGGCGGTCGTCGCCGTCATCGGGCTCTACAACAGCAGGCGGGTGGTACCCCGGTTGGACGATCCCGTGCCGGGCGGCACGCGTCGCCTGCGTCGCACGGTGCTGGTCGAGGCGGTGCTGATGGTCGCTGTCCTGCTGGTCACCGCGATCCTGGTCAACGCCGGCACGTAGGCAACGCCCACCGGACGCACGGCCGCGTGTCGCGGACGGGGTCGCGGGGGTTACAGGCAGAACAGGATGCCGGCGGCCACGCCGACGACCAGGGGTGCGGCCAGGGTGGCCGAGGCGAGCGCGGCGCGGGCGAGCACGTTGCGGCGGTCCGGCCGGTACCCCTGAAGGCGTTGGAGTCGGATGGCCACCTCGGCGCCGGCCATCGACAGCGCCGACGGTGGGTGCGGCGCGCCGGCGAAGGTCAGCAGCGCGTCGCGTACGGCGCTCGGGCCGCACTCGCGGACCGCGGCGGCATCGGCGCGCAGTTCGACGAGCAGGCGTACGGCCGAGGGCGCCTGCCGGGTCAGTGGCAGCCACGGTACGGCCGCCGCGAGCCCCTCCACTGCGCCGACGAGGAGGTGGTGGCGCTCGCGCAGGTGGGCGCGTTCGTGGCTGAGCACCGCGGCGAGCTGCTCTGCCGGCAGGTCACCGGCGGCGCTGGCCAGGACCGTGAGTCCGCGGGATCCGCCGATGCTGTACGCCATCGGGGTCGGGTGTGGAATCCACAGCACCGCCTCACCGGACGCAGGCGGCCCGCCGGCGAGCGTGAGCAGGTCGGCGTGGGCGCGACGGGCGCGGTGGGCGCGGTAGGCCCGCTGGGTGCAGGTCATGGTGAAGCGGGCGAGCACGGTCAGCAGGAGCAGGGCCCCTACCGCCCCGACGACCTCGTCGACGGCGGCCGGCCGGCTGGGTTGGGCCCAGTGCCAGCAGACGCGAGCGAGGTCGTGCAGTGCCCACTGCCGGGTGCTGCCCGGGGCGAGGAGCATCACGGTGGCCAGGAGAAAGGTGGCGATCATCGCGACGAGCAGGCCGAGCCAGCCGAGCAGCATCGCGACGGGATCGGCGACATGCCGGAAGCACCACCGCAGCGCGGCGGGACCCCACCAGGCCACGGCCGCGGCGCCGGTGACGAGGGCGAGCGCGAGGCTCACGCCTCGGACTTCCGCTCGTCGAGGACCCGCCGCAGGATGTGCAGCTCGTGGTCGGAGGCGGACCGGGCGAAGTGCATGAGCACCAGGTCGGGATGACTGCTCGTCTCGATGACCCGACGCAGGGTGCGCGCGGTGATCTCCTCGCGGGTGCCGGCGGCGCGATAGCGGTAGGCCTTGCCGTCCTTCTCGCGAACGGCCCAGCCCTTACGGTGCAGATTGTCCAGCACGGTGAGGACGGTCGTGTACGCCAGCGCCCGCTCGGTGGTCACCGCGTCGAGGACGTCGCGCACGAGCACCGGATCAGAGGCACGCCACAGCACGTCCATGACGGCCGATTCGAGTTTGCCCAGTTCCGCCACGTGCCCTCCTTCGTGTCGCTCAGGGTACGCGAGGCGACGCGGCGGAGTCACCGCGCGGCGGTGCGGCCGGTTCCGACGCCAAGGCCGAAACCGGCCGCACCACGCCGGCTACAGGCGGTCGAGGATCTTCTGCAGGGTCTGCACCTCGGCGGCCTGATCCGAGGCGATCTTGGCGGCCAGCGCCTTGGCCTCGGGGTTGCTCCCGTCGGCCTGCTCGGTCCGGGCCATGTCGATGGCGCCCTTGTGGTGGGCGATCATCATCTCGGCGAACATCTTGTCGAACGCGGGGCCCTTCGCCGCGGCGAGGTCCGTCATCTGCTGCTCGGACATCATGCCGGGCATCCCCGCGTCCATCCCCGGCATGCCGTGCCCGGGCGTGGCGCTCATGCCGGGCATGCTGTGGTCGCTGGGCAGGTCCGTGGGCTTGCCCCAGGCCGTGAGCCACCCCTTCATGGTGGCGATCTCCGGATCCTGCGCCGCCTTGATCTTTGCGGCCAGGTCCTTCAGTTCGCTGTCGCTCGCGCGCGTCGGGGCCAGGTCGGCCATGGCGACGGCCTGCTGGTGGTGCGGGATCATCATCTGGGCGAACATCACGTCCGCGTCGTTGGCGGTGGCGGTGGCCGAGGACGAGGCGCTCGGCGTGGCACTGCCGGCGTCGTGCGTCATGCCGCCGGCGTCGTCCGCGCCGCCGCAGGCGGCGACGGTGAGCAGGGCGGACAGGGCGACGCCCGCGAGGGCGGCGCGACGCAGGATGGTTGGCGTCATCTGGTACGTGGTCCTTGTCGTGAGGTGGGTCGGAACAGGGCCGTCGGTTCGGGCGAGGCGCCGGACCGGGGTCTGCTCACGTGCGCAGGACCGTGACGGCTCGCAGTCGCAGCCCGATGGGCCGGCGGGGTGGACCTCGATCCGGGCTGATCACCCGCCGGCGGTGGCCGGTCGGCGTGCGTGCGCCGCGATGGCGGGACCGCAGCAGGGACAGGACGCCGAGGATCAGTGCGCCGCCCAGCACCGCCAGGCACACGGTGAACGCGTGCTCCCCGCCCCGGTGTCCGGGCGAGCCGTCGGGTCCGTGTTCGGCGGCGGGCGCGGCGGCGCTCCGGTGGGCGGTGCTCGCGTGGGCGGCTCCGGGTTCGCCCGGGTGGCCGAGGGTGTGCATGCCGAACACGCCGAGCGTCACGGCGACGAGAAGCGCCAGCCGCAGCGGCGCGCGCGCCGGTGGACGCCCCACCCTCACGTGTCGCATCCCACCCCCAGAGGTCGGCCGCCCCGACATCCTCTTCTACTACAACCGCATAGTAGAAGGATTATCACGGCGGCTCGGCACGGGGCTGGCGTTTACCCGGATTCAGCTTTGTCGTGCCTGGCCCGACCGGTCCGGCGCCGGTCAGGCCGTACCGGGACCGTCAACCGGCGCGGCGGGCCAGGCCTCCCATCTTCACCGCGGTGAACACCGCGGCGGCCAGCGCCACGTCGGAGAGCAGCATCAGCCCGATGGCGTAGGAGCCCTGCGACCCGTACACCCAGCCCATGATCAGCGGCGGCACGAACCCGCCGAGCCCGCCGGCGGCCCCGACCAGCCCGGTGACCGCGCCCACCTGATCGGCGGGGGCGACCTTGCCGACCAAGGCGAACACCGCGCCGCTGGCCGCGCCGAGCAGCACCGCCATGCCGAGCAGCGCGACCGTGGCCACCGGCATCAGGGCCGGCTGGAAGGCCTGCACGACGGCGAACCCGGCCACCCCGGAGAAGCACCACACCAGCACCGGCACGGGGTGTAGCCGGTCGGAGAGCCAGCCGCCCACCGGGCGGGCCAGCACGGCGAGCACGACGAACCCGGCGGTCCGCAGCGCACCGTCCGCGGCACTGAGCCCGTAGGCGGTGCGCAGGTACGCCGGCAGGTACACGCTGAAGGCCACGAACCCGCCGAACCCGACCGCGTACAGGAAGCACAGCTGCCAGGTGACGGTCAGCCGGGCGACGCCGGCGAGCCGCTGCCAGGCCGACCCGGTGGGCCGGGCCGGGCCCGGCGCGTCGCGCAGCAGCAGGAACGACAGCACCGCGTACGCCGCCAGGATCGCCGCGACCAGCAGGAACGGGGCCCGCTCCCCGTAGGCGTCGGCCAGCCGGACGGTGGTGAAGTTGGCGATCGCGGTGCCACCCATGCCGACACCGAACACGCCGATGGCGAAGCCGCGCCGGGCCGGCGGATACCAGCCGGACACCAGCGGGACGCCGACGGCGAAGGCGGTGCCGCCGATGCCGAGGAAGAAGCCGGTCACGATCAGCGCCGGGTAGGAGGAGACCGTGGTGAGGGTCAGCACCGGCACGATGGTGGCGACGGTGACCAGCGGGAAGACTACCCGGGCCCCGTACCGGTCGGTGAGCGCGCCGACCGGGATGCGGCCCAGCGAGCCCACGATCACCGGCACCGCGACGAGCAGGGACTGCGCGGCGAAGCCGAGCCCCAGCCGTTCCTTGATGCCGGGGCCCAGCGGACCGAGCAGGGCCCATGCCCAGAAGTTCACCAGGAAGCCGAGGGTGGCCATGGCTAGCTGGAGGGCGGCGCCGGAGGTGGCCTCGGGACGCCCGACCGGGGCGGTGGACCCGGCTTGCCGGTCACGGATGCTGGTCATCGTTCAACTCCGTCGGGATCGTCGTGCTGCTGTCGCGGCGTCAAAGGGGAATTCGGCGGTCCGCTTCACCGGTACGAGCCTCGCTCGAGCCAACCCACCCCGGCAGGGCCGGAAGACCCGGCCCAGGAGGACGTCCCACCTGCCACGGCAGGGTGAGCAGACCGACCGGGGTGCCGGGACGCCAACCGGGCGGCACCACGGCCAGCGCGTCGGCGTCCGCCGCCGCGCCCAGGTATCCCGGGTGCGCCCCGTCGACCAGCCGCAGGCCCCGCGCGCCGCGCCGGACCGGCACGATCCGGGTGTTCCGCTCGTCGAGGCGCAACGGATCGGTGAGGACGGCGGTGTCCAGATCGGCCGGCGGCCGTCCGGCCAGCCCGGTGAGCAGCGGGTCGATCAGGGTGAGCGCGGCGACCAGCGCCGCGTACGGGTTGCCCGGCAGGCCGACGATCCAGCGGGCCCCGGCCTGGGCCAGGACCTGTGGGTGCCCGGGCCGGCACCGCACCCCGTCCACGTGCGCCACGGCCCCGAGGTGCCGCAGCGACGCGTGCAGCCCGTCCGCCGGGCCGACGGAGGACGCCCCGCAGACGACCGTCACGTCGGCGTCTCGCGTGCTGTCCGCGATCGCCCCGGCGAACCAGTCGGGCTGGTCGCCGACCATTCGCGGACCGAGGAGGTCCGCTCCCCAGGCGGACAGCAGCGGGGCCAGCATCGGGCCGATCGCGTCCCGGACCCTGCCCCACGGGGGACGGCCGGCGTGGACCACCTCGTCGCCGCTGATCAACAGGCGGGCCCGGGGTCGGGCCCGGACGGTGAGGTGGTCGAGGCCGACGCTCGCGGCCAGCCCCAGCACCGCCGGCGTGACCGGCGAACCCGCGGGCACCAGTTCCTGACCGCGGGCGGCGTACTCGCCCGCGCACCGGATGTGCCGACGGTCGCCCGGCACCGCCCGCAGGACGTCACCGATCCGGTCGGCGATCTCGTAGGGCACGACCCGGTCCGCCCGGCCCGGGACGGGAGCGCCGGTGGCCACCTCTACGGCGGTCCCCTCGACCAGGGGCGCGACGGCGTGGGTGCGACCGGCCAGGATCTGGCCGACCACCCGCCACGGGCCCGGACCGCGCACCGCGTATCCGTCCATCGCGGAGTTGTCGAACCCGGGCAGCGGGACCGCCGCGACAAGTGGCGCCGCGAGGGTCCGGCCGGCGGCGGAGGCCAGCGGTACCGACTCCGCGGGCAGGGGAGCGGGGAGCCGGTGGGCCAGCGCCCGCGCCGCGGCCCACTCCGTCGCGGGTCGGGACGAATGGTGACTGCCGGTGTGGTGCGGTGCGGTGGTCACCGGCGTGAGCGGGTCCGACCGCCGCGCGGGGTGGGCAGCCGGGGCGGCCCCTCCCATCCGGGGCGGGTCGGCCGCAGTCCGGGCCGGTCGTCCCGGCTGCGGTAGACGACGTAGGGGCGGGTGGCGTAGCCGACCGGAGCGCTGAACGCATGGACGAGGCGGGTGAACGGCCAGAACGCGAAGAGCGCGAAGGCGGCCAGGATGTGGATCTGGAAGCCCACCGGGACGCCGGCCATGATCTCGGGGTCCGGGCGGAGGTAGAACAGCGACCGGAACCACGGGGAGATGGTCTCCCGGTAGTCGTAGCCGGGGCCGGCGACGTTGGCCCGCACCGTGGCCCAGAGGCCCAGCACGATCACCCCCGCCAGCACCACGTACATCGCCTTGTCGTTGCGGGTGGTGGCGGCGAAGACCGGCCCGGTCAACCGGCGGCGGGCGATCAGGATGCCCAGCCCGATCAGGGTGCAGAAGCCGGCCACCGTGCCGATGAACACGGCCATGAGGTGGTAGGTGTGCTCGGTGACGCCGACCGCCTCGGTCCAGGACTTCGGGACCACCAGGCCACCGATGTGTCCGATCAGGACCATCAGCACTCCGAAGTGGAACAGTGGGCTGCCCCACCGCAGGATGCTGCTCTCGTAGAGCTGGGAGGATCGGGTCGTCCAGCCGAACTTGTCGTAGCGGTGGCGCCAGATCAGCCCGCCGACGAGGATCGCGATCGACAGGTACGGGTACACCACCCACAGCAGGATGTTCATCGGCGTCCTCCAGTCGTGTCGACCAGTCCGAATGGTTCGAGTCCGACCTGCTCCACCGGCGGCCCGGTGCGGGCCAGCCGGGCGGCGGCGGCGATGTCCCCGGGCTGGGCGGGCGGCAGCATCTCCCGGACGGCGGCGACGGCCTGCCGGTATATCGACTTCTCCCGCCCCAGCGCCTCGACCAGCAGGTCGAGGCCGACGCGGTTCTCCCGCAGCAGCCGCCACCCCTCGTCGTCGGCGGCGGCCAGGTCGAGGACGGCGGGCAGGAAGTCGGGCAGCTCGCCGTCGACGACGGTCAGTCCGGCCGCCTTGTACGCGGCGGCGAAGTCGACCAGCGCCTCACCCCGGCGACGGGTGTCGCCGCAGGTGTAGTACGTCAGGTGCAGGCAGCAGCGGCGCCGGAAGTCGAACACCTCCACGTAGGCGGTCCGCAGGTCGACCGGCGCGGCGGCTTCCCGGTGGGCGACCACCTCGCGCAGCGGTCGGGCGACCTCGGCCGGCAGGCCGTCGAGCGCGGCCCGCACGGTGGGCAGCGCTGCGAGGACCTCCTCTTCGGGATAGCGCAGCAGCAGGGACGCCGCGCGGGCGGCCACCGGCCGCCAGGTCGGCCGGCTCACGGGTTACCTCCGTCGACGGGTGCGGATTCGCGGCTGCGGGGCGGGAAGAGGCCCTTCGGGCTGCCCTTGCCGTCCCAGTTGAGCAGGTTGACCCGGCGGGGTTCGTCGCCCGGGTCGGTGAAGCCCTCCGCGGTCTGCCGGTCGCGCAGCATGTGGAAGGTCTCCACCTGGACCGGCACCGGCGTGCCGGAGGACTCCCCGAAGGGCCCCTGGCCGTACGGGCCGCCGCCGCCCATCCCGGGGCCGCCCTCGTAATCGAGGCTGCACTCGGTGGCGATCTTCTCCAGCCGGTGCGCGTCCTCGGCGTGCGCGGCGGGGATGACGTACCGCTGCTCGTACTTGGCGATGGCGAGCAACCGGTACATCTCGTCCATCTCCGCGCCGGTCATGCCGACCGCGGCGGCGATGGACTCGTCGCGCTCCTCGCCCAGGTTGATCCGGCGCTGGTAGGAGCGCATCGCGGCGAGCCGGTTCAGCACCCCGCGCACCGGCTCCGGGTCGCCGGCGGTGAAGAGCTCGGCGAGGTACTCCACCGGGATGCGCAGCGCGTCGATGGCCCCGAAGAGGTTGCCGGCCTCCTCCGCGTCGTGGCCGGTCTCGCGCAGCGCGTCGGCCACCGGCGACAGCGGCGGGATGTACCAGACCATCGGCATGGTCCGGTACTCCGGGTGCAGCGGCAGCGCCACCTCGTAGCGCATGATCAGGTCCCAGATCGGCGAGCGCTGCGCGGCGTCGATCCAGTCGTCCGGGATGCCGGCCTCGCGGGCGGCGGCGACCACGGCCGGGTCGTGCGGGTCGAGGAAGACCGACCGCTGCGCGTCGTACAGGTCGTGTTCGTCGGCGATGGCGGCGGCCTCGGCGACGCGGTCGGCGTCGTAGAGCATCAGCCCGAGGTAGCGCAGCCGCCCCACGCAGGTCTCGGAGCAGATGGTGGGCTGGCCGATCTCGATGCGCGGGAAGCAGAAGGTGCACTTCTCGGCCTTGCCGGTGCGGTGGTTGAAGTAGACCTTCTTGTAGGGGCAGCCGGTCACGCACATCCGCCAGCCCCGGCAGCGGTCCTGGTCGACCAGCACGATGCCGTCCTCGGCCCGCTTGTAGATCGCCCCCGACGGGCAGGAGGCCGCGCAGGACGGGTTGAGGCAGTGCTCGCAGATGCGCGGCAGGAAGAACATGAAGGTCTTCTCGAACTCCTGCTTCACCTGGCCGGAGACCTTCGCCAGCACCGGGTCACCGGCGGCGATCTCGTTGCCGCCGGCGAGCGAGTCGTCCCAGTTGGCGCTCCAGGTGATCTTCGTATCCTGGCCGGTGAGCAGCGACTTCGGCCGGGCCACCGGGGTGTCCTCGCCGGCCGGCGCGTTGATCAGGTGCTCGTAGTCGTACGTCCACGGCTCGTAGTAGTCCTGCATGGACGGCAGCTTCGGGTTGGCGAAGATGCTGAACATCTTCTTCACCCGGCCACCGGAGCGTGGCTTGAGCTTGCCGGAGCGGGTCCGCACCCAGCCGCCCTGCCAGCGCTCCTGGTTCTCGTAGGTGCGCGGGTAGCCCTGCCCGGGGCGGGTCTCCACGTTGTTGAACCAGACGTACTCGACGCCGGAGCGGTTGGTCCACGCCTGCTTGCAGGTGACCGAGCAGGTGTGGCAGCCGATGCACTTGTCGAGGTTCATCACCATCGCCATCTGTGCCATGACCCGCATCAGTACTGCACCTCCTGGGAGCGGCGGCGGATCACGGTGACCTCGTCGCGTTGGTTGCCGGTCGGGCCGAGGTAGTTGAACGCGAAGGACAGCTGCGCGTACCCGCCGATGAGGTGGGTGGGCTTGACCAGCAGCCGGGTCAGCGAGTTGTGGATGCCGCCGCGCCGGCCGTTGGTCTCCGACTTGGGCACGTCGATCACCCGTTCCTGGGCGTGGTACATGTAGACCGTGCCCTCGGGCATCTTGTGCGTCACCACGGCCCGGCAGACCACCACGCCGTTGCGATTGACCGCCTCGATCCACTCGTTGTCCCGGACGCCGATCTTCGCCGCGTCGGCCTCGCTCATCCACATCGTCGGCCCGCCCCGGGACAGCGTGAGCATGATCAGGTTGTCCTGGTACTCGGAGTGGATGGACCACTTCGAGTGCGGGGTGAGGTAGCGGACGGTGATCTCCAGCTCCCCGTTGCGGCCGAGTCTCGGTTCGCCGAAGAGCTTGTGCATGTCCAACGGCGGCCGGAAGATCGGCAGCGCCTCGCCGGCCTCGTGCATCCAGTCGTGGTCGAGGAAGAAGTGCTGCCGGCCGGTGAGCGTGTGCCAGGGCTTGAGCCGCTCGGTGTTGATGGTGAACGGGGAGTAGCGCCGGCCGCCGTGCTCGCTGCCCGACCACTCCGGGCTGGTGATCACCGGCACCGGGCGGGACTGGGTGTCGGCGAAGGTGATCTGCTTGCCCTCGTGCTCGGCCGCCAGGTCCGCCAGGCGTACCCCGGTGCGCTTCTCCACGTCCCGGAAGCCCGCGGTGGCGACCCGCCCGTTGGTGGTGCCCGACAGCGCCAGGATCGCCTCGCAGGCGTGCGTGTCCTTCGCCAGCGACGGCCGCCCGTCCGCGGCGCCGCCGCGCACCTCACCGTTCTTGTGGCGCAGATACTCGACCTCCGGCCGCACGTCGACCGAGAAGCCCTTGCCGGTGGTGCCGAGGGTGTCCATCAGCGGCCCGAGCGCGGCCATCTTGTCGGCGATCGCGCCGTAGTCCCTCTCGACCACCACCAGTTTCGGCATGGTCCGGCCCGGCACCGGGGTCTCCCCGGTCGCCGCCCAGTCGCGGACCCGGCCGTGCGGGGTCGCCATCGCGTCCGGGGTGTCGTGCAGCAGCGGCGCCGCGACCAGGTCCTTGCGTACGCCCAGCCGCGGCCCGGCGAGCGTGGAGAACGCCTTCGCGATGCCGTGGAAGGCGTCGAAGTCGGTCCGGGTCTGCCACGGCGGGTTGATCGCCGGGGTGAAGGCGTGCACGAACGGGTGCATGTCGGTACTGCTCAGGTCGTGCTTCTCGTACCAGGTGGCGGCGGGCAGCACGATGTCGGAGAAGAGCGTCGTGGAGGTCATCCGGAAGTCCAGGCTCAGCAGCAGGTCGAGCTTGCCCTCCGGGGCCTCCTCCCGCCAGGTCACGTCCTTGGGCCGCAACTCCTCCGGCGCCTCCTCGGCGCGCAGGTTCGCGTCGGTGCCGAGCAGGTGCCGCAGGAAGTACTCATTGCCCTTGGCCGACGAGCCGAGCAGGTTGGCCCGCCAGACGGTCAGCACCCGTGGCCAGTTCTCCGGCGCGTCCGGGTCGGTGCAGGCGAACTTCACGTCGCCCTCGCCGAGCCGCTCGGCCACCCAGCCCGCCGGGTCGTCCGGCCGGGCGGCGAGAGCCTCGTCGGCCAGGTCGAGCGGGCTGCGGTCGAAGGTGGGCATCGACGGCATCCACCCCGAGCGGACCGACTGGGCCAGCAGGTCCATGGTGTGCTTGCCGGCGAACGCGCCGGTGCCGGTGGGGGAGGAGACCACGTCGGCGGAGTAGGTGTCGTAGCGCCACTGGTCGGTGTGCACGTACCAGAAGGCGGTGCCGATCATCTGCCGGGGCGGGCGGACCCAGTCCAGGCCGAACGCGAGCTGCGCCCAGCCGGTCGCCGGGCGGCACTTCTCCTGCCCCACGTAGTGCGCCCAGCCGCCGCCGTTGACCCCCTGGCAGCCGGTGAGGGTGACCAGCGCCAGGATCGCCCGGTAGGTGGCGTCGGAGTGGAACCAGTGGTTCGTGCCGGCGCCGAGCAGGATCATCGACCGTCCGCCGGAGCGGTCCGCGTTGTCGGCGAACTCCCGCGCCACCCGGGCCACCTGCGCCGCCGGCACCCCGGTGACCGGCTCCTGCCACGCCGGCGTGTACGGCGCCTCGACGTCGTCGTACCCGGTCGGCCACTGGCCCGGCAGGCCGTCGCGGCCCACCCCGTACTGGGCCAGCACCAGGTCGAAGACGCTGGTCACCAACTGGCCCCGCACCGTGCGGGTCGGCACGCCCCGGCGCAGCGCCTGCGGGGTGTCGGTGTCGAACCGAGGCAGCTCCACCTCCACCGCGTCGCCCGCCCCGAGGCAGGTCAGCGCCGGCTCCAGGTCGCCCAGGTCCAGGTTCCACTGGCCCTGCTGCTCGCCCCAACGGTGGCCGAGGCTGCCCCGCGGCACGGCGGGAGCGTCGGTGGCCGAGTCCCAGAGCACCGTCCGGAAGGCCGCCTCCTTGTCCGTCTCGCCCAGGTCGTCGGCGGTGAGGAACTTGCCCGGCCGGTACGCCCCGTCGGCACCCGGCTCCAGGGTGACCAGGAACGGCAGGTCGGTGAACCTGCGGACGTAGTCGACGAAGCGTGGGGTGCGCCGGTCGACGAAGAACTCCTTGAGGATGACGTGCCCCATCGCCATCGCCAGGGCGCCGTCGGTGCCCGGCTGGGCGGGCATCCACTCGTCGGCGAACTTGACGTTGTCGGCGAAGTCGGGGCTGACCACCACGACCTTCTGCCCCCGGTAGCGCGCCTCGGCCATCCAGTGTGCGTCCGGCGTGCGGGTCACCGGGACGTTGGAGCCCCACATGACGAAGTAGGAGGCGTCCCACCAGTCCCCGGACTCGGGCACGTCGGTCTGGTCGCCGAAGACCTGCGGGGAGGCCACCGGCAGGTCGGCGTACCAGTCGTAGAACGACAGCATCGAGCCGCCGAGCAGGGACAGGAACCGGGCGCCGACGGCGTGCGACACCATCGACATGGCCGGGATGGGGGAGAAGCCGGCGACCCGGTCCGGGCCGTACTCGGCGATCGCGTGCACGTGCGCGGCGGCGACCATCTCCTGCGCCTCGTCCCAGGTGATCCGCACCAGGCCGCCCTTGCCGCGGGCCTTCTGGTAGCGGCGGCGTCGTTCCGGGTCGGCCTGGATGTCCGCCCACGCGGCCACCGGATCACCGAGGCGCCCCCTGGCCTCCCGGTACATCTCCACCAGCACGCCCCGCGCGTACGGGTAGCGCACCCGGGTGGGGGAGTAGGTGTACCAGGAGAAGGCGGCACCCCGGGGGCAGCCCCGAGGCTCGTACTCCGGCCGGTCCGGCCCGACGCTCGGGTAGTCGGTCTGCTGCTGCTCCCAGGTGATGATGCCGTCCTTGACGTACACCTTCCAGGAGCACGAGCCGGTGCAGTTCACCCCGTGCGTGGAGCGCACCACCTTGTCGTAGGACCAGCGGTCCCGGTAGAAGGCGTCCGCCTCCCGGCCGCCGATCTGGTGCAATGTCCGGCCGTCGGCGGAGACCTCGGCCCGGCGTACGAGGCCGCCCACGGCCAGCAGCGCCCGCCCCGCACTATCGGTGGCTCGCGACATACGCCTCATTCCTTCGATAGATGGCCGTCCTGCCCCACGTTCTCGGCAGATGCGCCGGAGCGCAACCCCGAGCGAGGGCGTCCTGGCCATGGTGCCGACGTACAACCTCGGGAAACCGGGCCGAAGGTCCCGAGATCATCGGCTTTGTACCTGCGGGTCCGTGGCGGGACTTCGGGCCCGGTCGGGCGGTCACCGGCGGGGCACGGAGCGGGGCCCGGCCGTCTCGGTGTCACCCTGCCGGAGATCGCCGGGCAGGTTCGGGACCGGGGCCACCGTGGAGCGTGTTCTTCCTGGTGCCGGCCGGGTGGGGCGCCGCGCTGGGCGGCCGCGACGCGGGCAGACCGAGGACGTGCTCGACGCCCTCTACGACCTCGGCGAGACCGTGCCGGTCAAGACCACCGAGGCGCACCGCCGGTGGCCGCGGGGCGGCGTCGGCAGCGGCCGACATCCGGGCCGGCTCACCTGGCCGCCGCCTCCGCCGGGGTGATCCGGTCCCAGGCCGGGATCGGCAGCGCGATCACCGCGGCCGGGAAGAGACCGTGCTCCTCGTTGTCGATGTGCCGGTGGAGCCGGTCCAGGGCGGCCAGCACTGCGGGCCAGTCCGGGTCGGCCCGGTCGACGCCGCCGAGCACGCCGTGGATGTCGTCGTGCTCCGCGCAGAGCTTCGCCACCGCCCCGGCCAGGCTGCCCTCGGCCCGCAGCTCCACGAAGAGGCCGTCCTCCTCAGTGGAGGTGTGCGGCATCAGCAGCGCCAGCAGCGCGTCCAGCGCCACCAGGGCGTCCGGGCCGGAGGCCCGCACCGCGCCGCGCAGCCGGCCGGCCGCGTTCGCGATCGCCTCGTGCTCGGCCGAGAGCCGGCCGATCAGCGGGAACTCCCGACAGCCGCAGTAGTTGCACACTTCGTCTCCTGACCACGAGGGTGGGCGACTCCATCGTGCGCACCGGCAACCTCCGTCAGCAGGGCCGGACGGCCCGGTACGCCGGGACGGCGGGCCCTGATCCCCACCGCCCTGGCACCGACAGACTGCTCAGACCGTCACCGGCCGGCGGGAGAGCCGGATCTGCCACACGTCCGGCCCGTCCTGCAGCCACTCGCTGGTCATGCCGTCGCCGTAGCGGGCTGCGACCTCGGCCAGCAGCGGGCGGGGTGCGTGCGGGGCGACCAGCACCAGCGCTCCACCGGCCGGCAGCGCCTCCAGCGCCGCCAGCACCCGCGCGTGGCGCTGGTCGTGCGGGAGCTGCCGGACGTCCAGCCGGGGATCGATGGTCAGGGTCGGGGCCGGCGCGTCGGCCGGTGCCCGATCACCACCGCAGCCGCAGCCACCCCCGCCGCAACCGCCGCCATTCGAGACTTCCGAGGAGCCGAGCAGATCGTGCATCCCCTCCAGCAACTTCGCCAGCGAGACGTCGGCCGCGTCCACCAGCAGCGGGACGACCAGGTCGTTCTCCTTGGCCAGGTGGACGGCGAAGAGCGCGGCGAGGGCGCGCGCGGTGCCGGCGAGGCGTACTGGCCGGTTGCCGGTCTCCAGCTCGGCGACCAGGCCGGTGATCGCCTGGTGCTCGTCGAGCATGCCCCGGACCAGCAGCGCACCCTCGGCCCGCTCACCGGCGGCGGCGTAGAGGGAGTCCTCCTCGGCGTGCGCGTGCGGCAGCAGTTCGTCGCGGAGCCATCGGAGCAGTTCGTCGCGGTGCCGGAGCGCGCCGGCGGCGTCACCCTGGTCGGCCGCGGTCAGCAGGCTTCCGACGTGCCGGTCGAGGTCGGCGGCGAGCTGGGCGTGGTGCCGGACGACGGCCTGCGCGGCCTCGCGGTCGGCCGGGGAGCGTGAGGCGGACATGGAACCCTCCAGGGTTTTGCGGTTGAACGACGTTGTAACGTTATCTAACGTGGAAACCCCGAGAACAGGGCCGGTCGGCGAGACCATCGACCCGCAGCGCCACCGGGCTCTCGGCACCGCCAGCCGGGCCTCGATCCTGGAGCTCGTGCGCGCCGCCGGCGCCGGCATGACGATCGCCGAGGTGGGGGAGCGGACGGGCCTGCACCTGTCCACCGCCCGCGCCCACCTCGACCGCCTGGTCGACGCAGGACTGCTGGTCAAGGCGCGGGCCAGTGGGGGCCAGCCCGGACGGCCGGCGTGGCGCTACCGGGTGGCCGTCGCGGAGGCCCCGGCCCCCGCGCCGTACCGGGCACTCGCCGCCGCACTGCTCGACCACCTGTCGCGGCGTGGCCACGGCGACGTCCGGGCGGAGGCCACCCGCGCCGGCCAGGACTGGGGACGCCACCTCGCCGCCGCCACCCCGCCCGGCATGGAGCCGGTCGATACGCTGCTCGACGTCCTGCGCGGGCTGGGCTTCAGTCCCCGCCGACACCGGACGGCCGACGGGGCGACCGAGATCCACCTGCACACCTGTCCCTTCCTGGAGCTGGTCAACCGCAACCCCGACGCGATCTGCGCCCTGCACGTCGGCGTGGTCCGCGGCACGCTCGAACACGCCGGTGCCTCACCGGCCGGCGCCGTGCTCGAACCCTTCGGCGCACCCGACGCCTGCGTGGTGCGGCTGGCCCTGCCGAATATCACCGAAGAGCCGGCATGAACCCACGGCCGCTCGCCGTACAGTGGCGGCTCCCCGTCCTCGCCGCGGGCGGCTTCGCCCTGGTGAGCGGTCTCTACGCCGCCCTGCTGCTGCTCGGCCTGCCGGTGCCCGCGCCTCACATCCCACTGGAGCAGGTGCACGGCCCGCTGATGGTGCTGGGCTTCGTCGGCACCCTGGTGGCGCTGGAACGCGCGGTGGCCCTCGGCACCCGGTGGGCCCTGCTCGCGCCCGCCTGCTCCGGCGCCGGAGCGGTGCTGCTGGTGCTGACCGGGCCGAGCCTGCCCGGCCGGCTGCTGCTCGTGCTCGCCTCGGTGCTGCTGCTGCTGATCTACCAGCGACTGTGGTGGCGGCAGCCCGGCCCGGCGCTGCTGGCCCAGGTCACCGGCGCGCTGAGCTGGTACGCCGCCACCCTCCTCTGGCTCGCCGGCCTCAGCGTGCCGGAGATCGTGCCCTGGCTGGCCACCTTCGTGGTGGCCACCATCGCCGGGGAGCGTCTGGAACTCGCTCACCTCACGCTGCCCCGGCACGGCGTCGGCTGGTTCCTCGCCGCCCTCGGCATGCTGACCGCCGGCGCCACCGCCACCGCGCTCTGGCCGGCCGTCGGGGCGTACCTCTTCGGGGTCGGCCTGCTCGCGACGGTGGCCTGGCTGGTGGTCTGCGACGTCGCCCGCCGCACGGTGCGCGCCGTCGGCCTGCCCCGCTACGTCGCGGTCGGCCTGCTCACCGGGTACGCCTGGCTGGCGCTGGCCGGCCTGCTGTGGGCCGGCGCCGGGCCGGTCACCGGCGGCTCCCGTTACGACGCCACCCTGCACCTGGTCTTCCTGGGCTTCACCATGTCGATGATCTTCGCGCACGCTCCGGTGATCCTGCCGGCGGTGCTTCGCCGCCCACTGCCCTACGGGCCGTGGCTGTACGCCCCGCTCGCCCTGCTGCACACCACCCTGACGATCCGGGTCCTGGTCGGCGACGTGCTCGGCGTGCCGGCCGGGTGGCGCTGGGGCGGCGTCGGCAACGTCCTGGCGGTGCTCGGTTTCGTCGGCGGAGTGGTGGCCGCGTTGGTCCGCGCCGCCCGGCGGCGGACCCGGACGGCGGTCGTCCCGCCGGTCGTGCCGGCGGTGCGGTGATGGCCGGCACCCGCGGCGACTCCGCCCCGACCGCGCCCTCGGGCCTGGGGGCCGGGCCGACCGTCTCGGCAGTCGCGTCGGCCGGTCCCGCCGCCCCGGCCCCCGGCCCGGTGACCGCTCCGGCCGTGGCGGCGGGCCTTGGGCGGGCCGGCTGGCACCGCCGGGTCGCTGCGCTGCCGTTGGCCTACCTGGCCGGGCTGGTCGTGCTCGCCTTCGTCCATCCGTTCCTCCCGGCGTGGCGCTGGACGGCCATCCACCTGCTGCTGCTCGGTGCGGTCAGCAACGCCGTCGTGGTGTGGAGCGCCCACTTCGCCGCCGCCGTGCTGCGTGCTCCCGCCCCGGACCGCCGCCGCGCCGAGGCGGCCCGGCTGGCCGCGCTCAACGTGGGCGTGCTGGCGGTCCTGACCGGCGGCACGGCCGACCGCCCCTGGCTGGGCGTGGCGGGCGCTACGCTGGTCTTCGTCGCGGTGACCGCCCACCTCGTCGCGCTCACCCGCCGGCTGCGCCGCGCCCTGCCGGCCCGGTTCTCCGTCACGGTCCGCTACTACCTGGCGGCGACCGTGGCCCTGCTCGCCGGCGTGCCGGTCGGCGCCGGGATGCTGGTGATCGACGACCCGCTGCGCCCCCGGCTGCTGCTGTTCCACGCGCACGTGAACCTGCTCGGCTGGGTGACGCTGACCGTCCTCGGGACGCTGCTGACACTCTGGCCCACCGTGCTGCGTACCCGGATGGCCGACGGTGCGGTCCGCGCCGCCACCGTCGCGCTGCCGGTGGCGACGACCGGACTCGTCCTGCTGGGCGTCGGCCTGCTCGCCTGGTGGCGGGTCGTCGCCGCGGCCGGGCTGAGCCTGTTCGCCCTCGGCGCGCTGATCGCCCTGCGCCCCGCGCTGGCCGTCGCGCGCACCCGCCCCCCGTACGCGTTCGCGTCCTGGTCGCTCGCCGCGGCCGGCGGCTGGCTGATGGTCGCTCTCGCCGTGGACGCCGCGACGCTGCTGCCCGCTGCGGACCCGGCCGGCGCGGCCGACCGCTTCGGTGCGGTGCTGCTCCCGCTGCTGGTCGGCTTCGTCGCCCAGGTCCTCGTCGGAGCCCTGACCCACCTGCTGCCCGTGGTGCTCGGCGGCGGACCCGCGCCGGTGCGCCGCCGCGCCGCCCTGCTGGAGCGGCACGGCCCGCAGCGCGTCGCGATGACCAACGCCGCCCTGCTGGTCCTCGTCCTGCCCACCCCGCCGTTCGTCCGCATCACCACCTCACTGCTGGTCCTCGCCGCGCTGGTGCAGTTCCTCGTGCCGGCCGTGCGGGTCCTGCTCACCGCTCGGAGGTAACCCGTGTCCGCGCGCACCGACGCCCCCGTGCCCCGCCCGCTCGGCGGAGCAGCCGTGGGTCTCGCCCTCGTCCTCGTCGCCGTCCTCGTCGGGGTCGCCGCCCAACGCGTCTCCGGTGACGCACCCGTCCCCGCCGCCACCGCCGTCACTCCGACCGGGCACACCACCACGGTCACAGTGGTCGCAGACGGCATGCGTTTCCACCCCGACCGGATCGACGTGCCCCGGGGCGATCGACTGGTCATCGAGCTGACCAACCGGGACAACCGCCGCCACGACCTCGTCCTGGCCTCCGGGGCGAGGACACCGCTGCTGACGCGGGGCGGCGACGCCCGGCTGGACGCCGGCGTGATCGGGGCGACGGTGGAGGGCTGGTGCTCCCTGCCCGCCCACCGGCAGGCCGGCATGACACTGCGGATCGTCCCGACGGGGGCCACGGTGACCGCTCCGACAGGGACGGCCGTGGCGACGGAGGGGACGAGGCCGCGCCTCGATGCCATGGCCGACCCTGGCGCGGCCTTCGTCGCCCGGGACGCCACCGCGCCGCCCGCGCCGCCCGGCCGGCTGCACCGGCGTGAGCTGCACGTCCGGGAAGTCGTCCGGGAGGTCGTGCCCGGGGTACGGCAGCGGCTGTGGACCTTCGACGGAACCGTGCCCGGCCCGGTGTTGCGCGGCCGGGTCGGCGACACCTTCGAGATCACCCTGGTCAACGACGGCACCCTGGACCACGGCATCGACTTCCACGCCGGTGCCGTCGCCCCGGACGAGGTGATGCGCCCGATCGACCCCGGGCAGCGGCTGACCTACCGGTTCACCGCGACCCGCGCCGGCATCTGGATGTACCACTGCTCGACCATGCCGATGCTGCACCACATCGGCAACGGGATGTACGGTGCGGTCATCGTCGACCCGCCCGACCTGCCCCGCGTCGATCGCGAGTACGTGCTCGTCCAGTCCGAGCTCTATCTCGGCCCGGACGGCGAGCCCGGCGACCTGGCCGCGATGCAGGCGGAGCGCCCCGACGCCGTCGTCTTCAACGGCTACCCCGCCCAGTACGCGCACCGTCCACTACCCGCCCGGGCCGGTGAACGGGTCCGAATCTGGCTGCTCGACGCCGGCCCCAACCGAGACAGCTCGTTCCACATCGTCGGCGCCCAGTTCGACACCGTCTACCGGGAGGGGCACTGGGAGAACCGGCCGACCGACCCCGGCGGAGCCCAGGTGCTGTCCCTCACCCCGGCCGGTGGCGGCTTCGTGGAGACGGTCTTCCCCGCAGCCGGGCACTACCCGTTCGTCAGCCACGCCATGGTCGACGCCGAGCGCGGCGCCCGTGGCCTGTTCGAGGTCCGGTGACCACCATGAACACCGCTGTCGTAGCCGACCGCCCGGTAACGCGCCGCCGCCGCGTGCGGCAGTTCGTCCCACCCCAGCACGGCGCGTGGGCGATGCTCCTGCTGCCGTACACCGTGGGGGTGGCCTTGGCCGGCCCGCGCTGGCCGCACCTGCCGCTGCTCGGCGCCTGGCTGACCGGCTACCTGCTGTCGTATTACGCCTTCCAGGCGATCAAGAGCCGTCGGCCGAGCCGCTTCACCCCCCAGCTGCTGGTGTACGGCCTGCTGGCGGCGCCGCTCGCGGCGACCGTGGCGCTCGCCCGGCCCGCCGTCCTCTGGTACGCCCCGGGCTACGCCGCGCTGCTGGCGGTCAACGCCGGATACGCCTGGCGTCGCCGGGAACGGGCCCTGCTCAACGACTTGGCCTCGGTGGCGCAGAGCTGCCTGCTGGTCTTCGTCGCGGCGACCATCGCCGGTGTGTCCGTCACCCGGGTCACCCCGGCCTTCGCGGTGCTCCTGCTCTACTTGTTCGGCACTGTCCTCTATGTCAAGACGATGATCCGGCAACGCGGTGACAGCCGCTTCCTCCGTCTCTCCGTCGGATACCACGTGCTCGCCCTGGCCGCCGTGGTCTGGCTGCTGGATGTGCTGCTCGGTCCGGTCTTCCTGCTGCTCCTGCTCCGGGCCGCGCTGCTGCCGGCACGCCGGCTCCGCCCTGTGCAGGTCGGGATGATCGAGATCGGGTGCTGCCTGGTCGTTCTGGCCGGGGTGCTGGCGACGCTCTGATCCTTGCGCAACGTCCCATACGTGGAGGCGGTTGATCCCTTGTCTCTGTCTGCTACCAAGAGGCCGTTGCCGGCAGGCCGTGGGCATAGTGCGGCCGGAGCGCCTGGGTGAAGGGCTAGGGGTGCGTGGATGAGAGCGATTGTGTACGACCGGTACGGGTCGCCGGATGTGCTACGGATCGAGGACGTCTCCAAGCCGTCTCCCACCGGCCGGCAGGTGCTCGTCAAGATCGCAGCGACCTCGGTCAACCTGAGCGACTGGGAGACCCTGCGCGGCTCGCCGCTGTATTCGCGCATCGGTGGGCTGCGCTCACCGGCACGCCGGACACTCGGTTCGGACATCGCAGGCCGGGTCGATGCGGTCGGCCCGGCGGTCACCCGGTTCCGGCCCGGTGACGCGGTGTACGGTGACAACCTCATGCTCAAGGGCGGCTTCGCCGAGTACGCGATCGCTCCCGAGTCGGTTCTGGCCCACAAGCCCGCCGCCCTGACCTACGCCGAGGCCTCAGCGATTCCGCAGGCGGGAGTCATCGCATGGCAAGGGACTCAAGGCGCGGCAGCCGGAAAACGGGTTCTGATCAACGGTGCCGGCGGCGGATCCGGCTCATTCGCCATTCAGGTCGCCAAGCGGTTCGGCGCCGAGGTGACCGGCGTCGACAACGTCGGCAAGCTCGACTTCATGCGATCGGTCGGCGCGGACGAGGTGATCGACTACCGCAGCCAGGACTTCACCCGCAGCGGCCCGTACGACCTCATCCTCGACCTGGTCGCGCACCGGTCGGTGTTCGACTACCGCCGGGCACTGGCCCCCGGCGGCCGTTACCGGTGCGTCGGCGGCTCGGTCCCGGCGCTGCTCCGCGTACTGACGATCGGTGCCGCGGCCGGCCGGCTCACCCACCGCCGCCTGGGTGTGCTCGCCGTCAAGGAAGGGCCGACGCATTTCGAACCGGTGGCCGACCTCTGCGCCACGGGTGACCTCACCATCCACATCGACCGGACCTTCACCCTCGATGAGGTGCCCGAGGCGTTGGCCCACGTCGGAGAGGGCCGAGCCCTCGGGAAAGTCATCGTGACCGTCGTCTGACCAGCGGTATCCGGCGAACCGCTACCACGTCCTCGAATCCGGCCGGGTCACCTCGCACGGCGAGGGGGAGTAACGGCGGAGCGTGAGGTACGCGCGGCCCTCGCGGTCTGACCCGATACGCCGGTATCAATTTACATTGACAGCCGTCTTTACTAACATCGTGGCTGGGAGTCGCCATGCGCTGCTGGGCAGCAGTGCCGTCCACCCCTGGGACGGCTTGAATCGATCGGCGTCACCTTCTCCGGGGTGGGCACCCAGCGAGGGCCACTGGGCGCCGGCGCATCCACTGGAGCATCATGAAAATCTCACGGACAGGACGCCGTCTGGGACTGGGCGCGGTCGCAGTTCTCCTCGCCTCGTTCACGATGGTCGTCGTCAACCAGGCCGATCCGGCCTCGGCGCACGGATCGGTCACCAACCCGCCGACACGCAACTACGGATGCTGGGAGCGCTGGGGTTCCGATCACCTCAACCCCACCATGGCCCAGACCGACCCGATGTGCTGGCAGGCGTGGCAGGCCAACCCGAACACCATGTGGAACTGGAACGGCCTGTACCGCGAGAACGTCGGCGGCAACCACCAGGCCGCCGTGCCGGACGGACAGCTGTGCAGCGGCGGTCGCACCCAGGGCGGCCTGTACGCCTCGCTCGACGCGGTCGGCGCGTGGACCGCGAAGCCGATGCCGAATAACTTCACCCTCACGCTGACCGACGGCGCCAAGCACGGCGCCGACTACATGTTGATCTACATCACGAAGCAGGGTTTCGACCCGACCACCCAGCCCCTCACCTGGAACAGCCTGGAACTGGTGCTCCGCACCGGCAGCTACCCGACCACCGGGCTCTACGAGGCGCAGGTGAACGCGGGCAACCGCACCGGGCGGCACGTCGTCTACACCATCTGGCAGGCGTCCCACCTCGACCAGCCGTACTACCTCTGCAGTGACGTGATCTTCGGCGGCGGCGGCAACCCGCCGCCGACGACCCCGCCGCCCACCACGCCGCCGCCCACCACCCCGCCGCCGACGACTCCGCCGCCCACCACGCCGCCGCCGGCCGGAAACGGTGCCTGCACCGCCACCTACCGCAAGACCAACGAGTGGTCCGGTGGATTCGGCGCCGAGGTCACCGTCCGGGCCGGCAACGCCGCCATCTCCGGATGGACGGTGGCATGGACCTGGCCCAACGGCCAGAGCATCACCAACGCCTGGAACGCGACGGTCACCTCGAGCGGTTCGTCGGTCACCGCGTCGAACGTCGGTTACAACGGTTCCCTGAGCGCCAACGGCTCCACCAGCTTCGGCTTCAACGCCTCCTGGAACGGCACCAACTCCACACCCACCCTCACCTGCACCGCTCGGTAACAGCATCTGCGGTGGGGTGGCGCGGCACGCGCCACCCCACCGTCGGTGCCCTCCGCCACCATCAGGAACCGCGACGAGGTGAAGAACGATCATGACTTCCCGGGTAGGCGTCGGCGGCTGGTACCGGAGCCGCGTCGTGTGGATCGAGGTGTGCCTGCTGGCCGCGTCGATCGGTGTGGCCGCCGTGGTCACCTCGACCACCCGAGGACGGACCCGGCAGATCTCCGCCGGCAGATCCTGGCCCGGATGCGTACGACCCTCGAGCAGGCGGACCCGGCACATCACCAGCACGCCGGGCACACCGCCCCGCAGGTGCCGGCCGGAGAGCAGGCCGCGCCGGCGGTCGTCTGCGGAGTCCATGTCTACGGCCACGAGCCCACCGGGGCCGCCACCCTGGCCGACGTCCGGACGGTCTACGGCTTCCACCTCTGCGGCGTCGCCGAACAGAAGCGCCACTGGGACGGGGCGGTCAAACTCGTCGGCCCGGTGATCATGGACATGACCACCCAGCCTCCCGGCATCAAGGTGGTCGAGGCGACCGCCGACGTCAGGTTCGTCGACCGGCTACGGGAGATGTTCCCCGACAAGTACGAGGTCCTGGCACTCAGGGAGGCGTTGCCCCCGTCGGAGATGGCCGACCTGCGGCGCCGGTACGACGCCGCCGCCGGCCTCTGACCACGCCGAGCGGCCGATACCCGCGCCGCGGCGCCGCAGGCGGCGAGGGCGAGAACGCCAGCGGTCAAGGCGTCCGCACCGGGCAGGGAAGTGCTACGAGGACCGGACATGAGCGGATGTCGGACCGGCCCCTGGTCGCGCCGGATCACCTGATTCTCACGTCTCCGCCGGTGGTCGACGGGCTGCTCGTCCTGGAGTCCGGCGTCGCTGCGGACGCAGCGTGCCACGACGGTGCCGCAGCGCGTAGAACGCCGCGCTGACCGCGAAGATCGCTGCGCTGGCCAGCAGCCAGCGGGCCAGCAGCGGCTGCGGGGTCAGGCCGGTCGCCGCCGTGTACGTGTCGCCGCCGAGCCCGAGGATGCCGGGAAGATAGACGAGCAGCAGCAGTCCGGAGGCGAGCGCGGGCACCCGCACGTGATTCAGCGCCGATCGGCGCCCGGGGCCGCACACCGCGGCGCGCAGCGCCCGGTCGACCAGCGCGTAGAAAGGGAACAGGAGCAGGTCGTGGGCGACGACCGCGCCGACGAACCAGAGCAGCATCCGGCCGGCGGCCGGTTCTCCGGCCAGCCGCAGAGCAATCCAGCCGGTCACCGCGAAGCAGCCCAGCAGGAGCAGCAGGTGCCAGGGCGCGGCGCCGTAGTCACGCCGGAACTCAGTCATCAGGCTGGTCCTCGAAGGTGATGTCGCGGACCCACTTCGTGCAGTGCACGCCCGGCAGCGCCGGCACGACGACGCGGGCGGGGTAGCCGTGGTCGGCCGAGAGGTCCACGCCGTTGACTCTCAGGGCGAGCAGCGAGTCGGGGTGGCGGACCTGGTTGACCTGTAACCGGGCCTGACGGAACAGGCCGCCCCGTTCCAGCGACTCGACCCGCGCCACGGCGCTGCCGGCTGCGCCCACCAGCGCCGCGAGGTCCCGTAGCCGTACCCCCGTCCAGGTCTGCGTCGTCGACCAGCCCTCCACGCAGGCGATCGGCAGGTCCGCGGTGTGCTGCGTCATCGCGAGCAGGCCGTCGCGGTCCACCTCCACCGTGCGGCTGCCGGCGCGCACCGTCAGCCGCCACTGAGCACCGGTGTCGTCGGGTCGGACACCGGCCGCGGCGGCGGTCCGGTTGACCGGGAAACCATTGGGTCCGTCGTCGTGCTGCCGGCCCCGCGGTAGCAGCAGCGCGGTACGGCGCAGCACCCCGTCCAGGCCCTGCCCGACGGTCAGCGCGGCCAGCAGCAACGCGCCGCCCCCGGTCAGGGCGAGGACGCCACGCCGGCTCATTGTCGCCGGGCCGGGCCGGCGGGCCACCAGCCCGTCCGGATCCGGCGGCTCCGGCACTGTCTCCTCCGCCGTCGTACGCATGAAGCGCGGGCCGCGCAGCGCGGAGATCGTACGAGGAAGCTTGATCAGCACGTGCGCGACGAGGGCGGCGGTGAAGATCCAGGCGCCGTACCAGTGCGCGGTGTAGAAGTCGAATCCGAACAGGTAGGCGTACTGGATGTTGAGCAGGCCGGTGGCCGTCTCGAAGAGGATTCCGCCCACCAGGAGCAGTAGGGAGAGCCGTTCGAGCACCTGGGCCACGGACCGGGCCGGCGGCCAGTCGAACAGCTTGGGTACCACTGACCAGAGTTTCGCCACGACCACCGGTAGCAGCACGATGCCGAGCGTCACGTGCAGTCCCTGGGTGAGCCGGAACAGCCAGGCGGGACGGGTCGGCCAGTCGAAGACGGGAGGGTGCAGCCAGCCCACGTCGCTGGGAAATGCCTGGCCGAGCCGGGGACCGTACGCGATCCAGTCCAGGAAACCGGTGATGATCACCAACGGAAGCGTGGCGAGCAGGACGACGCCGAACACGGACGTCAGCCAGGGACCACGCACCGGACTGCGCCACGCGTCGGCGGTGGCGTCGGCTCCGGGCGGGCGATGCCGGTCCAACGTACGCCACAGCCGCGCCGGGTAGGCGGCAGGTGGTTCGTCGGACGGCGGGTCGGCTGGCACGGTTCCTCCAGTCGGCGAGGCCGTCGGACCGGACGCGACGGGCTTCGTGCAGGACGCTAACCGGCAACGGCGCCCTCGGGCGGGCTTTGCCGCATTACCGAAGGCTTACCGGCCGCCCCCTTACGAAGTGCTGACGTCGGAGCCGAACGAGCCCCGGCGGCTTCTCCGCTGACCTAGCGTGACGCAATGCGGGTACTCGTCACCGGCGCCGCCGGGTTCATCGGATCGCAGGTCGCGGACCTGCTCGTCGCGCAAGGCCATCAGGTGGTGTGCCTGGACGCGCTGTTGCCCCAGGCGCACGGGAGTGAGCCGCCCGAGTGGTTCCGCCGCCATGAACCGGTCGTCGGCGACATCCGCGATGCGCACCTGCTCGACGATCTGCTGGCGGGCGTCGACGCCGTGTGTCACCAGGCGGCGATGGTCGGGCACGGGCTGGACCCGTCGGATGCGCCCGACTACGTCAGCCACAACGACTACGGCACGGCGGTGCTGCTGGCAGCGATGCACCGGGCCGGCGTGTCTCGCCTGGTGCTGGCGAGTTCCATGGTCGTCTACGGCGAAGGGCGATACACGTGCGCCCGGCACGGCGTCGTCCGGCCGGCCCCGCGCCGCGCCGCCGATGTCGCCGTCGGCCGGTACGACCCCACCTGCCCGGTCTGCGCCGGCGCACTCGCCAGCGCGCTCGTGCCGGAGGACGCCCCGCTCGAACCGCGCAGCACCTACGCGGCCAGCAAACTGGCCCAGGAGAACCTGGCCGCCGCGTGGAGCCGGCAGACCGGGGCGGGGGTCTGGGCACTGCGCTACCACAACGTGTACGGCCCCCGGATGCCCCGCGACACGCCGTACGCCGGAGTCGCGTCGATCTTCCGGTCGGCGCTGGCCCACGGCCGGCCGCCGCGCCTCTACGAGGACGGCTTGCAGCAGCGCGACTTCGTGCACGTCTCCGACGTTGCGCGCGCCAACGTGCTGGCGCTGACCGCTCCGGCTCCGGACGGCCTGGTGCCGGTGAACGTCTGCTCCGGCCGGCCGCACACAGTCGGTGATCTCGCCACCGCCTTGGCAGCGGCGATGGACGGTCCGGCGCCGGTGGTCGTCGGCGGTGCCCGGCCGGCCGACGTGCGGCACGTGGTCGCCGACCCTCGCCGCGCACGTGAGCTGCTCGGATACACCGCACGGGTCAGCTTCGCCGACGGGGTGGCCGCCTTCGCCACGGATCCGCTGCGGGAACGCGCCGCCGTGTCGGTCTGAGCGGGCCGCCCCGGCCCGCCACCGGCGGCAGGGCGGCTCACGAGACGGTGAACACGAGGTGATTGACGGCGAGGGCGGTGAGCGCCTGCCCGGCCAGCCACCAGCGGTGCGTCGCGGCGGGTAGGTGCGCCACGGCGACGAGCAGCCAGACCGTGAACGGTAGCCAGATCCGCTCGACCTCCGCCTTGCTCATGCCCGACAGGTCGGCGGCGAGCACCGCCAGCACCGCGGCGGCCGGTAGCAGAACGGTCGGCCCCAGTGTCCCGACCCGTCGCGCGAGCGCGCCGAGCCGCCGGTTCCGCACCGCGACGTGGGTCAGCGGGTCACCGCCAGGTGCTGGTCTGCCGGTGCCGGGCGTCCAAGCGGCCGGTGCCGGGGAACCGTCCCACCCTCGCCAGGCCCGGCGGGCCGCGTGCAGAGTGCGGCGCAGTGCCGGTCCGACGACCGGACCGGCAGAGAGCAGCAGCGCCGCCAGGTTCGCCCAGACCCAGTAGGCGTACGGACGGTCGGCCGCCCAGCCTTGGTAGTAGCGCTCGACCACCCGGTCGTACCCCTGCCACCAGTGGAAACCCGCGACGGTGAACACCGTCGCCACAGTGGCCACCCCGGTCGCACCGGCGAGCAGCGCGGCAACCCGGCCTCCTGGACGCAGCGCGAGCACGACGAGAGCCAGGGGCGCGACGAGCACGAAGCCGTAGGACAGGTACAGCGCGAAGCCGAGCAGCACGCCGCCCGCCAACGCGGTCGCGGTTCCCCGCACGGCCAGCAGCGCGAGGCCGGCGGCCACTACCCCGGCGAAGAGACCGTCGGCGGAGGCACCCGCCCAGACCGCTCCGGGCAGCAGCACCAGGAACGGCAACGACGTGCGGGCGGCCCCTCCGGCGCCCAGTGCCCGTAGGGCGATCGGCACGGACACCACGACGCTCGCCCCGACCAGGACGCAGGCCATCGCCGCGGCCGTGCCACCGCCCAGGCCGACCCGGTCGAGTGCGACGAACACCAGCAGGGCACCTGGTGGATGGCCGGCCGTGTGGGTGGACCAGGAGTCCGGCTGGAAGTCCAGGATGCGGTCCGCGAAACCGGCCAGCATCCGCCCGACGTCGGTGACCCGGGGTACCTCGTGCAGATACTCCGCCTGCGCGGTGAGCCGTGTCGTCAGCCCCGCCGACCAGCCGTCCACCAGCGCCAGGGCGAGCGTCCAGCCGACCGCCGCCAGGTAGCCGACGGACAGCAGAGGGCCCCACCGGGCGGTGCGGGCCCACTGCGTTCCGGGGCCGACCACCGCGACGGCGATCGCCAACGCGGCCGGCGTGCCCCAGCCCAGGTGCGGTCTCCAGGTGGCGTAGAGCGGCGCGGCGTCGGCGTGCAGGCCCACTCCGGCGCGGTTGAGCATCGCGCCCACCGCCACGGCGGTGACCAGCAGCGTCGCCTCGACGCCCAGCACCAGCAGGTCCCCCCGGTGTCGATCCGGGAGGCGGTGGTGGACGGACGAGCGGGAAACGGTGGCACCGGGTCTCATGTCGACCGGACGGTACGGCTCGGTTCCTCCGCTGTCAGCCGCTTCGCCGGTACGTCACCGGACGGTAAGGAGTGTCGGCACGGTAAGTGTTCCGTAAGGTTGAATCGAGCGCGCACCGCCGTCGGGCGGCCCTAGCGTCGGCGGTATGCCGACACAGATCGACGTGGTGCTGCCGTGCCTGGACGAGGCCGCTGCTCTGCCCGCCGTGCTGACCGCGTTGCCGCCCGGGTACCGGGCGATCGTCGTTGACAACGGGTCGCGCGACGGCTCACCCGAGGTGGCCGCCCGGCACGGGGCCCGGGTGGTGCACGAACCACGGCGCGGGTACGGAGCGGCCGTGCACACCGGGGTCGAGGCCGCCGACACGGAACTGGTCTGCGTGCTGGACGCCGACGGCTCCTTCGCTCCCCGGGAGTTACCCGCTCTGGTCGCCCTCGTCGCCGACGGGGTCGCTGATCTGGCCGTCGGCCGTCGGCGACCGGTCGGCGCCGGGGTGTGGCCCTGGCACGCCCGGGCGGGCACGGCGCTGGTCGCCGCGCTGCTGCGGCACCGGGGCATGCCGCTGCGCGACCTCAGCCCGATGCGGGTGGCGCGCCGGGAGGCGCTGCTCGCCCTTGGGGTCACCGACCGGGCCTTCGGCTATCCGCTGGAGCTGTTGATCCGAGCCGCCGCGGCGGGCTGGCGCATCCACGAGGTGGACGTCACCTACGCACCGCGCGCTGCCGGCACCCGTTCCAAGGTCTCCGGCTCGGTACGGGGCACCCTGCGGGCCACCCGAGACTTCGCCGCCGTGTTGCGTACCGTCCGGAAGTCGCGGTGACCGTCGTACTGGTGATGGCCAAGGCGCCCGTGCCAGGTCTGGTGAAGACCCGGCTGTGCCCGCCGGTGACTCCCGTCCAGGCCGCCCTGCTGGCCGCCGCCGCGCTGCTCGACACCCTGGACGCCGTCCGGGGGACACCAGGGGTGACGCCGGTTCTGGCGTTGGCCGGACATCTCGCGGAAGCCGTGGACGGCGTGGAGCTGACCGCCGCCCTCGCCGGTTGGTCGGTTCTGCCGCAGCGCGGCACGGACCTCGCCGACCGGCTCGCGCACGCCCACCTCGACGTCGCCGAGATGTTCCCCGGCCGCTGGGTGCTGCAGATCGGGATGGACACCCCGCAACTGACCCCGGCGTCACTGGCCGCCGCCGTGCGCCGGCTCGAAGATGCCGACGCGGCGCTCGGCTTCGCCCACGACGGCGGCTGGTGGGCGCTCGGGCTGCGCGACCCCCGGCAGGCCGTGATGCTACGGGCGGTGCCGATGTCGACGCCGGTCACGGGCCGATCGACATGGTCCGCGCTGACCGGACGCGGGTTACGCCCCGTGCCGCTGCCCGTGCTGCGGGACGTGGACGACTGGTCCGACGCGCACGCCGTGGCGTCGGCGGTCCCGGACGGCCGGTTCGCCCGCCAGGTCGAGGCCGTGCGTCGCGACATGGTGGTACGCGCGTGAACGGGGACGGATTCGCCTCCGCTACGCGACCCCGCCGGAGACGTGCACTGGCTGGTGCCTGCGGACGGGCCCAGCCGCCGCCTGCCGGTGGAGCGGTGGCATCGGCAGGCCACAGCCGCGGAGGCGACGGTGGTGGCCCGCTGTGCCGGTGCCGGTGCCTGGCAGGGGCAGGCCCACGTGGAGACCGGACGACACCGGCGACCCCCTTCCGCCGGGCGTGGCTGGACCCGGATGCGATGTCAGGTGTCGCTGTGGCGGCGCGCTCGCCGATGACAACCGGGAGATCTACGAGGACATCGTGCGGCTGGCCGGTGGCCCCGGCCGGACCCGGATCGGCATCGTCACCGCCGCCGCGCCGGTGCGGGCCGAGGATCCGACGCCGGCACTCCGGACTGCAACAACGGCGACTGCTGCGCCGGCCTTTTCCGGACCTGCGGGGCGGCCGACGCCCAGTGGATCCCGATCGACCTCGACCACCCGGGCGCCGCCGGCGACCGGTACCGCTACGTCACCACGATGACACCACAGCCCGGGCGACCGCTCCGATACGTAACCGAATTCCGGCCGATACGTAACCGAATTCCGGAATCCTACTTCTTATCCCGGGTAGGATCGGTGGTGTGGAGGCGTCACCGTTCCATGGCGTGGTGGCCTGCCTGGCCACCATGCACGGCAAACAGTGGGCGCTGCGTCCGCTGCTGCGACGACGGCTCGGGATGAGTGTGCGGGTGGCGCCGGTGGACACCGACGCGCTCGGTACGTTCACCGGCGAGGTGCGGCGGGTCGGCTCGGCGCGGGAGACCGTGGTGCGCAAGGCCCGGCTCGGGATGGCCGCGACCGGGTCCGTGGTCGGGCTGGCCAGCGAAGGGGCGTTCGGCCCGCACCCGGCGGCTCCCTGGACTCCTGCCGACGTGGAGTACGTGGCGCTCGTCGACGACCGGTCGGGTCTGACCCTGGTGGAGAGCGCTCTGAGCGTCGAGACCAACCACGGCCAGGTGGTCACCGACGGTCGGGACCGCGGCGCCGTGCTCGCGTTCCTGCGCCGGGCCGGGTTCCCGCACCACGCGGTCGTCGTCCGGCCCGCGGCCGGGCCCGGTCGGCCGGTCAAGGGACTCCGCCGGCTCGCCGACGTCCTCGTCGCCGTCCGGCGGGCCGCCCTCGACTCCGCCGACGGCACCGCCGTGCTCGGCGCGGACCTGCGGGCCCACGTCAATCCGACCCGGATGCGGGTCATCGCCGCCGCCGCCGACCGGTTGGCCCGGCGTCTCGCCACGCCCTGTCCCACCTGTGCGGCGCCGGGATTCGGCCTGGTCGGCACCGAGCCGGGACTACCCTGCCGCGACTGCGGCACGCCCACCGCCCACGACGCGCTGCTGGTCTCGGGATGCGGCAGGTGCGCGTACCGCTCGCGCCGGCCCGTGGGCGGCGCCGCGGACCCCGGTGCGTGCCCGGTGTGCAACCCCTGATGGGGCATCGCCCCACTCAGTGCGACCGCATCGACGCGTTGTTCGGTGGCCGCAGGCGGCAGGCCCGCCGGGCCGGCGGTGGCAGCACGGGCCGCACCTCGTTGAGGAGGCGGTCCGCGTCGTGCCAGATCATGCCGTGGATGCCGCAGCGGCCGGAGTGGACGGCCTGGTCGAGCAGGGGAGACCGGCGGCGCAGGGCGGTGAGCGTGGCGCGTACCCGGTCCGGCCCGCTGCCGCCCGCCAGGGAGCAGGAGGCGTGGCCCAGCACGACCAGCAGGGGTGCGCCGAGGCGCGCGACCGCGTACTCCAGACTCCCCAGCGCGGCCGGGCCGACCTGCAGGCCGGCGGTGCGGACCGCGTAGACGTCGACGCCGCCGAACACGGTCACGGCCTCGGGCTGCGGGTCGGCGCACGACAGGACCGCGGCCACCGGTGTCGCGCCGGCCGACGGGACGGGAAGGCCGCCGGCCCGGAACCGGTGGTGCCCGGCGCGTAGCCGGGCGAGGGCGAAGCTCGGGCTGGTCTGCCACACCTGCGACGGGGATCCGGTCGCGTCCATCGCTCCTCCTCGTGCCGAGCCACTGTCGTGCGTCTCACGATACACGAATTACGAATCGTGTAATACAGTGCGCGTGTCTGAGGAGGTGACGATGTCCGTCGCACTGGTTCTGGGAGTCCTGGCCGGGCCCGCATCGGCGGCGCTGTGCGCGCTGGCGGTACCCGATCCCCGTCGAGCCGCCCGGGTGGTGGGGGCGCTGCTCGCTCTCACCGCCGCCGCGGCCGCCGCGCTGCTGGCCCGGGTCGCGTACGACCCGGTGGTCCCGGCGCTCCTGCTCCGGCTCGACCCACCCGGGCCGGCGTTCTCCGTGGGGATCCGGCTCGACCGGTTCACCGCGCTGTTCGCGCTCCTCGTCTGCGGGCTGGCCGCCGTCGTCGCCGGCTACGCGCGCCGCTATCTCGACGGCGAGCCGGGCGCCCGCGCCCTGCAGGCCCGGATCGCGGCGGCCACCACGGCGACCCTGGTGATGACCACCGCGCCCAGCCTCGTGCAACTGGCCGTCGGCTGGATCGCGGCCGGGCACCTGCTCATCGGGCTCATCGGCTACTACCGGGAGCAGCCCCGGGTACGGGCGGCGGTGCGCCGTACCCGGGCGGTGTTCCTCGTCGGCGACGTGGCCCTGGTCGCCGGCCTGGCGCTGCTGGTCGCGCCGACGGGCGACGCCGACCTGGACGCGGTCCGGGCGGCCGCCGGCGACCGGCCCGGCTGGCTCCTGGCCGCCGCCGGCGGGCTGCTGCTGGTGGCCGGCGCGGTGCGATCGGCCCAGGTGCCGGCGCACCGCTGGCTGCCGTACACCCTGGACGCCCCGACCCCGGTCTCCGCCTTCCTGCACGCAGGCATGGTCAACGTCGCCGGCTTCCTGATGATCACACTGGCGCCGGTGGTGGTCGCCACACCCGGCGTGATGCCGGCGATGGTGCTGACCGGCCTCGTGACCGCGGTGTCCGGGACGGTGTTCGCCGCGGTGCGCACCGACGTCAAGGGCACCCTCGCCCGGTCCACTGTCGCGCAGATGGGCTTCATGCTCGCCCAGTGCGGGCTCGGCGCGTTCGGCCTGGCCGCCGTGCACCTGGTCGGGCACGCGGTCTACAAGGCGTACGCGTTCCTGTCCGCCGGCGGCGCGCTCCAGGCCCAGGCGCGGACCGCGGCCGCGCCCCGCCCGGTCGGCCCGCCCCGGACCCGGACCGTGGCGCTGGCCGGCGCGGCGGTGCTCGCCGCCGTGGCGCTCACCGAGCTGTCGCTCGGCGCCAGCCCGAGCGGCCTGCTCAGCGCCGTCCTGGCCGGTGCGGCCGCGCTGACCGCGGTGCGGTCGGCGCTCGCGGACCGCGAGGTGCCGGCGCGGACCGCCGTCGCGATCACCCTCGCGGCGGGCGCGCTGGCCGGCGGCTACCTGGTCGCCGGTCGGGCCGTCGCCCGGTGGCTGGGGCTGCCGACCTCGGTGACGGACGCCGGGGTGGGCGTCGCGGCGGTCACGCTGGCCCTGGTGGCCGTCGCCGGCGCGTTCCTGGTGCGCCGGCACGGCGCCGCGCTGTGGTGGTGGGCCTGGCGTGACGGCGCCGGCGCGTGGTGGCGCCGCTCCGCCGGCGTGGCGGCGGGGGAGCCGGCCGCCTGGGCCGTGACCGCCGTACGCCGCCGCGACGCGTCCGACCGGTCGGACGCCGCCCGGGTCGTCGCCGCGCTGGCCGCTGCCGGTGACCACGTCGCCGCGGTCTGGCCGCTGGACACGTTCGTGGCGGTCAACCCGCTCGCCGGCCGGGAGCGGGTGCCGTTCGCGCGGGCCACTGCCGAGCTGCGGGCGCTCGGCGGCGCGCGGACCCACCTGCCGGCCGACGAGTACCGGCGGCGGCTGCGCGACGGCGAGATCGAGCCGGCCGACCTGACCGCGGTGCTCCCCCCGGCGGCCTCGGCGCCGGTCACGCTCGGCGGACGGTCGATCACGGCCGCGGACCTCCAGGTCGCTGCACTGGCCCACCAGGTGCACGACGGACCGCCCCCGCCACCCGACCTGCTCGCCGTGGCGCGGCGCCGGCTCGCGGTGACCCGGCCCGCCGTCGAGGCCGACCCGGACCCGCTCACCCTGGCCGAGTTGCTCGACCGGGTCCTGGGTACCCGGATCGGCGCCGACGTCGACGAGCTGGTGGCCGGCTGGTGCGCGGCGCACTGCGGCCGTCCGGCCGCCCGCTGGCCGGTTCCCGGCCCGGCCGACGAGAGCTGCTGGGCGCGCTGGCGGCGGGTGGCCGGCGTCGACCGCGCGGGCGTCAGCGGCCTGCGGGCACTCGTCGCCGCGCTGCCCGCCGAGCCCGAGCGGGCAGTCGCCCTGCTCCTGCGCGCCCTCGGCGTGGCGCCGGCGGCCTGGCCGGCGTATCTCACCCGGTCCCTGCTCCGGTTGCCGGGCTGGGCCGGCTACGCCCGCTGGTCTCAGACGCGTCCCGGTGAGCGACCGGACCTGACCCCGCTGGACCTGCTCGCGGTCCGGCTCAGCTACGAGCTGGCGCTGGCCGGCACCGCCACCCACCGCCACCTCGGCGTCCCGCCGACGCTCCAAGCGGTGACCGCCGCGACGACCCCCACCGCCGCGACGCCGACCGCCGTGTCGACGCCCACCGCCGGGACGGCGGGGACCGTACCGGCCGCCGGTGCGCCGGGGACGGACGAGCCGGCGGCTCTCGCCCGGCTGGTCGCGGCGCTCGGCGTCGACGCGCCGGCCCTGGCGCTGCTGCCCGAGGAGACGGTGGCGGTGGTGCGCGACGTGGTGGCCGAGCTGTCCCCGGCGCGGCAGGCCGAGGTGTGGCTCGCCGCCGCGGAGCACGCATACCGGCGTCGGTTGCGGAACCGGCTGGACCACGGGGCGCGGCCGCGCCCACGCCGCGCCGCCCGCGTCACCCCGCTCGCCCAGGCGGTGTTCTGCATCGACGTGCGCAGCGAGGGCCTGCGCCGGCACCTGGAGGCGGCCGGGCCGGTGGACACCTACGGCTTCGCCGGCTTCTTCGGCCTACCCGTGCGCACCGTGGCGGCCGATGCCGCCCGGGGCCGGGACCGCTGCCCGGTGCTCATGCGACCGGTGGCCACCGTCGGGGAGACCGCCGACGCCACGCGGGTACGCCGCCGGCGGGCCCGGCAGGCGTGGCGCCGGGCGTTCGCCTCGGCCAAGGCCGACCCGGTCGGCGCGTTCGCCTTCGTGGAGGTCGCCGGCGTGCTCGCCACCGCCGCCCTGGCGGTGCGCGCCGTGGCGCCGGGCCGGTTCGCGCCACCCGCCGACGACACCGCGCCGACGGTGGCCGACCTCGCCGCCGCCCTGACCCTCGACGAGCAGGTCTACTACGCGGAGGCGACGCTGCGCACCGTCGGGCTGACGACCGGCTTCGCCCCGCTGGTGCTGCTCTGCGGGCACGGGGCCACCAGCACCAACAACCCCTACGCGGCCGCGCTCGACTGCGGCGCCTGCGGCGGCAACCGGGGCGGGGTCAGCGCCCGGCTGGTCGCCGCGCTGCTCAACCGGCCCGAGATCCGCGAGGCGCTGGTCGCCCGGGGGATCCACCTGCCCGCCGACACCCACGTCCTGGCCGGCGAGCACGACACCGTCACCGACGAGGTGCGCCTGTTCGATGTCGACACCGTCCCCGTCCGGCTGCGCCCGCACGTCGACGACCTGACGCGCCGGCTCGCCGAGGCGGGAGCGGGTCTGCGCGCGGAACGGGCCACCCGGCTGCCCGGCCGGCCGGGCTCCCGCCACCTGCCCGGCCGCGCCTCGGACTGGGCCCAGGTGCGGCCGGAGTGGGCGCTGGCCGGCAACGCCGCGTTCATCGCCGCGCCGCGCGAGCTGAGCGCCGGGCGCGATCTCGGCTGCCGCACGTTCCTGCACTCCTACGACTGGACCGCGGATCCGGACGCGGTCGCGCTGGAGACGATCATGACGGGCCCGCTCGTCGTGGCGTCCTGGATCAACCTCCAGTACTACTTCTCCACGGTGGATCCGCACCGCCTCGGTGCCGGCACCAAGACCGTGCACACCGTCCTCGGCGACGCGCTCGGCGTCCTCTCCGGATCCGGTGGCGACCTGCGTGCCGGGCTGCCGCTGCAGTCCGTCGACGACGGGACACGGCCGGCGCACGACCCGCTGCGGCTGCTCGCCGTGGTCCACGCCCCGCACCACCTCGTCGACACCGTGCTCGGCCGCAACCCGGCCCTGCGCCAGCTGATCGACGGCGGCTGGATGTCCCTGACCGTCATCGACCCCCGTACCGGCGAATGGAGTGACCCGGGCGGATCCCGGCGCACCACGCCGCTCCCGGCCCTCGGCCCAGAGAAGGAGTACAGCGTATGAACGAGCTCGGACTGACGCGCATGGTCAAGGTGGAGGTCGTGACCCGCGCCGACGACGTCGACGCCGTCCGGACGCTGCTGCACGCCTCCGGCGTGAGCGGTTGGACCAGCCTCAGCGGGGTCTCCGGCTTCGGCCACCACGGCACCCACGAGGGCCGGCTGCTCTTCAACGACCGGGCCGGACTCGTCATGGTGATCGCCGTGCTGCCGCTCGAGCGGGCCGAGCCTGTCGTCGTCGGCCTGCGCGACATCCTGGCCCACCGGCCCGGCGTCATGTTCGTCAGTGAGGCCTGGGTGAGCCGGCCCGAGTACTTCGGCGCCGATCGACCGGCGGGCCCGGTGACCTGAAGGGGGCGAGTCGCGTCCGGGCGGGGTGGCGACCGCCGCCCCGCCCCGCCCCGCCGTGGCGGCCGGACCCGGCCGAGGAGGCCCTCGGGCACGTCCGGTCGTCCGCCGCTGTACGCACCCGGCCGACGCCCGCATCCCAGCTGATGCGCTCGTTCACGCGCGCGGCGGGTCCAGGAAGCGTTGTGCCAGTTCGGCGAGGGTGTCGGCGGTGTTGTCGACGGGCGCGGTCGGCAGCACGATGTGGCTGACGACCAGTCGCGCGAGGGATTCGGCGCCGACGGCGACTTCATCGGGAGGCACCCGGGGCAGGTGCGTGTCCGCCCACTCCCTCAGCACCGTGACGGCGGCGGCCAGGGCCAGGTCGGCGCGGGTGGTCAGGTAGGGGAGCAGGGCGTCGGTGCCCCGGGCACTGTTGAGGACGGCTTTGACCAGCGGGTCGGTGCCGGCCTGCGTCAACACGAACGTGACTGCGGCATGGACGGCGGCTCGCACGTCGCCGCCGTGGGCGGACAACGCCTCCCGCACACCGTCCATGAACCGGTCGATCTCGCGGTGTGCGATGGCTTCGCCCAGTCCGGCCTTGTTGGTGAACTCGTTGTAGAGCGTCTGCCTGCTCACGCCCACGCGGGCCGCCACGTCGGCCATTCGTACCGCGTCCCAGCCGCGGTCGATCGCCAGGTCGCGGCCGGCCGTGATGACCGTGTCACGCAGGTGCCGGCGCGCGGTGTGGCGATAAGGCGGAGGGGCGGCCATGGTGCGTCGAGTCTATCGAGTAGACACACATGCCTTGCGTGTCTACTCAATTTACGCAGAGCCGGATATTGTCAAGCGTGGTTATCCGTGTGACAGTCGACGCAGCGCTCGACACTCCGGAGGCGGTACATGCAGACCTCGATCGATGCTCCAGCCGCCGGCTGGCGTGACGGCAAGAAGCACCTGTGGCCACTGGCTCTCCTCGTGCCGGTGCTGCCGTTTCTGGCGTACGCGTTGTGGCAGGCCGGCGCCGGACCCGCTGCCTGGTGGCTCACCCCGGCGGTGGTCTTCGGACTCATCCCGATCATCGACGTGCTGCTCGGTGACGACGGAGAGAACCCGCCCGACGACATCGCCCGGCGGTTGCAGGAGGTCCGCTACTACCGCTGGATCACGTTCCTGTTCCTGCCGGTGCAGTACGCCGCCCTGCTGCTCGGAGCGTGGGTCTGGACGCGTGGCGGCCTCGGTGCCGCCGGCGCCGCCGGCCTGGTCGCCACCATCGGGATCGTCAACGGACTGGCCATCAACACCGCACACGAGCTCGGCCACAAGCGCGAAACGGTCGAGCGGTGGTTGTCGAAGATCGCCCTCGCGCCCACCGGGTACGGCCACTTCTACGTCGAGCACAACCGCGGGCACCATGTCCGTGTCGCCACACCGGAGGACCCGGCCAGCGCCAGGCTGGGGGAGAGCTTCTACTCGTTCTGGCCGCGTACGGTCTGGGGCAGCCTCATCTCGGCGTGGCGGCTGGAGATCGGCCGCTTCCGGCTGCGGCACAAGAGCCCGTGGACGCTGCGTAACAACCTGCTCAACGCCGGGCTCATGACCGTCGTGCTCTTCGCCCTGCTGATCGCTGTGTTCGGCTGGCGGCTCGTGCCCTTCCTGTTCCTGCAGGCGATCGTCGGCTTCTCGCTGCTGGAAGCGGTCAACTACCTCGAGCACTACGGATTGTGCCGCCGGCGCACCGCCACCGGCCGCTTCGAGAAGGTCGACCCACGGCACAGCTGGAACAGCGACCGCGTCGTCACCAACGTGTTCCTCTTTCAACTGCAACGCCACAGTGACCACCACGCCAACCCGCTGCGCCGCTACCAGACGCTGCGCAGCTTCGACGTCTCGCCGCGACTGCCCGGAGGCTACGCCTCGATGGTGTTGCTCGCTCTCGTTCCGCCGCTGTGGTACCGGGTGATGAACCCACGGGTTCTGGCGCACTACGGCGGCGACCTGAACCTCGCCAATCGCAACCCCCGCGCCGAGGCCCGACTGCGTCGCCGCTACGGCCGGCCCGCAGCGGACACCACAGCGGTCCACGCCGCCTGACCCGACCCGGTGTAGGTCTGACGGCACCTCTCCGTGTCAGGGCGTAGGATTTCGGTTCCTGCACGGAACGGGGCCGTGCCCGGCCGGTCGCGCCGCTTCGGCCTCGCCGGGCGCCGTGGCGTCCGGGACGAAGGGTGGACACCCCGGATGCACCAGCGGATCCTGCTGCGAGCCCGCAAGGGCCCGTTCGACGTCGTCACCGCCGAGGAGACCTACGAGCGGGACTGGATCGGCAAGAACAGCGGCAACCTGGTCTTCAGCCACGCCGCGCACAAGCTGCTGTCCACCTCGACGGCGGAGATCACCCCGTCGCGGTTCCGGACGGACCCGCGCGATGCCGACGAGATCAACGAGAAGTACGACGTCTTCGTGATCCCGCTGGCGAACGCGTTCCGCCACGACTACGTGAACCGGTTGACGTCGATGACCCGGCTGATCGAGCGGCTCAAGATCCCGGTGGTGGTGCTCGGGGTCGGGGCGCAGACCGACGTGGACGGCGACCGGGAGTACCTGCGCCCGATCGACGAGCCGGTGAAGGCGTTCTGCCGGGCGGTGCTGGACCGATCGCACAGCATCGGCGTACGCGGCGAGATCAGCGAGAACTACCTGCGTACGCTGGGGTTCTCCGCCGTCGAGCAGATCGGCTGTCCGTCGATGTTCCTGCACGGCGACAGCCTCCGGGTCGAGAAGGCGAAGGCCACCCTGGACACCGAGGATCGGCTCGCGTTCGTCATCTCGCCGTACGTCCGCGCGTTGGCCCCGATCGTCCAGCACCACCACCAGCGCTACCCGAATCTGCGCTACGTGGCGCAGGGCCTGTACACCCTCGGCACCCTGCTCTACGGCGACGCACCGAAGTTGCGCGGCAAGACCGACGACATGCCGATCCACACCTCACACCCGCTCTTCGTCGAGGACAAGGTGCGGATGTTCATGGACCCGTGGCCCTGGATGGAGTATCTCTCCGGATTCGACTTCGCCTTCGGCACCCGGATCCACGGCACCATCACGGCGCTGATCTCCGGCACTCCCGGGTATCTCCTCGCACACGACTCGCGCACCCTGGAACTGGCCCGCTACTTCGACATCCCGCACCGGTTGATGCGCGACGTGCTGGCCGACGTCGACGCCGCCCGACTCTACGAGGAAGCCGACTACACGGCCCTGAACGAGGGCCACAAGGAGCGCTTCGCGCGGATCACCGCGTTCCTCGCCAAGCACGACCTCGGCCTGTCGTTCGCCGACGGGGACAGCGCCACCCGCTTCGACGAGCAGGTCCGCCGAACCGTCTACCCGCCGGCGGTCCGGCCGGCCTCCGCCTACACGGCCGAGGAACTGCTGACGCGCATCCAATGGCTGCGGGACGAGAACCGGACGCTGCAGCAGAAGCTCACGGCACGCCGCGCGCAGCCACTGCGCGACCAGGTCAAGCAAGCGGTGGGCCGCCGGGTCCGCCGGATGCTGTCGCGCTGACCGTCGTACGCCTGCTCGGCAGCGGAATGGCCGGCGCCGCGACGGCGGCGTTCGGCGTGGCGGCGCGAGCAGCCCGCCGCGAATCGCGAGAACCCTTCTTATTTCCATCGACCGGCATTACGCTCTGGGCCAGCCCTGAGGTGCATCACATCGGAGGTTCCTATGAGGACGATGACCATCCGTCGCACGACTGCACTCCGCCTGGTGTCCGGCGCACGCCGCCTGTGGATCGAGTGGTGCTGGTAACTGTCGCCCCGGCGGGCGCTCCCGGGCGCCCGCCCCTGCGGCGGTGGGCCCTGCGGTGACGGACGGGGCGGAGCGCTACGACTGCCACCGCGACCACGGGCCGTACGCCGGGGTCTCGGCCTTCCTCGGCCGGGTCGCCGCCGACCGGCCCCGCCTGGCGGCCCGGCACGCGGTCGAACTGCACGCGATCGCTCCCCAGCTCGACCCGGCGGCCCGGCCGGCCGCCGAGGAGGAGCCGATCCGCTTCCACCCCGCCCGCCGTACCGCCTGCCTGGCCTACGGCGCGGCGGAACTCGTGGCGGCCTGGGCCGGCACGCTCCGGCGGCCCGTCACCGTCCGGTTCGATCACGTCGCCGGCGCCGACGAGACGACAGCCGAACTGCTGGACGCGCTGGCCCGCCGGCTCGGGCCGGCCCCGGTGCGCCTCGACCTGCGCGACGACGGTGCCCCCGATCCGGCGCCCGGCGAGCGCACCCCGCAGGCGCTGCGACGGGCACTGGGCGACAGCCTGGCCCGCGGCTACTACCACCACGCGGCCCGGGTCGCCCGGCGCGGGCGGGCGGCGGTCACCCCCGACGGCGACCTGCGGCACTGGTGGGCGTTCACCACCGGCCTGGCCACCGCCCTGGCGGCCCTGAACCGGGCCGCCGAGGCGCTCGACCTCTACGACGAGGCGCGGGCCGTCACCGACGACCCGAAGATCACTATGTCGGCGGCGTACGCCACCGCCATGCTGCACGCCCGGCACCTGCCGGCGGCCGACCAGGACCCGGCGCTGGCCCGGCACTGGCTGGAGGTGGCGCTGCGCCTCGCCGCCGAACTGGCCGACCCACGCCGGCGGCTGCTGTCGACGGTCTTCTACGAGCAGGGCCTGGCGCTGCTGGACAGCCGGGCCGGCCGGCCCGACCGCGCGCTGCGGCTCGTCGACGACGGGCTGACCCGGCTGACGGCCGCGCTCGGCCCCGGCGAACGCCCGCAGGACCTGGCCCGGCTGCGCCACAACCGGGCGCAGGTTCACCTCGCGCTGGGCGACCCGGCGCGGGCGCTGGCCGATCTGGACACCGTGATCGCCCACGACCCCGACAACTGCGAGTACTACGTGGACCGCGCCGCCCTCCACCGGGCGGCGGGCCGGACCCGAGCCGCGATCAGGGACTACGACGCCGCCATCCGGCTGGGACCGCACCTGCCCGAGGCGTACTACAACCGGGCCGTGCTCCAGCAGGAGCGGGGCCGCCCCGAGCGGGCGCGCGCCGACCTGGAGCGGGTGCTCGCCATCGAACCGGGGCACCTCGACGCCCGGATCGCCCTGGTCAACCTGCGTGGAGCGCGGCGCGCTGGATGCCGCCGAGGCGGGTGCGCGGGCCGGGCTGGCCGGCGCTCCGCAGGAGCCCGCGCTGCTGTGCACCCTGGGCCTGGTCCTCGCCGAGCGCGGCCGGCCCGCCGAGGCCGACGAACTGCTCACCCGGGCCTTGAACGGGGACCCCGAACTGGTGGAGGCGTGGACGAACCGGGCCGCCGCCCGGTTCGAGCGCGGCGACGTGGCCGCCGCGCTCGCCGACCTGGACCGGGCGGTGGCGCTGTCGGAGGCCCCCGTGCCGCGCTACAACCGGGGTACGGCCCTGGCCCGGCTGGGCCGGTGGGACGAGGCGGCCCGCGACTTCGCCCAGGCGCTCGCCCAGCCCGGCCTGGACCGGGCCCTGCGCCGGGATCTGCGCACGGAACTCACCAGGTGCCGCCGGGCGCTGGCCGTCTGACCCGGCCCGGCCGGGGAGCCGGCGCTCATCGTGCGCCGGCCCCGGTCCGGGGGAGGGGAGCGGGTTCAGCAGCCCTGGCGGCGGCTGTAGATCTGGTGGCGCTCACCGGCCCATCCGATGTAGCCGACCGCCTCGACGCAGTAGTTCGCCGTACCGGTGACGGCGACCGGGCCGGCGTAATAGCTGAAGTCACCGGAATTGGTGTCCGCGCCGCCCGACCGGGTGCAGTGCGCGCCCTCGCCCGACCGCTCCGCGCAGCGGTAGATCTGCACGAAGGTGGGCGCCGACCTCCCGTACGCCGCGCCGCGGTGGTAGAAGCAGGCGCTGTTGGTGCCCCCGTTGCTGCTGTTGTAGTAGATCACCAGTTCACCGAGCCCGGACGACTGCACCTGGCTGTAGGTGATGGTCCCCGAGCAGGAGCCGGCCGCCTGGGCGGCGGGGGCGCCGACAGTCAGGCCCGCCGCGACGGTCACCAGCGCCGTCAGCGCCGAAAGCATGCGTTTCATGTACCTACCTACCCAATCCACAGTCGACTGTTCCGTAGTGGATCTTAATCAACCGATGACCTTCGCCGTGGCCCTGGTCCATAGGCAACCACCTATTGACAAACAATATTGACAATTGGACCCTGCTGAGAGAGCGCTCTCCCGTCCCCCTGTCTCCCGCGAGGTGTCCCCATGCGTCTCCGAAGAAGGCTGCTCGCCGCCGCGTCCGCCCTGCTCGCCGGGCTCACCGGCGCTGTCGTCGCCACGCCCGCCCAGGCGGTCGGACCGGCGTTGCTGCCGGTCACCGTCACCAACACCACCGGCCGCAGCGACCCGGTCCACCTCTACGTCATCGGCGTCCAGCTGTCCTCCGGCCGGCTCGGCTACGTCACCTCCGGCGGCACCTTCGTGCCGTGGACCGGCGGGCAGCTCCCGCCGTCACCCGCGCCGGACGTCTCCATCCCGGGCCCCGGCAACGGCGGCAGCACCACGATCCAGTTCCCCCGCGGCTTCTCCGGCCGGGCCTACTTCTCCCTCGGGCAGAAGCTCAAGTTCTTCCTCACCCCGGACGGACTGGTGCAGCCCGCGCCCTGGGCGGCCGGTGACGCGAACCGCGACATCCTCTTCGACTGGAGCGAGTTCACCTACAACGACTCCGGGCTGTGGCTCAACAGCTCCCAGGTCGACATGTTCGCGATCCCGCACGCGGTCACCGTGACCGGCGCCAACGGCGTCACCAAGCGCACCGGCGACGTGGTGGCCAACGGACGCAACGCGGTGATCGACGGGATCCGGGCGCAGCCGGGCTGGGCCGGCACCGTCCACACCCGCTCCGACGGGACCGTGCTACGCGTCCTGGCTCCGGGCAAGGCGGCCGGGGCCGGCCTGCTCAGCACCACGTACCTGGACTCGTACATCGCCTCCGCGTGGAACGCGTACACCACGAAGACCCTGACCGTGGCGCCCTTCGCCGACCAGCCGGCCATCCGGTACTACGGCCGCACCTCGGGCAACACCATGACCTTCACCAACGGCAGCGGCCAGGTCGTCGCCTCCTTCAACCGGCCCTCCTCGGCCAGCGTCTGGGGCTGTGACGGCGACCTGCCCGCGCCGAACGACCAGGTGGTCGGCCCGATCTCGCGTACGCTCTGCGCCGCCCTCAACCGAGGCACGCTCGGCACCGTCGACACCCAGCCCAGCACGAACGCCGCCGACTTCTACCGCAGCAACCCCACCAACCAGTACGCACGCCTGATCCACGCCAACATGACCGACGGCCGGGCGTACGCGTTCGCCTTCGACGACGTCGGTGGATTCGAGTCGCTGGTGCACGACGGCGATCCCCGTTCGGCCGGACTGATCCTCAGCCCGTTCACCGGCGGTGGCGGCGGCACCCCGACCACCGGGGTGCCAGTGGTCAGCAACTGGAACAACAAGTGCATCGACGTGCCGAGCTCCAACTTCGTCGACCGCGCGCCGTTGCAGATGTGGAACTGCAACAACACCAACGCGCAGAAGTGGACGTTCAGCGGCACGGCGCTCAAGAGCCAGAACAACAAGTGCATGGACGTCGACGCCGGGTCCACCGCGAACGGGGCGGCGGTGCAGCTCTACACCTGCAACGGCACCGGCGCCCAGCAGTTCACCCTGAACGCGGCCGGAGACCTGGTCAACCTCCAGGCCGGCAAGTGCGTCGACATCAAGGACTGGAACGGCAACGACGGCGCGAGGCTCCAGCTCTGGGACTGCGGGGGCACGGCCAACCAGAAGTGGCGCAAGGGCTGACCAGCCATGCGAACGGTGGCGGGGGCCGACCGCGAGTCGCTCCCGTCACCGGCAGGCGACGGACGAGACGGCCGACACGACGCCGCGCACCGAGGCGTCCATCGACGTTCATCCAACAGATCGATGTGCGTAAGCTCCGCCCGGTCAGATCTGGGGAACCTACCGAGGAGGTTCCATGGATCGTCGAGCAATGCTGCGGGCCACTGTCGTCGGTGCGGGCGCTGTCGCGCTGCCGTTCACCGCGTGGTCGGCGGCGTACGGAGCCCCGGCGCAGAACGCGGCGGGCCCCTACGGTGGGCTCCAGCCCGCCGACGCCAACGGCATCCAGTTGCCGGCCGGCTTCACCAGCTCGATCGTCGCACGATCCCGTCGGACGGTGCCGGGGACGTCGTACACCTGGCACGACGCTCCGGACGGTGGCGCCGTGTTCCCGAACGGCACCGGCTGGATCTACGTGTCGAACTCCGAGGTGTCAGCCGGTGCGGGCGGCGGTGCCTCACGCCTCGTCTTCGACTCCAGCGGCACCGTGGTCGGGGCGTCGCGGATCCTCTCCGGAACCAACAACAACTGCGCCGGGGGCAAGACACCGTGGAACACCTGGCTCTCCTGCGAGGAGGTGTCCCTGGGCCGGGTCTTCGAGACGTACCCCCTCGGCGGGACCGCCGTGGCGCGTCCCGCGCTGGGCCGGTTCAAGCACGAGGCGGCCGCGGCCGACCCGGTCCGCCGGGTCGTCTACCTGACCGAGGACGAGACCGACGGCAAGTTCTACCGGTTCGTGCCGACCACCTGGGGCGACCTCTCCGCCGGAACCCTCCAGGTCTTCCGCGCCGGTACGGCGACCTCCGGCACGTTCACCTGGGCCACGGTGCCCGACCCGGACGGCTCGCCCACCCCGACCCGGCAGCAGGTGTCCGGCGCGAAGACGTTCAACGGCGGCGAGGGCTGTCACTACGCGGATGACACCGTCTGGTTCACCACGAAGGGCGACAACCGCGTGTGGCAGGTCAACCTGGCCGCCGGCACGTACGAGCTCGCCTACGACGACAACCTGGTCAGTCCGGGCACCCCTCCGCTGACCGGGGTCGACAACATCACCGGGTCCACTGCCGGTGACCTGTACGTCGCGGAGGACGGCGGGAACATGGAGATCTGCATGATCACGCCCGACGACAAGATCTCGGTCTTCCTGCGGATCACCGGACAGAGCGGTTCGGAGATCACCGGGCCGGCGTTCACCCCGGCGGGGGACCGGCTGTACTTCTCGTCGCAACGCGGCACGACCGGCTCGTCCTCCGGCGGCATCACCTACTGCGTCACCGGACCGTTCCGCCGATGACCGGCTCCCGGCCCCGCTGACAGTGACCACGCGGTCGAGGACGCCCGGTCTTCACCGGGCGTCCTGCCGGCCGTCACGGCACGTGTCCGGTTCCTGGCGCATTGACATCGGCGCTCCGGCCACAGCAGACTGTCGCGACAACTGAACCACCGCGTGTACGTGCGGGGGAAGACCGGTCGAAATCCGGCGCTGGCCCGCAACGGTAGGCCGCCCAGAGAGATCTGCGGCGGCGAGCCCGAATACCCGTCGTACGCGTGTATCCGCTCCCCACCCGTCGTGGCCCACGGGTCGGAGTCCCGGTCGACGCGGCGTTGCCGCGGTCGTCCGGGCTTTCGACGACCGCCGGGCCGGAAAGGCGCTTCCGATGGTCGTCCGCCGAAGCCGGCACCGCCTGCTCGCGCTCCTCTGCGGCGTACTCGCCGCTCTCACCCTCACCACACCCGCCGTCGCCGCCCCCGAGCGCGCCGCCCTCACCCGCCCGGAGGCCGCCGGCGGCTGGCTCGCCCGGCAACTCGTCGACGGCGAACGCTTCGAGGCGGTCTTCGACGGTGTCGTGTACCCCGACCAGGGGCTGACCCTCGACGCCGTGTTCGCCTTCGCCGCCACCGGCGTCGCCGACGACCACGGCGCCGACGCGCTGGCCTGGGTCACCCGGCCGGACATCCGCGACGGCTACCTCGGCGACGGCGTCTCCGAGGCGTACGCGGGTGCGACCGCCAAGCTCGCCCTCGCCGTGCAGGTGCGCGGCGGCGACCCGGCCGACGTCGGCGGGGTGGACCTGATCGCCCGGCTGCGCTCGCTCCAGACGCCGGCCGGCAGGTTCAGCGACCGGTCCGCGTACGGCGACTACAGCAACGCGTTCAGCCAATCCTTCGCGCTGCTGGCGCTGGACCGTACGGCGGCCGGGGCGCCACCGGCGGCGGCCGCCTGGCTCGCCGGCACCCGGTGCCCGGACGGCGGTTACCCGCTGCTGCCCGCGCAACCGGTCTGCACGTCCGACGTGGACGCCACCGCGCTCGCGGCACAGGCGCTGCGCGCCGCGGACCGTCCGGCCGACGCCGCCGCCGGGCTGCGCTGGCTGGTGTCCGTTCAGCGCGCCGACGGCGGCTTCGCCAACGCGGGCGGCACGCCGAACGCCAACAGCACCGGCCTCGCCGCGCAGGCCCTGCGCGACGGCCACCGGCTGCCGGCCTGGGCGCGGGCCCGGGCATTCCTCGCCGGACTCCAGGTCGGCTGCGCCGGGGCGCCGGCCGACCGGGGCGCTGTCGACTTCGACGGCGGCGGCTTCGACCCGGCCACCGCACCCCGGGCGACCGCCCAGGCCGTCCTCGGTCTAACCGGGATCGGGTACGCCCGTCTGTCCGCCGCCGGCGCCGACCCCGGCGCACCGGCACTCGCCTGCCCGTGAACCCCTTCGCCGCGCACCCGATCATAGGAGGATCCGTGTTCCGTCACCGTTCCACAGTCCGCACCTGGCTGGCCGGCCTGCTGGCCGCCGTCGTCGCCGGCGTCGCGCTGACCGCAGTCGAACCCGCGCCCCGGGCGGCGCACGCCGCCGCCTGCACCGGCACCTCGGGAGTCACTGTGGTCGTCGACTTCGCCGCGCTCGGCGGCGGCGTCCAGGTCGCCTGTGCGCCGGGCGATCCGGCCACCGGCCTGGCCGCGCTCCAGGCCGCCGGCTTCACAGTCACCGGCACCGCCCGCTGGGGCCTGGCCTTCGTCTGCCGGATCAACGGCAAGCCCACCGCCGCGACGGAGCCGTGCGTCAACACCCCGCCGGCCACGGCGTACTGGTCGTACTGGCATGCGTCCAGCGGCGGCTCCTGGTCCTACAGCACGTCGGGGGCGACCGGCTACAACCCCGCGCCGGGCAGTGTTGAGGGCTGGTCCTTCGGCGCCGGCGCCCCGCCGAGCATCGCCGCTCCCTGAACCGCCGCTTCTAAGTGGTGTGACCAGCGGCGCACCGGGTGCCGGCAGCTGCTCTGGCGTCGTCGCGCGCCCGGGCGGTACGGTGTCGGCACCCGGTGCGCCGGGCACACAACTGCATACGTCCCGCGCGGGGGGAAGCCGGTTCGAAGCCGGCGCTGACCCGCAACCGTGAGCGAGAGTCCCCCTTTCGCGAGCCGGAATGCCCCGCCCGGGACGAGCGGCTTCCACTGTCGAGGTCTACAGGGTGAAGTCCGGGCCGCCGAGGCCCGACCACCCCGCTCACCGCAGCACGCGGAGCGGGGTGTCCGTTTCTCGGGGTGCTTTCCGGAGGTTTCACCGACCGCTCTGCGAAAGGCACCCCTGATGCCCCTGTCCCGGCGTCTCACCACCGGCCTCGGTATGGCCACGGTGACGGCTCTCGCCGCGATCACCGGCGCCCCGCCGGCCGTTGTCGCGGCACCCGCCCCGGCCCACGTCACAGCCGCCCGCGAGGCCGCGTCCTGGCTGGTCGGCGAGTTCACCGACGGTTCGCTGCCCGGCCCGTTCGCCCCCGAGGACTGGGGGCTGACCATCGACGGACTGGTCGCGCTGTCCGCCACCGGCGTCGACGCGCCGACCCGGCAGGCGGCAGCCGCGCAGGTCGCGAGACACGTACGGTCCTACAACAGCTACGACGACTGGGGCATCGAGGGCTTCACCGACGGCGGGGCCACCGCCAAGCTGCTCTACGCCGCGGCCGCCGCCGACGCGGACCCCACCGACTTCGGCGGCTACGACCTGCGGGCGGAAACGCTGTCGCTGATCGCCACGGCCGACGCCGGGCACCAGCGGGGGCGGATCACCAGCCGTACCACCGCCGACAGCGGCCCGGACGCCAGCAACACCTTCGACCAGTCCTTCGCCGTGCTCGGCCTGGCCCGCAGTGGCGACCTGCCACAGGACACCGTGGACTTCCTGATCCGGCAGCAGTGTGCGGCAGGTGGCTTCCGGCTCTACCCGGACGCCGCCGACGGACCCTCGCCGTCCTGCGACGACCAACCCGGCGCCACCCTCGACGTCGACTCGACAGCAATGGCCGTGCAGGCGTTGCTGGCCGCCGCCGAGGACGGCGCCCCCGGCGCCGGCGACGCCGCGCGTAAGGGCGCCGACTGGCTGGTCACCCAGCAGCACACCGACGGCTCCTTCGGCGGATCCGGACCGACCACCGGCGCGAACTCCAACAGCACCGGCCTGGCCGGGCAGGCCCTCGCCGCCGCCGGCCGCGACGACGAGGCCGCCCGGGCGGCGAAGGCCCTGGCCGCGCTGCAGCTCACCGCGGGCAACGGTGGGGCGGCCTCCGCCGACGCCGGCGCGATCGCCTACAACACCGACGGGTTCACGACTGCCGCCGCGGCCGGGATCACCGACACCGACCGGGACCAGTGGCGCCGGGCCACCGCGCAGGCATTGCTCGGGCTGGCCCAGGTTCCGCTGGGCCGGATCGGCCTCGACCCGCCGCCCACGTCGCATCCCACCCCGACCGGCACGGCCTCGCCCACCGCGCCCGCCACGCCCACGGCGTCTCCCACGCTCACCACGTCGCCTCCGCCGACCGGCACCGCCGGCCCGACGCCGAGCGTGACCAGCCCTCCGGCGACACCCGCGCCCACGACCGCGGCGCCGACCACCGCCGCTCCGCCGATCACGACCCCGGCCGCGTCAGGGCTGGGCGGACTGCCGACCACCGGCGCGGCGATCGGCAGCTACCTGCTGATCGCGCTGCTGCTGATCGGTGGCGGAGTGACACTGCTCGTGCTCGGCCGACGGCGGGCGGGATGAGCCTCCGCGCCGCCCGCGGTGCGCTGGCCGTCGCCCTGGTCACCGCGGGCACCACGATCGGACCGGGCGGTCCTGCGGTGGCCGCCGGGTCGGCCGGGTACTGCCCAGACGCCTCCGGGGTGACAGTCGTGGTGGACTTCCACGAACTCGGCGGCGGAACGGTGGTGCGCTGCGCGCCGGGCGCCCAGGCCAGCGGCCTCGCGGCGCTCAAGAACGCGGGCTTCCCGATCACCGGAACCCTGCGCTGGGGTGAGGGGTTCATCTGCCGGATCGACGGCAAGCCGTCGGCCGCGACGGAGAAGTGCGTCGACACGCCGCCTGCGAGCGCCTACTGGTCGTACTGGCACGCGCCGAACGGCGGCAGCTGGACGTACAGCGACAGGGGTGTGCTCAACCGCAAGCCGGCGGCCGGCAGCTTCGAGGGCTGGTCGTTCTCCCTCAACCGCAACGCCGATGACGCGCCTCGTCCCGGCGCCGCGCCGAAACGCCCCGCCCCTCCACCGCCACCACCACCGCCCCCTCCGCCGCCGCCACCCGCGGGCGGCGGGCCGGCGGTGCCACCACCGGCGGGAGGAACCGTCGCACCGCCGCCGGTCGCCGGTGGCCGGCCCGGCGAGCCCACCCGGCCGGCCGGCACCTCCGGCCCGCCGGCCTCCGTCAGCCCGCCGGCCTCCGCCGGCGCGTCACCGACGGCCGGTACGCCGACCCTGGCGGCGACGCCGGGTGCCGCCACCGGAACGGCACCGCAGGGCTCCTCCGACGAGCCGGTGGTGACAGATGTCGCCGCGTCCCGTGACGACGACGGCCTGCCGCTGGGCACGATCGCCGGGGTGCTGCTGCTCGCCGTGCTCGCCACCGGCGCGCTGGTCGCGGCCCGACGACGCCGTGCCGCCGACCCGGATGACTGACGCCACGGCCACCGGGTCGCGGACGGCTGACGCCGGTCGGCTGCCGGGCCGGTGGCCGGTGTGGTGGCTACCCCGAGGGCTGCACCCGGGCGCATGGTGGCTGTGGGCGCTCGGCCTGGCCACCGCGGCCAGCCACACCACGAATCCGCTGCCGCTGGCCCTGCTCGTCGCCGTCGCCGGTCTGGTGGTGGTGCGCCGCCGGGGCGACGCGCCGTGGGCGTTGGCGTTCCGCATGTACGTCTGGCTCGGCGCGGTGATCGTCACGATGCGCGTCGTGTTCCGGATCGTGTTCGGCGGCGGCCAGGGCGAGCACATCCTGGTCCGGCTGCCGGAGATCCCGCTGCCCGAGTGGGCGGCGGGCATCCGCCTGTTCGGACCGGTCGCCGTCGAGCAGATCCTCGGTGGCTTCTACGACGGGCTGCGGCTGGCGACGATGCTGGTCTGCCTCGGGGCGGCGAACGCCCTGGCCAACCCGAAACGGCTGCTCAAGGCCGTACCCGGAGCGCTGTACGCGGTCGGCACCGCCGTCGTGGTCGCGTTGTCGGTCGCCCCGCAGCTGGTGGAGAGCGTGCTTCGGGTCCGCCGGGCCCGTCGGCTGCGCGGCGCGTCCGGCCGGGGGATGCGGGCGCTGCGCGGTGTCGCCCTGCCGGTGCTGGCCGACGCGTTGGACCGGTCCCTGGCCCTCGCGGCGGCGATGGACTCCCGTGGTTACGGCCGCACCGCGGCGGTGCCCGCCGGGCAGCGAACCGTCACCGGCACGCTCGTGCTCGGCGGGCTGGTCGGCGTGTGTGCCGGCACCTACGGGCTGCTCGACACCGCCGCACCCGGCTACCTGGGGCTGCCGATGCTCCTGGCCGGACTGACCGCCGCCGTGACCGGCATGCTGCTCGCCGGCCGCCGGGTCCGCCGCAGCCGGTACCGACCGGACCGCTGGCGCCCGGCCGAGCTGCTCGTGGCCGGCTGCGGGGTGGCCGCCGCGGCACTGACCATGCTCGCCGGCTCGGTGGACCCGGAACTGCTCTACCCGCCGGTCAGCCCGCTCACCTGGCCCCAGCTGACCCCGCTGATGCTTCTCGCCGTGGGCGTCGCGGCGGCACCCGCCTGGCTGGCGCCGCCACCACCACCGACGGCACGTGCCGGACGCCCGCCGGCGGTGGACCGGCCGTTCCCCGTCACGGACGTGCCGGCAGACGGAGAGCGCGCCGCGACGGCGACGACACCGGGAGACCGTCCATGATCACTTTCGACCGGGTCACCGTCCACTACGCCGAGGGCGGCCCGCCGCCGTTGCGGGACGTGACGCTCCGCATCGAGGAGGGCGAACTCTGCCTGGTCGCGGGCCGTACCGGCGCCGGAAAGTCGACGCTGCTGCGGGCGATCAACGGCCTCGTCCCGCACTTCACCGGCGGCACCCTGCACGGCGCCGTCACCGTCGACGGCAGGGACACCCGCACGCACCCGCCGCGCGATCTCGCGGACGTCGTCGGCGTGGTCGGCCAGGACCCGCTGGCCGGGTTCGTCACCGACACCGTCGAGGAGGAACTGGCGTACGGGATGGAGCAGCTCGCCCTGTCACCCGCGGTGATGCGCAAGCGGGTGGAGGAGACCCTGGACCTGCTCGGCATCGCCGACCTGCGTGACCGGCCTCTGCGGACGCTGTCCGGCGGGCAGCAACAGCGGGTCGCCATCGGCGCGGTGCTCACCGCGCACCCCCGGGTGCTGGTGCTCGACGAACCCACGTCCGCGCTGGACCCCACCGCCGCGGAGGACGTGCTCGCCACCGTCACCCGGCTGGTGCACGACCTCGGAGTGACAGTGGTCCTGGCCGAGCACCGGCTGGAGCGCGTGCTGCAGTACGCCGACCGGCTGCTGTACCTGCCCGGCGACGGCCACGTCCACGACGGGACACCGGCGGCCGGGCTGGCCCGCATCGACATCGCGCCACCCCTGATCGAGCTGGGTCGCCTCGCCGGCTGGACACCGCTGCCGCTGTCGGTCCGTGACGCCCGCCGACGGGCGTCCGACCTGCGGCACCGGCTCGCCGGCGTGGCGCCGCCGCCGGTCCCGGCGGGCGCGGACACCGGTCCCGCGCTGACCGCGCGGAAGATCGTCGTACGGTATCCGGGGACCGTCGCGGTGGCCGGTGTCGACCTCGATCTGCGCGCCGGCCGGGTCGTCGCGTTGATGGGCCGCAACGGATCCGGCAAGTCCAGCCTGCTCTGGGCGGTGCAGGGCAGCGGCCCCCGCCACGGCGGCACCGTGGCCGTGACCGGGCCGCAGGGCACCGTCGACCCGAAGGCCCTGCCGGCCGGTCAGGCCCGCCGGCACGTCGGCCTCGTCCCGCAGAACTCCGGCGACCTGCTCTACCTGGAGACCGTCGACGCGGAGTGCGCCCAGGCCGACCGGGAGACCGGCGTGCCGGCCGGCACCTGCCGGGCGCTGGTGGACCAGCTCGTCCCCGGACTGCCCGGTGACCGGCACCCCCGGGACCTGTCCGAGGGACAGCGGCTCGCCCTCGCGCTCGCCGTGCAGCTCACCGCCGCTCCGCCGGTGGTCCTGCTCGACGAGCCGACCCGCGGCCTGGACTACCACGCCAAGCGGCAGTTCACCGCCGTCGTCCGGATGCTGGCCGGCGACGGCCGGGCCGTGGTGGTCGCCACCCACGACGTCGAACTCGTCGCGACCCTCGCCGATCGGGTGATCGTGATGGCCGAGGGGGAGATCGTCTCCGACGGCACCACCGCAGAGGTCATGCTGGCCTCGCCGGCGTTCGCGCCGCAGGTGGCCAAGGTTCTCGCCCCCGCACCCTGGCTGACAGTGGAACAGGTCGCCGCCGCGATCAACGCGACCGGGGCACCGGCATGAGTGTCCTGCGGGTCGCCCCGCGTACCGCAGTGGTGCTGACCCTCGCCTCGGCCGCCGCGCTGGCCACCTTCACCTGGCCCTTCTTCGTCCCCGCACACCCGGAGACCACCGCCCGCACCGGCGAGGCGCCGCTGGTCTTCATCGTCATGCTGCCGGTACTCGTGGCGCTCGTCCTCGCCGAACTCACCTCCGGCGGTATCGACAGCAAAGCCCTGGCGATGCTCGGCGTACTCGCCGCTGTCAACGCCGCCCTGCGCCCTTTGGGGGCGGGGACCGCGGGCATCGAGACGGTGTTCTTCCTGCTCGTCCTCGCCGGCCGGGTCTTCGGACCCGGGTTCGGGTTCCTGCTCGGCGCCACGTCGCTGTTCGCCTCCGCCCTGCTCACCGCCGGCGTCGGGCCGTGGCTGCCGTTCCAGATGCTCTGCGCCTCCTGGATCGGCCTCGGCGCCGGCCTGCTCCCGGCCCGGCTGCGCGGCCGCGCCGAGGTCGCCGTCCTGGCCGGGTACGGGGCTCTCGCCGCCTACGGCTACGGCCTGCTGATGAACCTGTGGTTCTGGCCGTTCAGCGTCGGCGCGGACACCCAGCTGTCCTACGTCGCCGGCGCCCCCGTACTGGAGAACCTGCACCGTCTCGCGCTGTTCACCGCCGTCACCTCCACCTTCGGCTGGGACACCGGCCGCGCGATCACCACCGCCGTGGCGATCGTCCTCGCCGGTCCGGCCGTCCTCGCCGCGCTGCGGCGCGCCGTCCGGCGGGCCGCGTTCGGCGCGCCGGTCACCTTCGCCACGGCGTGCGACCCGCCCGCGCCCCGGGCGGACGGCGACGACGTGACCACGCCCGGCGTCCCGCTGTCGTCCTCGCGTCAGGACGGAGACGTCGTGACCGGGCACGCGCTCGGATCAGCGGCGGATCAGGCCGAGTTCGGTGGCGGAGGCGACGGCCGCGGTGCGTGAGTCGACGCCGAGTTTGGCGTAGATGCGGGCCAGGTGGGACTTGACGGTGCCTTCGGTCAGGTGCAGGCGGGTGCCGATGCTGTGGTTGGACAAACCGTCGGCGACCAGGGCGAGAACCTCGGTCTCGCGTCGGGTCAGGGCGGTGCCCGGCGTGCGCAGCCGGTTCATCAGCCGGTTCGCGACGGTGGGCGCCAGCGTGGTGCGTCCGGCGGCGGCGGTGCGGACGGCGGCAGCCAGGTCTTCGGGTGGGGCGTCCTTGAGGAGGTAGCCGGTGGCACCGGCCTCGATGGCGGGCAGTGTGTCGGCGTCGGAGTCGTAGGTGGTGACGATCAGCACGCGCGGCGCTTCCGGGCGGGCGGTGATCCGGGCGGTGGCTTCGGCGCCGCCCATGCCCTTCCCGAACTGCAGGTCCATCAGCACGACGTCGATGTCGCCTTCGCCTGCACGGGTGACGGCCTCCTCGGCGGTGGCGGCTTCGGCCACGACGACGAGGCCGGGTTCGGTTTCCAGCACGGCGCGCAGCCCGGCCCGTACGACCGGGTGGTCGTCGGCCAGGAGGAGGCGGACGGGGACGTCGTCGGTCACGGGCGGCCCTCGGGCTCGGTCCTGCTGGGCGGGGTGAGGGGAAGCTCGGCGGTCAGGGCGGTGCCGTGGCCGGGCGCGGATTCGACGGCCAGGGTGCCGCCGAGGGCGTTCATGCGGGCGCGCATGGCCGTCAGGCCGAAGCCGCCGCTGTCGACGTCGGGGGCGGGCAGACGGTCGGGGTCGAAGCCTTGCCCGTTGTCGACGACGTGAAGGGCGATGCGGTCGCCGAGACAGCTGAGGGTGACCTCGGCCGTGGTGGCCCGGGCGTGGCGGACCGTGTTCGCGAGGGCGGACTGGGCGATACGCAGGAGCGCCACCTCGTGGGCGGTCGACAGCGATACGGGGGCGCCGACGAGGTGGAAGCGGGCGGCGAGGCGGTGGCGGGCGCTGGTGGTGGTGCACAGGCGTTCCAGGGCGCCGGCCAGGGTGGTGCCTTCCAGGGTGGGCGGGGTGAGTGCGGCGACGAAGCGGCGGGCCTCGGCGAGGTTGTCCACGGCGACCTGGCGGGCCGCGTCGACGTGGCCGGAGGCGGCACCGGGCCGGCCGGGCAGGGCGCGCTCGGCGGCGCGCAGCAGCAGCTGGATGCTGGACAGGCCCTGGGCGAGGGTGTCGTGGATCTCGCGGGCCAGACGCTCGCGTTCGGCGAGTACGCCGGCCGTGTGCTCGGCCCGGGCCAGGTCGGCCCGGGTGGCGGTGAGTTCCTCGATCAGCTGCCTGCGCTGTTCGCTCTCCCGATACAGGGCCTGGTATCCCCACACCACCCCGACGGCGACGGCGGCGCCGAGCGCGGGACCGATCACCGTGGCCGCGGTGAAGGAGCCGGTGTGGGCACCGAACCCGGCGACGGCCGCCGCGGCGGTGGCGATCACGGCAGCCAGGCCGGCGCGGCGCGGCAGCAGGTGGAGCTGGAGGAAGTACAGCGGGAAGGCCACCCAGATCGCATCGGGGGACAGGCCCAGCAACACCAGCCACGCGGCGCCCACGGCGGCCAGCCACCAGGCGGCGGCCCACCGTGAGCGGCGGATGCGGGGGAGGAGCGGCCCGATGGCGTACGCCAGGCCGCACGCCACCGACGCAGCGACGATCGATCCGGCGCGGGGCCGGTCGTCGGCCACCGCCCGGCCGGCGGCCAGGACGAGCAGGCCGATGATCAGCAGGTGCAGGCACCAGGCCAGGGCTCGGGTGGTCGGGGTCAGGGCAGGGGCAGCGGTGCTCACAGTGCGTCCCACGTTACCGAGACCGGCGCCCCGGGGGCCTCTATCGAAAGTTAGAACCCGTGCGCCGTCCTTCGGCCCGCGAAGTGCCCGCCTACGCCAGACGCGGACACGGGCGCCGGCCGCGATGGTGGAGTCGTACCGCTTCCACCGCCGAAAGGACAGGCCACTGCCGTGTTTGTCGCCTGGAGAGATCTGAAGTTCGCCAAGGGACGCTTCGCCCTGATGGGGACCGTCATCGTGCTGATCACCCTGCTGGTCGGGCTGCTGTCCGGGTTGACGGCCGGACTGGGCCGGCAGAACGTCTCCGCCATCACCGGCCTGCCCGCCGACAGGATCGCCTTCCAGGCCCCCGGCGAGGGCCAGGGCGTGTCGTACTCCAACTCCACAGTCACCGAGAAGCAGTGGCAGCAGTGGGCCGAGGCGCCCGGAGTGACAGGCGCCGAACCGCTGGGCATCGCCACGACGAGGGCCACCGCCGGAAACAGGAGCGCCGGGGTCTCCGCCTTCGGCGTCCGGCCCGGCTCCCACCTGGCCCCCGGCAGCGGCCGGATCGACGGCCGCTCGGCAGTGCTGTCCACCAGGGCCGCCGACGACCTCGGTGTGAAGGCCGGTGACTCCGTCACCCTCGCCGGGCAGCGACTGACAGTGGCGGCCGTACGCGGCGACGCCTCCTTCAGTCACACCCCTGTGGTGTGGATCAGCTTGGACGTGTGGCAGAAGATCGCGCCTCCCACCGGCACCGGCGGCGGCAGCCCGGCGGCCACCGTCGTCGCCCTGACCACCACCTCGGGGGCCGATCTGGTGGCCACCGACCGGCAGGCGGGCACCAAGACGGTCTCCGTCGACGACTCGCTGTCCGCGATCGGCTCCTACACCTCCGAGAACGGCTCCCTCCAGCTGATGCGCGGCTTCCTGTTCGCCATCTCCGCCCTCGTCATCGGAGCGTTCTTCACCGTCTGGACGATCCAGCGCAGCGGCGACGTCGCAGTGCTCAAGGCACTCGGCGCCTCGACCGCCACCCTTCTCAAGGACGCCATCGGGCAGGCCGTCGTCCTGCTCGCCGGCGGCACCCTGCTCGGCACCGGCATCGCCGCCGCGCTCGGCGCCCTCGTCGCCGGGTCAGCTGTGCCGTTCGTCCTCACCCCGGTGACCGTCCTCCTTCCCGCGGCCGTGATAGTCGTCCTCGGCGCCCTCGGAGCCGCCCTGGCCATCCGCCGCATCACCTCCGTCGACCCGCTGACCGCCCTGGGGAGCGCCCGATGAGCCTGAACCTGACCGACATCACCCTCACCTACCCCGACGGCGAGGGCCGCCTGACCGCCCTCGACCGCGTCACCCTGGACGTGCCCAAGGGGAGCCTCACCGCCGTGATCGGCCCCTCCGGCTCCGGCAAGTCCAGCCTCCTCGCGGTCGCCGCGACCCTCATCACCCCCGACACCGGCACCGTCACCGTCGACGGCACCCCGACTACCGGTCTCATTCGGGCCGAACTCGCCGACCTGCGCCGCCGCAAGATCGGCATCGTCTTCCAGCAGCCCAACCTGCTGCCCTCCCTCACCGCCGCCGAGCAGCTCCAGGTCATGGCCCAGATCGACGGCCGCCCACCGGCCGATGCCCGTACCCGCGCCGTGGAACTGCTCGACGCGGTCGGCCTCGCCGGTCAGGCCGACCGCCGGCCGCACCAGCTCTCCGGCGGCCAGCGCCAACGCGTCAACATCGCCCGCGCCCTGATGAACAACCCCACGGTCCTGCTCGTCGACGAACCCACCAGCGCCCTCGACCACGAACGCGGCGCCGCCGTCATCGACCTGATCACCCGCCTCACCCACCAGCAGGCCACCGCCACCGTCCTGGTCACCCACGACCGCACCCACCTCACCGCCGTCGACCAGATCGCCGAGGTCCACGACGGCCGCCTCCACGTTCCGGCACCAGCCCGCTGAAGCGGGTGTTCCGGGGGGCGGGTCGGCGCAGCGGCCTGCGGGCTGCTGTCGACGTCGTGATCCAATGAAGCGCATGGTTGTCCAGCGGATCACCGCCGGCCTGCTGTTGCTGATCGGGTTTCTGGCGATGGCGGCCTCCCACACCTTCCCGTTCCTCGACGATCTCTCCGAACCGGCAGAGTCGGCGGTCGCGATCGGGGGCGCGGCGTGCCTGCTGGCGGGGGTGTGGCTGTGGTTGCGCAAGCCGGCGGACCGGTCGTCCGCGCCCTCGGCCGGTGACGGTGAGAGCCCGTGACGGCGCGCGGATCGAGGCCGGGAGAGGGCCGGCGCTCGCGGTGACACGTCCGCCCGCCGCTCACTCCGGCGGGCGCCGCCCGTCGTCGTGCTCGACGGGCGGTCCCGGCTGAGGCGTCGGATACTGAGCCGATGACCAACCCCGACCTCGATCCCGAGGTGTACCCGCCGATCGACCCGCGTGAGGACGTGCCGGACGACCCCGGCGAACTCCTCCCGGACACGCCCGGCGAACTGCCCGAGGCGCCGGTCGAGCCGATGCCCGACGACGGGGAGCCCGGGGGCGTACCCGAACCGGCCTGACCGGCCGGCACCGGGGCACCCGACAGATCGACGATGATGGATAATCTTGTGGTGACCGGCGCGCCGACCGCAGGGGAGACCGGATGAGGATCGTCGACGCCCGGGTGATCGTGACCTGCCCCGGCCGGAACTTCGTGACCCTGAAGGTCGTCACCGACGCCGGCGTCACCGGCGTCGGTGACGCCACCCTCAACGGCCGGGAACTGGCAGTCGCGTCCTACCTGCGTGACCACGTCGTGCCGCTGCTGATCGGGCGCGACCCGGCCCGGATCGAGGACACCTGGCAGTACCTCTACCAGGGGTCGTACTGGCGGCGCGGGCCGGTCACGATGAGCGCCGTCGCCGCTGTGGACACCGCGCTGTGGGACATCAAGGGCAAGGTCGCCGGGCTGCCGGTCTACCAGTTGCTCGGCGGCCGGTCCCGCGAGGGCGTGACCGTGTACGGGCACGCCAACGGCGAGACCGTCGACGAGGTGCTGACCGAGGTCGCCCGCTTCGTCGACCTCGGCTACCGCGCGGTCCGGGTGCAGTGCGGCGTGCCCGGCCTGCCCCGGACGTACGGCGTCAGCGCCGACAAGATGTTCTACGAGCCCGCCGACGCCGCGCTGCCGACCGAGGCGACCTGGTCGACCGAGGCCTACCTGGCCCACGTGCCGGGCGTGTTCGCCCGGGTCCGCAAGGAGTTCGGGCCCACCCTCCGGCTGCTGCACGACGTGCACCACCGGCTCACCCCGATCGAGGCGGCGCGGCTCGGCAGGAGCCTGGAGCCGTACGCGCTGACCTGGATGGAGGATCCCGTACCGGCGGACCTGCAGGAGGGTTTCCGGCTCATCCGGCAGCACACCACCACGCCGATCGCGGTCGGCGAGGTCTTCAGCAGCATCTGGGACGCCGCCCAGCTCATCCGGGAACAGCTCATCGACTACGTCCGCACCACAGTGGTCCACGCCGGCGGGATCACCCACCTGCGACGCATCTTCGACCTCGCCGCGCTGCACCACGTCCGCAGCGGCTCGCACGGAGCCACCGACCTGTCCCCGGTCTGCATGGCCGCCGCGCTGCACCTGGACCTCGCCATCCCCAACTTCGGCCTGCAGGAGTACATGCGGCACACCGAGGCGACCGACGAGGTGTTCCCGCACGGCTACCACTACGAGGGCGGCTACCTACATCCGGCCGAGACTCCGGGGCTCGGTGTGGACATCGACGAGCAGGCCGCGGCCCGCTACCCGTACGCGCCGGCCTACCTGCCGGTGAACCGGCTGACGGACGGCACCGTGCACCCGTGGTGAGCGCGCCGGTTCAGTGGATGCGGCGACCGTGCGCGTCCGGCACCCCGGACTTGCGGAAGAAGTAGGTGTTGATCTGGTCCCGCCACTCGACGGCGCTGCGGAACTGTTCGTCGAGGCGCTCGGCCACCCGGTCGTGGACGGCCGGGTCGACCGCCCCGGCGACGAGCCGCCACCGCTCCCGCATCGCCGTGACCTCCTCGACCCCGGCGAAGTGCGTGTCGTAGATGTGCTGGATCACGGTACGGCCGCTGTGCAGCACGTGCCGGTACGGGACGTGATGGAAGAACAGCAGCAGTTCGTCGGGGCAGCGCTCGCGTGACTCGTACACCTCCGACCACGGCGGCGGGTACTGGCCGGTGAACCCGGTCCCGGTCGCCCGGGTCCGGTCCACCCCGACGCCGTCGCGGTCGGCGAAGTGGTACGTGCCCCACGGGGTGTACTCGTAGCCGTCCACGTCCGGGCCGTAGTGGTGGCCGGGCCGCACCATGAAACCGACGCCGAGCGGGGCGGTGTAGCGCTCGTAGGTGCGCCAGGAATCGTCCATGACCGCGTGCATCGTCCGCCGCAGCGCTTCCGGATCGCCGGTGGTGACCGGCAGCCAGGTCAGGTCGATCCACTCGTCGAGGATCGCGGCAGGATCCAGCAGCGGATCCCAGGCGAGCCGGCCGAAGGCGTACAGGTTCGCCTGCGCCAGCGGGTGCCCGGTCCAGAACGGGTCGTCGCCCACGTTGGCCACTGCCACCAGACCGCCGCCGGTGCCCGCCCGCCCGGCCGCCACGTCGGCGATCGTGCCGCCGGCCGCGCCCCGGGGCCGGAACCGCAGCACCTCACTCCACCAGGGCGCGAGGTAGCAGACGTGCCGCTGCTGGCCGGTGTACTCCTGCGTCGCCTGCACCTCCACCGCCAGCCGGGTGGCCGGCATCGCGGCGAGCACCGGGGACACCGGTTCGCGTGTCTGGAAGTCGATCGGGCCGAACTTCACCTGGAGGATCACGTTGTCGGCGAATCGTCCGTCCAGCGGCGCGAAGTGGTCGTGCGCGGCCCGGGCCCGGTCGGTCGACCGGTCCCGCCAGTCCTGGTGGTGGTCGTAGACGAACGCCCGCCAGCGCACCACGCCTCCGTACGGGGCGAGCGCGTCGGCGAGCAGGTTCGCGCCGTCGGCGTGGTCGCGCCCGTACGCGAACGGGCCGGGCCGGCCCTCGGAGTCGGCCTTCACCAGATAGCCGCCGAAGTCGGGGATCCGCCGGTACACCCGCCGGGTGGCGGCGGCCCACCAGGCCCGTACCCGCTCGTCCAGCGGATCGGCCGTGGGCAGGCCGCCGAGGACCACCGGGGCGGCGAAGGTCACCGACAGATGCACCCGGATGCCGTACGGGCGGAGCACCTCGGCGATCTCCGCGACGTCGCCGAGCCGGTCGGTCAGCAGCCGCGCCTCGGTGTCGTGCACGTTGACGTTGTTCACCGTGACGGCGTTGACGCCGCAGGAGGCGAGCAGGCGTGCGTAGTCGCGGAGCCGGGCGGTCTCGTGCCGGGCGGCGCCGTCGCGCCAGAACAGGGAGCCGCCGGCGTAGCCCCGCTCGACCTGGCCCGACACCGGGTGTACGGCCACGTTGTCCCAGTGGTCGAGCGTCCGCCGGTCCAGTGCCGGTCGGTGCCGCCGCGCCGGGAGGTCGTCGTCGAAGGCCGCCGCGCCGAGCCGGACCACGTGGAACATCCCGTACAGCAGGCCGGCCGGCGCGTCGGCCAGGACCACTGTCACGCCGTCCACCCGCGCCAGCAGGTACCCCTCGTCGCCGAGGGAGCCGTCACCGGTGCCGTTCACCGTCGGTGTCGCGCCGAGCCGGGCCGTCTCGGCTGCCGCGTTCGGCACCGGGCCGGCCCCGCGCAGGGCCAGCACCAGGTCGGCGTCGACCTGCCACGGTGGACCGTGCCAGAGCCGTCCGCCGTACCGGCCGCAGGCCCGGCTCACCTCGTCGAGGACCGTGTCGACCAGGGGCCCGTCGCCGTGCACCAGCACCCCGCGGGAGCCGAGTTCGCGGAACGCCGCGGGCGGGAGCCAGGCGGCGTGCCAGGCCGACTCGCCGGCGTCCGCAGACGCCCGGCCGGTGACCGGGACGCTCATGCGGTGAACTCCGCCCGGATCTCGTCGATCATCGGGTCGCCGATCCGCAGCAGTGCCAGCACCAGGAGCGCGGCGAGCAGGGCGAGTACCGCCTCGGAGAACACCGCTGTGACGCCGGCGACGGCGGCCAGCAGGGCGACGTTGCCGACTGTGACGCCGGGCTTGCGCGCCACGTAGTAGACGGCGAGCCGGAGCACGTCGCGGGTGCGGAAGGTGAACAGGGAGACGATCACCAGCGCGTTGACCCCGACCAGGATCACCCCCGCCCCGACCGCGACGAGCGGCACTGCCCACCAGCCGGGGACGGCGGCGGCGGGCAGGTTCGCCAGGTTGACAGCGATGACTGCGAGCCACAGCAGCGTCGGCGCCCAGACGCGCAGCACGCCCGCCAGGTTGGCCCGGTAGGCCCGGAGGAACGTGGCGGCGGGACGGAGATCGGTCAGGTCGGGGCGTTGGTGCCGCAGCGTGTGCAGCGCGGCCGAGACGGCCGGACCGAGCGGCAGCGCGGCGGCGGCGACCAGCGGGAGGTTGCTGCTGTCGCGGTCGAGCAGCACGAGCACGGCCAGGCCGGGCAGCGTGCTCACCAGGAGCAGCAGTTCCACCACGAGCAGGATGTGGACCCTCGCGGCGGCCCGCGACAACGGCCCGTCGCCGAACTCCCGCAGCCCGCCGGTCGCGCCGGTCACTGCCGGTCCCCGGGCGGGTCGAGCAACCTGTCGTCCCACCACGGCGGGGTCTCGTCCACCACCGGCGTCAGTTCGGCGAGGGTCACCTCGTGCCGGGTGAGGACGAGGTCGAGGTCGGCCCGCCCGGCCGCGACCGGCACTGCGCGATGGGTACGGGCCGGCTCGGCGGCTTCCCGCAACGCGTCGAGCTGCCGGGGCCGGGGCGAGTGCGGGCTGCCCATCTCCCGCCAGGCCGCCCAGGCGTTGCCGGCGTCCTCGCTCACCGACGAGCGGAGCAGGAATGCCGACACGGTGCCCGGCGGGCCGATCGGGACCGACAGCGACAGGGTGTGCCGCTCGGGTGCCGGTTCCCGGCCGGTGACGTCGACCGGGGCCCAGGCCAGCACCGCGACCCGGCCGTCGGGGTGCCGGGTGACGAGGTGGTCCGGTCCGCGTGCGAGCACCTCGTCGCCGAGCCGGGCCATGAACGCGTACAGGTGGTAGGTGGGTTTCTTGATCTGCCGGTGGGTGAGCAGGCCGAAGCCGCCGTGCAGCGGCGCGGTCGGCACCCCTTCCTCCTCGAACACGTCGCTGAAGGTCCAGTAGGAGAAGGAGTCGACCAGGTCCCCGCCGCCGGCCAGCACCGGGGCGAGGTAGGCGGCGTGGAAGGCCGTGTCGTGGATCGGGTTGTCCGGCCGGTAGGAGGAGTTGAACTCGGTGATGTGCACCGGGAGGTCGGCCAGCGCGGTGCCGGCCAGGTGCCGGCGGGGCGCGGCGAACTGTTCCAGCAGGTCCGCGGCCGGGGCCAGCGTCTGCCGGGTGCCGAACGGCAGGTGCCGGGCCGGGCCGGAGGTGTAGGCGTGCCGGCTGACGAAGTCGACAGGCACGTCGCGGCCGGTGACGAACTCGGCGAACGGCTTGAGCCACTCGTCGGCGCCGGGGGAGAGGGCCGGGCCGCCGACCTGGAGCGACGCGTCGACGTCCTTGACGGCGTGCGCCGACACCTCGTACAGGCGGTGGTAGGCGTCCTGGTCGGCACCCTGCCAGAACGCCGTCAGGTTGGGCTCGTTCCACACCTCGACGGGCCAGCCGCGCACCTCGTCGAGGCCGTACCTGTCGACCAGGTGGGCCACCGTGGCGCGGACCAGGTCACCCCATTCGGTGTACGACCGGGGCGGCGTCACGTTGCCCCGCCACCAGAACACCGTCTGGTCGCCGGAGGCGAGCGCCGAGGGCATGAACCCCAGCTCCACGAAGGGCCGGACGCCCATCGCGAGGTAGGCGTCGACGACCTGGTCGACGTAGGTGAAGGCGTGCCGCACCCGGCGCTCGCCCTGGTACGAGTAGGGGCGGTGCACGCCGGCGCCGTCGCTGAGCAGCCCGTGCCCGCGGATGTGCCGGAAGCCGATGTCCCGCTGCACCAGCGCCAGCGAGTCCTGATAGTCGCGTCGCAGAGCCAGGTCGAACCTGCCGGTGCCCACGCAGGTACGCCAGGCGTCGGTCAGCCGGCCGACGGGCCGCTCGGGAACGGTGCCGCGCATCGCCGGTCAGCCGTGGCTCTTGCGGTACCGCTCGTACGCCTTGTTGACCAGGTCGGTGTAGGCCTGCGCGTTCTTGCCCTTCAGCTCCGAGACGTAGGCGTCCCACTCGCTCAGCGGCCGCTGGCCGAGGGCGAACTTCAGCGTGTTCTGGGTGACGTGGTCCTTCAGCGCGGTCGCCCACAGCGTCGTCTGCTCCCGCTCCTCATCACTGAGCGGCGCGGGCGGCGGAGTCACCCAGGGCGCGGGCTTGCGGGCGTTCATCTCCTTCTGGAACTCCAGTTCCTCGGGCGAGAAGAACGACTGCACCAGGTCGAGCTTGCCGCCGTAGGCGAAGACGCCGTTGTAGAAGCCGAAGTCCTTCTGCAGGTGCTTGCTGCCCTTGGGGTTGAGCCCGATGACGTTGACGTCCGGGGCGAGGGCGCGCTTGCCCGAGGCGTCCTTGGTGTACGTGGTTCCCTCGACGCCCCACTTGGCGAACTCCTGGCCGGCGTCGGAGTACCAGAGCCAGTCGACGAACTGCATCATGGCCACGAAGTTCTTGCCCTCCCGGGCCTTGCTGGAGATCATCACGCCGTTCTCCAGCCGGCTCGCCGCGTTGACCGGGCCGGCCGGCCCGACCGGGAAGAGGATCTTGCCGAGCCGGGCGTTCGGGTTGATCTTCGCGATGTCCGGGCGGTAGTCGTTCACCAGGGTCTGCGCGTTCGTGCTGATCACGAACGACTTGCCGCTGGCGAGCTTCTGCCGGGCCTGGTCGTCGGTCTGGGTGAACGTCTCCGGGTCGAGCAACCCCTCGGCGACCAGCTTGTGGAGGTACTCCACCACCTGCCGGTAGCCGTCCGAGGCGCCGGTGAAGACGTACTTCCCGGCACCGGCGTCCCAGCTCGTCGGCTGGTAGTTCCAGCCGGCGCCGGGCAGGCCGTGTGCCAGGGCGAGCATGTTCAGCAGGTTGCCGGCCGGGTTGGGCTTGCCGAACCGGTCGGAGAACGGGATGACGTCCGGGTGGGCCGCCTTCATCGCCTTGAGCATGGCGTACACCTCGTCCCAGGTGGTGGGGGACGGGATCTTCAACTGCTCCAGCACGTCGGTGCGGACCGCGAGCGTGTAGTCCTGCCAGGGCTTCTCGTGCAGGCCGGGCAGCAGGTAGAACTTCCCGTCCTCCTGCCGCAGCGTGTCCATCTCCGGCTGGAGTCCCCACCGCTCGATCTTGTCCTTGAAGTGCGGCATCAGGTCGAGGTAGTCGCTGACCGGCAGGATGGCGCCGGACGAGACGTACGAGCTCTCCTGCGGGTGGTAGGTCTTCGGGATGATCAGCGGGGCGTCGCCGGAGCCGACCAGCACGCTGCGCTTCTGCTCGTAGTCGCTCAGCGGCACGGCGACCGGGTCCAGCTTGACGTTCGTCCGCCGGGCCAGCTCGGCCCAGAACAGCCACTCGGGCTTGAGCGGGTAGTTCGGGTGGTTGTTGTAGAGGATCGAGAACGTGACCGGCTCGGTGGCCTTGAACTGGTCACCGATGCCGTACTTCTCCATCGCGCCCGTACGGTTGCGGTCGAGGTCCTTCTTGTCCGGGGTGTCGTCGCCGCAACCCGCCAGGGCGGCGACGGCGGCCGCGCCGCTGGCGAGCAGCACCTGGCGCCGGGACAGCTTGGCCATGGATTCTTCCTTCCGGTGGTGGGGTGGTGGTGCGGGGGGCGGCTATCCCTTCACGGCGCCGAGCATGATCCCGGAGACGAAATAGCGCTGGATGAAGGGATAGACCGCGAGGATCGGCAGGATCGTCAGCACGATGGTCACGGACTGGATGGTGGCGGCGGACTGGACGACGTCGCCGGCGCTGCCGAGGCCGCCGCCGGTCTGCGTGGCGTCGGTCGCGCCCGCGATGAGGTTGCGCAGATAGACGGTCACCGGGAGCAGGTCCTGGCGGTCCATGTAGAGGAACGCGGCGAACCAGGAGTTCCAGAACGAGACGGCGTAGAACAGCACCATCGTGGCGACCATCGCCTTCGACAGCGGCAGGACGATCCGCAGCAGCGTGCCGTACGTGTTCAGCCCGTCGACGGCGGCGGCCTCCTCCAGCTCGACCGGCAGGCTCTCGAAGAACGCCTTCATCACCAGCAGGTTGAACACGTTTATGGCGTTGGGCAGGGCGATCGCCCACACGGTGTTCTTCAGTCCCAGGCTGGCGACCAGGACGTAGTTGGGGATCAGGCCGCCGGTGAAGAACATGGTGAACACGGCGATCCCGACCAGCGCGGTCCGGCCCCGCAGGTGCCGCTTCGACAGCACGTACGCGTAGCAGGTGGTCAGCACGACGGAGATGAGCGTGGCGACCACCGTGTAGAAGACGGTGTTGCGGTAGCTGATCCAGAACGTCGGGTCCGACGTCACCACGCGGTACGCGGTGAGGTTGAACCCGCGCGGCACCAGGTTCACCTCACCCGCGACGATGTACGCGTTGTCGCTGAGCGAGCGGGCCACGATGGTGAGGAACGGATACAGGGTCACCACCACGACGCCGGTCAGCACGACGGCGTTGACGACCTGGAAGACCCGGTAGCCCGCTGTCGGCCGGGGGCCACGCGGGCGGACCGCCGGTGCCCGCGTGCGGGCGCGCGTGCTCACCACAGGCTCGTCCCCACCGTGCGGCGGGAGATCGCGTTCGCCGACAGCACCAGCGTCAGCCCGATCACGGACTCGAACAGGCCGATCGCGGCGGCGTAGCTGAGGTTCCCGGAGACGATGCCCACCCGGTACAGGTAGGTCGAGATCACGTCCGCCGTCGGGTAGGTGAGCGGGTTGTACAGCAGCAGGATCTTCTCGAAGCCGACGGCCATGAAGGTGCCGATGTTGAGGATCAGCAGGGTGACCATCGTCGGCCGGATCCCCGGCAGCGTGACGTGCCAGGTCTGCCGCCACCGGTTGGCGCCGTCGATGCGGGCCGCCTCGTACAGGTCGCCGTCGACGGTGGTGAGCGCGGCGAGGTAGAGGATGGTGCCCCACCCGACGGTCTGCCAGACCTCGGAGGAGACGTAGATCGTCCGGAACCATCCGGCCTGCTGCATGAACGGGACCGGCTCACCGCCCACGGCACGCACCATCTGGTTCACAGTGCCGTCCACCGACAGCAACTGGAGGACCATGGCGGCCACGATCACGATCGACAGGAAGTGCGGCAGGTAGGACACCGACTGGACGAACCGCTTGAGGGCACGGTTGCGCACCTCGTTGAGCAGCAGCGCGAGCACGATCGGCAGCGGGAAGCAGAACAGCAGGGTCAGCGCGCCCAGCACGAGCGTGTTGGTGAACACGCTCCAGAAGGTCGGGTCGGTGAAGAACAGCCGGAAGTACCGCAGCCCGGTCCAGTACTCGCCGAAGATGCTGCCGCCCGGCTGGAAGCGCCGGAACGCGATCACGTTGCCGAGCATCGGCAGGTAGCGGAACGTCAGGAAGAACAGCAGCGGCAGGACGGCGAGCGAGTAGAGCTGCCAGTCCCGGCGCAGGGCACGCCGCCAGGGCGTACGGCGACTGCGCGGGGTCGGGGCTGCCAAACTCGTCCTCCCGCCTGACCGTCGGCCGGAACTTTCCGGTAATACGTCGTAAGCCTTTCGGAAATTTATGGGTATCGTTATCAGCGTGTCAAGAGCGTCGATTGATATCTCCCTCGACCGGCTCCGCCGCTACACACCGGCCGTTGTCGAGCCCGCCGACTTCGACCGGTTCTGGCGCGCCACCCTCACCGCCGCCGCGGCCACCCCGGTGCTCGTCGACGTCCGTCCCGAACCCACCGACCTGCGGCTGGTCGACGTGTGGGACGTGACGTTCGCCGGGTACGCCGGCGAACCGGTCCGGGCCTGGTACACCCGACCCGCGGGCGTACCGGCGCCGCTGCCGGCAGTGGTGGAGTACCCCGGCTACGGACGCGGCCGGGGCCTGCCGGGCGAGCGGCTCACCTGGCCGGTGGCCGGTTACGCCCACCTGCTGGTGGACAACCGGGGACAGGCCGGCCTGTTCAGCCGCGGCGACACCCCGGACCCGCACGACGCGCCCGGCGGGCCCAGCCCCGCCACGCGGGGGATCCTGTCCCCGGACGACTACCACTACCGCCGCCTCATCACCGACGCCGTCCGCGCGATCGACGCCGTCCGCGTCCTGCCCGGGGTGGATCCGGCCCGCGTCGCCGCGGTGGGCAACAGCCAGGGCGGTGGACTCGCGCTCGCGGCGGCGGGCCTCGTCGACGGCCTCGCCGCGCTCCTGGTCACCGCCCCGTTCCTGTGCGACATCCAGCGCGCCATCGAACTGACCGAGGCCTCCCCGTACGGCGAGATCGCCCGCTACCTGGCGGTGCACCGCGAGGCGGAGGAGCCGGTCCGGCGCACGCTGTCCTACGTCGACGGCGTGACCTTCGCCCGGCGGGCCACCGCCCCGGCGCACTTCGGGATCGGTCTGCGGGACGAGGTCTGCCCGCCGAGCACCGGGTTCGCCGCCTACAACCAGTACGCCGCCGGTGGATCGGCAGCGCCGCTACGGGAGATCCACACGTACCCGTTCAACGGCCACGAGGGCGGGGAGGCCGTCCACGTCCGGCGGCAGCTGCGCTGGCTCGACGCGGTGCTCCGTCCCGCCGGGGCGGCCGCCGGCTGACGGGCTCACCGGCGGGGCCCGCGACATCTACCATCCCTGATCATGATCTCGACCGTGTGGCGGGTACTCACCCGCCAGATCGACCCCAACCCGGCGCAGGACGACGCCGTGCTGCGCGAGGCGTGTACGCAGGCGCGGTACGGCTCCGACATCGGGCCGGCCCGGACGGCGCTGGTCGCCACCCGGAACGACTACGACCGCCGGGCCCGGTACGTCCGTGTGCTCGCCGAATCGACAGCTCGCGGGCTGGGATCGCGGATCGACCGTACGACCGGCCGGGTCGACACCACGGACGCCTGGACCGATCGCTGGGCGTCGCGCGCGCCCGCGGACCCGGATGCCCAGCTCGTCCGTGCCCGTTCCCTGATGGCACGGGCGTGGGAGGTGCGCGGCGGTGACTGGGCCGCCGGCGTACGCCGGGAGCAGTGGGTCGAGTTCAGCCGCCTGCTGGACCTGGCCCGGCAGGTGAACGATGTCGCGATGCGGCTCGCGCCGGACGACCCCACGCCGTGGGCGCACCGCCTGGACCTCATGATCGACACGAGTGCGCCACTGGAGGACGTCGAGGAGGCGTGGCGTGAGCTGACCAAGCGGGATCCCGGGCACCATCTGGGCCACGTGCTCCGGCTGACCTACCACTGCCGGAAGTGGAGCGGCTCGCACGAGGCGATGTTCGGCTTCGCCCGCTCGGTCGCCGCCACGGCTCCTACCGGCTCACCACTGCTCGTGCTGCCGGTTCGGGCCGCCGCGGAGTGGGCGCTGTGGGAGCAGGATCGCGAACCTCACGGCGGTACCCCCGACGAGATCGGCGAGCGGTGGCGACAGGATCCGGTCATGCAGGCGGATCTCGACAACGCCCTGTCCCGGTGGTTCCACCAGCCGGCGACCCGGCACGCCGCCTGGCTCGACGACGCGAACTTCCTGGCGTACGGGCTGGTGCGCACCGGCCGCGCCGCCGAGGCCGCGCCGGTGTTCGCGTCGATCGGCCGGTACATGACCGGCGTTCCGTGGGGCTGGTGGGGCGACGAGCGGGGCGACGCCGTCTTCCTCCGAGCCCGTCGCCGCGCCCGCCGCGCTGCCTGACGGCGGGCGGCACCGTTCCGGCCACAGTCGATGCCCCCTCGGAGGGACCGTTCTTACCACTCCCTTACGGGACAGCAGCCGGGCACGCGCGCAGCTTCGCGGAACGCGATGCTGAGGTCCGACCACCGATCGGGGAAGAGGGCCACCATGGGATCACTGGCACGGTACGGGCTGTCGGTAGCGACGGTCTCCACTCTGACGGCGGGTGTACTGCTCCCGCCCGTCACGCCGGTCGCAGCCGCGGCCCCTTCGACATGGACGGCGACGGTCCCCGCGCTGATCCACGAGAGCCGGCTGACCGACGTGGCCGCCACCGGCCCGAACAACGCCTGGTCCGTCGGCTACCAGGCGTCGACCTACACGGGGTACTCGATCGACCAGCCGTACGCGCTGCTGCGGTGGAACGGGCGGACGTGGACGGAACGGCGGCTGCCGCACCAGGCGTATCTGCTGTACAAGGTGGACGCGGCGAGCGCCCGGGACGTCTGGACGGTGGGCTCCCGGCGCCTCGGCGAGTCGTACGCCGGGCACTTCGACGGCACGACCTGGACGGCGCACGCGCCGTGGCCCGCCCCGGCCGGGACCGCGGAGCTGCTGGACGTGGCCGCCACCGGCGGCGGGCGGGCCGTGTTCGTCGGCCACGACGGTGGCCGGCCGCTGGTCGTCGAGGGTGACACCGGTCAGTTTGGCCGGGTCGCGGTGCCGGGAACCGATGGACTCAACGGCGTCCTGCGGGCGGTCTCGCGTACCCCGGACGGCGGCGTGTTCGCCGCCGGGGAACGGTACGTCGCCGACGCGCCCTACCCGGAGCCGATGATCGCGCAGCGCGTCGGCGGGTCGTGGCGGGTGGCGCCGCTGCCGTCGATCCCGAGCGCCCGGCTCACCGGCGTGTGGGCCCGCTCGTCGACCGACGCCTGGGCGGTCGGCACCCAGGACTACGACTCCGCCCCCAAGCCGGTCATCCTGCACTGGGACGGCCGGACGTGGCAGCGGGTGGCCGGACCGGCGTCGGCCGGCTGGGTGTACGCGGTCGCGGGCGACGCGAACGGCAACGTCTGGATCAGCGGCACGAACCCGATCCCGCCGTACGTCGAGTACCCGGGCACGCTGCTGCTGCGCTACACCGGCGGGCGATGGAGCGTCGCGTACGGGCCGAAGGTCGAGGGTAACGATCCGAGCCTGGACGCCCTGGCCAACATCCCGGGGACCGCGTCCTTCTGGGGGAGTGGCACGGTGTCGACAGCCGGGCTCCGCCTCACCGCCGTGATCGAGCGGACCAGGTGAGGGCAGGGGCGTGAGCGCGGCACGGCTCACGCCCCACCACCCTGGCACCCGTCGGGAGGAACTACCGCCCGGAGGTCAGCACCGAACGGGTCAGTGCGGTGAGCCCGGCATCCCAGCGCTCGTCGGGCCAGTCGCGAAGATGCTCGACGAGATCGCTGCGCACCGCGGCCAGCAGGGCGTGGGCGAGGAACTCCGCCGACTCGGGGCCCCGGGCCTCGGACACGATGGCGGTCAGCGTCGCGTGCCACTCCTCGTACGACTCGTTGCGATAGGGGCTTCCGCTTCCCGCGTTCTCCAGGGCCAGTGTGAGGACCCGGTTGGCCCGCTTGAACCGGACCAGTTCCCGCAGCAGGTGCAGGGCGCGGTCCGCCGGCGAGTCGCCGGGCGGGCTCGCCGCGAGTGACGCCTGAAGCTGTTCGCCGCGCGTGCCGTAGAGGGCGCGGACGAGGCCCAGCCGGTCGCCGAAGTGGCGGAACAGCGTGCCCTTGCCCACGCCGGCGGCAGCGGCGACGTCGTCCATGGAGATCCGGTCGGGGTCGTTCGCCGCCTCGAACAGCCGATCGGCCGCGGCGAGCACCGCCTCCCGATTCCGCGCCGCGTCAGCCCGCACTTCTGCCCCCTCTCGCAAACGGACCGCCAGTCCGCTATGGTGAAGCGGACCGGCCGTCCGCTTATCGTAGATCACCGCGGGCGGCCCGCCGACAGGAAGGAACAGCAGTGCCGAGTACCGCCACCGATGTGTTCCACCAGGCCCTGGACCGTCTGCTCGCCAAGGACATGCCGGGCTTCATCGCCCTGTTCGCCGACGACGCCGTCATGGAGTTCCCGTTCGCGCCGGCCGGGCGGCCCAGCCGGGTGGCCGACCGCGCCGAGCTGCACAACTACCTCATCGACTACCCGCGGACCCTGGACATCCGCGAGATCGCCGACGTCACTGTCCACCAGACCGCCGACCGGGAGGTGATCGTCGCCGAGTTCACCGCCACCGGCGTCGTCGTCGCCACGGGCGAGCCGTACCGGCTGCGCTACATCGCCGTCCTCACCATCAGGGCCGGGCGGATCCTGCGCTATCGCGACTACTGGAACCCGCTGGCCGTGCGGGAACTGTTCGGCGAGGGGGTGCGGGCATGATCCTCGTCGTCGGAGGCACGGGAACGACGGGCCGGCTCGTCGCCGCGAGACTCGCCGCCGCCGGCCGCCGGGCCCGCGTCGCCAGCCGCCGGGCGTCCGCCGAGGGCGTCCGCTTCGATTGGTACGACCGCAGCACGCACGACACGGCGCTGGACGGTGTGACAGCGCTCTACCTGATCGCGCCCCTCGGCGACGCCGACCCGGCGCCGACCATGCTGCCGTTCCTGGACCTGGCCCGGCGTGCCCGGGTACGGCGGGCCGTCCTGCTCAGCTCGTCGGCGATCGAGGCCGGCACGCCGGGACTGGGCGAGGTGCAGGCCCAGCTCGGCGAGATGATCCCCGAGTGGGCGGTGCTGCGACCGTCCTGGTTCATGGAGAACTTCGTCGGCGACCATCCGCACGCCGCGAGCGCCCGGGAGCGTGGCGAGATCGTCAGCGCCACCGGCGACGCCCGCGTGGGCTTCGTGGATCCGGCCGACATCGCCGAGGTGGCGGTGCGTGCCCTCACGGATCCCGCGCCCCACGACACCGAGCACGTCATCACCGGTCCCGAGCGGCTGAGCTACGCCGACGTCGCCGCCACGCTCACCGACTTCCTCGGCCGCCCGGTCCGGCACCGTGCGGTCGACGAGGACGCGCTCACCGCGTACCACGAGGCTCACGGCCTCGCGCCCGACTACGCCCGCTTCCTCGCGGGCCTGGACACGGCCGTCGCCGCGGGCTCGGAGGACCGGGTCACGACGACCGTCGCGGACGTGACCGGCCGGCCACCCCGGACGTTCCGGGACTTCTGCCGCGACCGGCTGGCCGGAGTCCCTCGGACCGCGGACGCCTCGCGGGCCTGAGATCGACGCGCGGCCGGCGTCAGGACGGGTTCGGTTCGGTCCTGCTCGCGTCGGGCAGCGGCGTGGACGAGGCTCTGCCGGGGGCCGGCGCGGTCCGGGCGGCCAGCGATCCCAGCAGGCGCAGGTTGTCGTACGACGGGCTGCCGGGATCGGTGGTGTAGAGGAACAGCGTCTGGTCCGGGTCGCCGGGCAGGACGAGGGCCTCGTAGCGGAGGGTGATCGGCCCGACCGCGGGGTGGTGCATCCGCTTGGTGCCGTGCGTGCGTTCGTGCACGTGGCGGCCGTTCCACCAGGCCCGGAACTCCGGGCTCTTGATGCTCAGCTCGCCGACGAGCTCGCTGAGCTGCGGATCGTCGGGATTGCGTCCGGCGTAGAGGCGCAGGGTGCCGACCACGTCGGCGGCCACCGCCGGCCAGTCCAGGAAGGCGTCGCGGGCGCCCGGGTCGAGGAAGACCCACCGGATGTAGTTGCGGTGCCGCGGCGGGAGCAGTGTCCAGTCGGTGAGGAGGGCACGGCCCAGGGCGTTCGAGGCGAGCACGTCCGTGCGCCGTCCGAGGATGAGCGCGGGGTGTTCGGTCATCGAGGCGAGCAGCTGGTGCATCGCCGGGCGTACCCGTTGGGCGGGCATCTGCCGGCTGCTGCGCCTCGCCGGCCGCGCGAGGTCGGCGAGGTGGGCGCGGGCGGCGGCGTCGAGCCGGAAGACCCGGGCCAAGGCGTCGACGACAGCGGCCGAAGGGCTGGTGTGCCGGCCCTGTTCGAGCCGGGTGTAGTAGTCGACGCTCACGCCGGCGAGCAGGGCCACCTCCTCGCGGCGCAGTCCGCGGACGCGGCGTCCCTGCGCCACGGCGGCGATGCCGACCGCTTCCGGAGTCAGGTCGGCCCGGCACTGACGAAGGAATCGGCCGAGGTCGGAGTGTCCTGCCATGACCCGATGATCCGCCGCGAACGTCGTCCGCGACACCGCCTGGGTGGGTACGCCGTTCCCAGGCAGCGCTGGGCTCGTCCGGCTGTGTTCTCGGCCCACCCTCGTACCCACGATGGAGTGGCGTCCCCGGCCGGGGACACGACGACACCGAGATCCGGGAGTTCCCATGCCCTACCCCACCGCAGGTCCGGCCACGTGGTTCGTCACCGGCACGTCCCGCGGCATCGGCCTCGAACTGGTCAAGCAGTTGCTGGAGCGGGGTGACGACGTCGCGGCGACGACCCGGTCGGCCGAGCGGCTCGTCGCGGCCCTCGGGCCGGTCGACAGTGAGCGACTGCTTCCCCTCGAACTCGACCTGACCGACGAGGCCGCGGTGACGGCGGCCGTCCGGGCCACCACCGACCGTTTCGGCGGGATCGACGTCGTGGTCAACAACGCGGGGTACGGCTTCCTCGGTGCGGTCGAGGAGGCAGGCGACGCCGAGGTCCGGACGATGTTCGAGGTGCAGGTCTTCGGCGTCTGGAACGTGCTCCGCGCGGCCCTGCCCGGCATGCGCGCCGCCGGCAGCGGCCACATCGTCAACGTGTCCTCGATCCTGGGGCTGACCGCGTTCCCCGGCTGGGGCCTCTACTGCTCCGCGAAGTACGCCCTGGAGGGTCTGTCGGACTCGCTCGCGGCCGAGGTCGCACACCTCGGCATCAAGGTCACCGTCGTGGAACCCGGGTACACGCGTACCGACTTCCTTCGGACGTCCTCCCTCGGCCTGCCGGCGCGCACCACCGACGGCTACGAGGCGATCCGCGAGATGACCGAGGCGCACCTGGCCATGCCCGGCACCCAGCTCGGCGACCCGGTCAAGGCCGCGGCCGCCATCGTCGAGGTGGCCGTCGGCGGCAGAGCGCCGCTGCACCAGGTGCTCGGCTCCGACTCATACGGCCTGGCCAAGGCCCGCGTGGCGACGCTGCTCGCCGACATCGAGGCCGGCCGCGAACTCGCGCTCAGCACGGACGCCGACGAAGCCTGACCGCTTCGTCGACGGGTCGCGGCGTGCCGTCGCGCACCCGGACAGCTCGCGTCGGCCCGCCTCCGGAGGCGGGCCGACCGGTCGCACCGGCGTCGATCCGGCTCTGTCGGAGCCCGTGGCTATCCTTTCGCCGTGTCGTACGCCGATCTCAGTCATGCCCAGTGGAACGATCTCTCCGACGGCGCTGCCGGCCGGCTCGCCCAGGACGTCGCCGCGCGGCACGAGCTGACAGTGACCGGCCTGGGCGACACGGCGTACGCGGGGCGGTCGCACCGGACTGCGCTGTTCGACCGGGGCGGGATGCGGTTCGCTCTCGTACCCGGCGGCCGGCCGACGCTCGGCTACGACGCGGCCCGCTTCCGGCCCGCTGCGCACCAGGCCGCCGACTACGCCGACAGCGCCGCCGAGTTCGGCCTTCCGTCGCTGACCGAGTACGTCGACGCGATGACGTCGCCCGTACGCGACGTCGACATGCCGGCGATGCTGGTCGCGGTGGACGCGTTCGACCCGTGCGAGGTGCCGCTGGCGCCGGACGACCCTCGGGTGCGGGAGCTGGTCGCGTCGGTCGGGAACCGGTTCGGCGGGGTGCGCACCTTCCGGTCGGGTGACGGGCTGACTGTGGAGTTCGACCGGACGACCGGGCAGGTGGTGCGCGCCCGGGCGATCCGCGAGGTCTCGTACGACGAGGCGATGGCCGGGCTCGGGAGCCTCGGCGTGCGGACGACCACTCCGGACGAGTGGGAGTGGGCGTGCGGCGCCGGTGCGACGACCCTGTTCCGCTGGGGCGACGACTGCCCCGGAGACGGCTATCCGTACGACCACAGGACCGGCCCGCACCGGCAGGAGAACCTCTGGGGTCTGGCGATCGGGCAGGACCCCTACCGGCACGAGGCGACGACCGAGCGCACCGTCGTCTGCGGTGGCGACGGCGGCGGTGCCACCTGTGGCGGGAGCGGCTTCTTCCTGGGCTGGCTCACCCTCGCGACCGCGTACCGCGACGAGGATTTCGGCCGGTGGGTCGCCTCCGACGACGGATACGCCGACGAGATCCTGACCCGGCCCGTCATCGAGCTGGGCTGAGGCCCGGATGACCACCGAGCGTCCCCACGGTTCCCGCCGCCCGCGCCGCCGCGCCCCGCGCGTCCTGCTGATCGTCGGCGTCCTCGCGGCGCTCGCCGCCGGTGCGGCGGTCGTGGTGCCGCTGGTACGGCCACCAGGCCCGCGACCGGACTTCCAGCTCCCGGTGGCCTGCGGCGAGACGTGGCGGCTGTCCACCTATCCGGGGCACGACGACTACGACGTCGACTTCTTCCCGACTTCCGGGGACGCGTGGGGACGGCCGGTGCTCGCCTCCGCCGACGGCACCGTCACGGTGGCGGGGATCAACGGCTCGCTGGGCGGACGTACCCCGCAGGATCCGGACGGGCCGCGGGGGCGCGGCGGCGGCTACTGGGTCAAGATCGACCACGGTGGCAAATGGGAGACGCAGTACCTGCACCTGCTCGAACCGCCGTCGGTGCAGGCCGGTCAGCGGGTGGCCCGGGGCGACCAGCTCGGACGGGTCGGCAGCACCGGGAACTCCGGCGCCCCGCACCTGCACTACGAGCAGCGCCGGGGCTGGGAGAAGGTGGAGGCATACTTCGACGGCGTGCCGTCCGGGATCACGTCCGACGACCGCGAGTACTCGGTGCGGCTGACGAGCGCGAACTGCCGGCCGACGCGCCCGTGACCGGAACCGTCAGCGTTCGTCGGTGGACGATCCGGCACGCCGGGCCTTTCCGATCAGGCCGAGGTGGGTGTGCTCGAACCCCTCGGTCGTCTTGAGGCCGTAGCCCAGGGCGCGGTCGACGGCGATGTGGAACGCCCACGCGACGGCCAGGACTCCCAGCCAGTCGATCCGGTCGCCGGACGCGGCCGCTGCCACTGCCACCGCGCCGAGCGCCGCCGGCAGCGTGTACGAGTGCGCCACGTTGTAGCAGACGGCGCCGACGCGCGGCCCGCGCAGGTAGCCGAGCATGGACAGGTCGAAGACGAGGAAGAGGGCGAGCAGCGACCACCACGGGTACCCGGCCGCGACGGTCACGACGACGGCGAGGGCCGCGACGGCGACGGCCTCCACGCGCTGCGCCGCGACCGGGTTCAACTGCGGCATCTCCCACCTCGATGTCTGTCAGTGGCCCTTGCGCAGGCCCGAGCCCCCCGGTGGCCGGGGTGGTCGGAGGCAGCCGGCTCGTGCCGCCACCAGCTCTGACAGGGTACGCGGCGGAGGCCGTGCGCCGGCGGCAACCGCGACGGTCAGCCGCCGAAGCGTTGCCGCAACTGGTACTTCAGCACCTTGCCGGTGCCGCCGCGGGGCAGCGCGTCGAGGCGGTGGATGCGGGCGGGGACCTGGTGCGGCTCCAGCCGCTCGGCGAGGAACGCGGCGAGCGTCGCGTCGTCCAGGGCCGGGTCGGCCGCCACGACGGCGGCGACGATCTCGCCGTGCTCGGGGTCGGGCAGCGCGACGACTGTGGCCTCGCGTACCGAGGGGTGGTCGTAGAGTGCGGCCTCGACCTCCAGCGACGACACGAGCTTCCCGTCGGTGGTGATGACGTCGGTCATCCGGTCGAACAGGAACAGCTCGCCGTCGGCGGTGGCGCGTCCGAGGTCGCGGGTGCGGGTCCACCCGCCGGCGTGCACGCGGGCGTTGAGCGCCTGGTCGAGGTACAGCCGCTTGGGCGCCTCGCAGCGCAGCCACACCTCGCCGAGTTCGCCCGGCGGCAGCGGCTCGCCCTGCTGGTCGACGACGCGCATCTCGGTGCCGCGTCCGGGGCGTCCCAGCCACATCGGCCGGTCCGGGTCGACGTTGCCCAGGATGATCGCCGGCACCGCCTCGGACTGCGCGTAGGCGTTGGCGATGGTGGCGTTCGGCATGGCCGCGAGGAGGTCGCGGGCGATGCGCGGCGGCATGATCGCCGATGCGTTGCCGATGGTCTTGACCGAGCCGAGGTCGTAGCGGTCCTGCGGGCGGATGGCGGCGAGCCGGATCGCGGTCCACGGGGTGAGGATGAGGGTCGCGCAGCCGTGCGTGGCGAGCAGGCGGGCGATCTCCTCCGGGTCGTCCGGTGAGCACACGATCAGCGGTGACGGCGTCGTGGTGGCCAGCACCGCGACAGTCGTCGCGCTCGACGTGGTGCCCAGCGGCATCGGCGCGAGCAGCGGTGCTGGGTCGACCAGCTGCCCGAGGGCGGCGGACCCGCGCCCGTACGTGAGGTTGCCGTGCGGGTTGGTGAACGGCTTCGCCGGGCCGGTGGTGCCGGAGGTGTAGAGGATGTCGGAGATGTCCTCGGGGGTGACGCCGGTGTCGACGGCGGCGGAGTCGCCCTGGTCGAGGTCCGCGACGACCACCGACCAGCGTCCGGCGTCGTCCCGCCACGGCGGGAGCGCCGCGCCGCGGATCACACCGGCCACCGCACACTGGTCGAACCGGCGGCGCAGCTCCACCGCCGGCATCGTGTCGTTCACGTGTACGGCGGTGGCGCCGGCCTTGAGCACGCCGAGGTAGGCGACGGCGTAGTCGATCCAGTCGTCGCCGCCGAACAGCAGCGCCACCCGGGCGCCCCGCCCGGTGCCGCCGAGCCGGTCGAGCACCGCGCGGGCGACGGCGTTCGAGCGCCGGTCCCAGTCCCGGTAGGTGATCGCCGTCTTGCCGCGGACGTTTATCGCCTCCTGCTCGGGCATCAGGCCGGTGCGGTGCCGGAGCAGGTCGGGTACGACGACCGCGGACGTGGGCACACTCATGGGTCCTCCCTCGGATGGCGCGCTCAACTCCACCGGTACACGCGGTGGAAGTCTTCGATCCGGTCGAGCAGCAGCAGGCCCCGGCCGGCCACGTGGCTGTCCAGGACGGACCGGTAGGGGCCGGTGTCCAGGACGGCGTCGCGGACGCCGAAGGCGCGGTCGGCGGTGTGCCGGCTCCATTCGTCGAACTCGGCGACTGTGAGCCGGCGGCGTTCCTCGACGGCGCGGGCGAGCGGGCGGGCCGCGAGCCGGCCGGCGGCGCGCTCGGTGACGACGCCGCTGAAGAACTCGGACCCGCAGCCGGAGCCGTAGGAGAACAGGCCGATCCGGCGGGCCACCGTGAAGTCGGCGTGGTCGATCAGCGAACACAGCGCGAGGTAGAGCGAACCGGAGTAGAGATTGCCGATCTGGCTCGTGTACGACAGCGACGGGGCCACCCGCGCCGCGAAGTCCCTGTCGATGTCGGCCGGCGCCATGCGCTTGGTCTTGCGCAGCAGCGTGCGGTGGGCGCCCTTGACCATCCCGGCGAAGGGGATGTGGAAGACGAGGTGGTCGAACGTGGTGACGATGTCGGCGCCCTCGACGCGGTCCCGGTAGGCGGCGAAGCACCGTTCCAGACAGGTGAGATAGGCGAGCAGGGACAGGTCGGAGTTCACCACGTCGACGTCCGGCCGGGGCCGCAGCGTGTCCATCACCTCCTGGGTGTGGTACCCGCTGGCGCCCAGGTCGAGCCGCAGCACGTCGGGCGTACGGCTGACCAGCATCGCGACCGCGCCGGCGCCCTCCGACGGCTCGAAGTAGCTGCCGGCCGCCGCGACGCCGGCGATGTCGGTGGCGATCACGAGCGCCCGCGCGTCCGGCGCCGGGCTCGCGGCGATGATCGCCGCCGCGCTCTGCAGGGCGGCGGTGCCGCCGTAGCAGGCGTGCTTGACCTCGAACGACCGGCAGCGCGGCGGCAGGCCGAGGAGGTCGTGGACATAGGTGCTGATCGGCTTGCCGAAGTCGAGCCCCGACTCGGTGGCCACCACCACCAGCTCGATCGCCTCCCGCTGCTCTGGCGACAGGGCGTCGACCAGTGGCCGGGCGGCGTTGACCGCGTGGGTCACCTGGTCCTCGCAGGGCAGGCTCACCGACCGGCGGCGCATCATCAGGTTCGGCAGCCGCGACGGGTCCAGGCCGCGCGCCTCGAACAGGCTGGGCACGTCGACGTACGCCCGGCCGGGGTAGACGTGGAGATCCTCGATGCCGACCGCCGTGGTGATCATCCTCGGGCCTCTCCTCTTCGTGGATCCCTCACCGCCGCGGTCCCTGACGTTGTACGACCGCGGGCCGGGCGTGTCTGCTCAGAGTTGAGCGCCCGCGATCGGCCCGGCCGGTTACCATCCCGGGTCATGACGAGATACGTCGCTCTGTTGCGTGCGGTGAACATCGGTGGCGGTAGCTCGATGGTGATGACGGAGCTGAAAGAGGTCTTCGTCTCCTGCGGCTTCGACGGCGTGGCCACGTACATCCAGAGCGGCAACGTCGTGTTCGGCTGCCCCGAGACCGACGAGGTCGCGATCCTGGCCGAGATCGACAGGGGCATCAAGCAGCGGTGGGGTCGCGACGTGCCGGTGCTGCTGCGCAGCCTGGACGAGCTCGACGCGATGATCGCCGCCAACCCGTATCTCGACGTGCAGACGGACCACACGAAGCTGCTCGTCACCATGCTCAGCGGCGACCCCGGCGCGGACAAGCAGGCGGCGCTCGCCGCCCCGCCCGGCGAGAGCGGCACGCTGACGCTGCTCGGCCGCGACGTGTTCGTGCACGTTCCCGACGGGTACGGGCGCAGCAAGCTCAGCAACGCCTTCGTGGAGAAGAAGACCGGTGTGGTCGGGACGACCCGCAACTGGCGCTCGGTGCTGAAGCTGCGCGACATGGCGGCGTCCTGACCGCGTACCCGTCATCGCGGGCTCACCATTGACGGGCCGGACACGGCGCCCGAGGCGCTGTCACCGGCGTCGGCGGCCCGCACGAACCGGTCCGCCAACGACAGCAGCGGGCCGGTGAGAAGCGTCGTGACCAGCGCCATGATGAGCAGGGCGAGGAACAGCGGCGGGCTGAGGATGCCGGCCTGGAACGCGACCTGGAGCACGATGAGCTCGGTGAGCCCGCGCGTGTTGAGCAGGATGCCGATCCGTGTCGCCTCTGCGGGAGAGCAGCCGCCGAGCCGGCTGCCGAGATAGCCGCCGCCGATCTTCCCGGCGAGTCCGAGGACGAGCACGACGACCACCAGCGACCACGGCGTGCTGGCGACCGCGCCGGTCAGCGCGGTGAGCCCGGCGCTCACGAAGAAGATCGGCAGCAGCGACCGCCCGAGCCGCGACACGGCGGCGGTCGGCGCGTCCCAGGGCTCGCCGGGCGGCACCGCCAGGCCGACCAGGATCGCGCCGAACACCGCGGTCAGCCCGAGGAGGTGGACGCCGAAGCCGACCACGAGAGCCACCACGCCGAGCACCACGGCACTGGCGGCCGGCCACCGGCCGCACCACAGTGCCGCCCGGGCGCGGCGCAGCACCCATCGGATCCCGCCGGCCAGCAGCAACGCGCCGGCGAGGACCGCCATCGCGCGGCCGAAGGTCGCGGGGTCTCCGGCGCCCAGCCCGACGGCCAGGGACAGCAGCAGCCAGCCGACGACGTCGACGACCACGGCGGCGGCCAGCGCGAGGGCCCCGGCCGTCGTCTCTGTCAGGCCCCGCTCGGTCAGCAGCCGCGCCAGCACCGGTACGGCGGTGATGGACAGCGTCACCGCGACGCCCAGCACGAAGGCCGGCATCGGCGCGTCGCCGCGTACGGCCGGTCCGGCGACGAACTGGACCCACAGTGCGACGAGCACCCCGCAGGCCAGCGCCGGGACGAGCGCACCGGCGGTCACCCAGGCCAGCCTGCGGTCGTCGCGCGCCGGCCCGACCCGCAGCTCACGCGCGAGGCCGACCAGGAAGAGCACCAGGGCACCCTCGGCGACCAGGCGCAGGAGTGCGCGTATGTCCTCCGGCAGCACCGCCGCCAGCCCGTCGTGACCGGCGAACAGGACGAGGGCCGGGCCGACGAGGAGACCGGCGACGATCTCCCCGATCACCGGCGGCTGCCGCAACAGCCGCGCCACGGCTCGTCCGGTCCCGCCGACGAGCAGCAGCGCCACGAGCAGCGCGGCTCCGTGCAGGAGGACCAGGACGGCGCTCATGCGGACAGTTCCCGGTCGCCGCGCAGCAGGCGTGCGCCGTTCACCGGCCGGATCGGCTCGGCGCCCCACCGGGCGGGCTCGTACTGTCCGCACTCCACGTACCGGGTCAGCGCCGGCTCGTTGATCAGGAGATATCCGCCGGGCAGCTGATCCACCAGCTTCGCCGCGCGGAAGTGCTTGAGGAACAGCCCGACGCGGGACCGGGTGGTGCCGACCATGCTGGCCAGCTCCTCCTGGGTGATCTTCGCGTCGATCTGCATGCCGAGGTTGAGCCGCCGGCCCACCTTGCGGGCGAGTCGCAGCAGCGTCGCGGCCAGCCGGTGTTCGCTGTCCATGGTGACCAGTTGGGTGATGGCCTGCTGCTGGTCGAGCAGCTTGGCCATGAGGAACCGGGTGAAGTGCCAGTTGAGCTGTTCGTCGCTGCTCAGCAGGTCGAACAGCTTCGCCGAGTTGACTCTCCTGATCACACTGTCGCGCATGGCCCGGGCGGTGTCGTGGCGTGGCCCGCCGAGCAGGCCGAGCTCGCCGAACATGTCGCCCCGTGTGTGGATCGACAGCAGGCACTGCTTGCCGTCCGCGGAGGACGCGATGGTCTTGAACTGGCCGACCTCCACGAGGTACATCCGCAGATCGTGGTCGCCGGAGTTGTACGCGGCCCCGCCTCGCGGGACGTGTGTGCGGACGGCGAAAGTCGGGTCGTCCCGGATCAGCCGATGCAGCTCGTTACGCAAACTGGTGGTGGCGCCGGCGATTCGCAAGGAGGCCTCCTGGCGCCCGATGTCGTGGCTCGGGCGTGTTGTCAGGTTCCTGATCATTCGCTGGTGAAATGCGTGACGCTATCAATCGTTGACAGTACAGCCGCAACGCCGGCAAGTATTTCTTCAGCCGGTGTCGGCAAACTGTCGGAATTGCAATACGGCCCGTGCCGGCCGTTCGTCCCGTCGGTCGTGCTCGGCATGCCGCGCGCCCGGCGCTGAGGCGACTCACCTGCATTTCCGCAGGCAGGAGCGCTTGATCTGGGCGGCGGCATGGCGCGACCTACGATGTCCATCTATCTGTGGTGTCTGGTTTCTTCCATGTTCGGGACGCGTTCATCCAGTGAAGCAAATGCATGCAAGGGGCCTTTCGGGGGTGTGGGCGAGGGTTGCGCATACTGCTTGATTGAGCCGTATTAATGCCCGCCGCCATCGTAACTAATTGGGTGGCGGGTGTCTACGCAGCGCAATGACCAGGCATTTTGCGACCTCGGTTGGGTTCGTAGGGGGTGATTGTCAGCGGAATGGGAGTCGGCTGGCCTTTTTAATGATTTAGGTCAATTTGCCTCGCTGAGCAGCCGCTCGGTGACCGACTCGGCGTGCCGGGCGCGCCAGTCGGCCAGCGGCTCCGCCGCGACGAGCCGGTTGAACGCCCCGACGTCGGTGGAGGCCGGCACCCGGTAGTTCAGCCGCTGACCCGGCGTTCCGCGCAGGGCCGCGGCGGTGGCCTCCCGGCAGTAGGCGGCGCAGACCGACGCGAGCACGCGCCGGTCGTCCCGCCCCGCGACGCCGAGATCGGCGCGCACGTCGTCCAGCGGGCGGCCGAAGTGCGTCCGCTCCAACTCGGCGAGCCGCCGCGGGCCGACGTCGGCCAGCCGGTCGTAGCGCAGGAACATCCGGTACAGCTCCTCGGCACGAGCGGCGAACAGGGTGCCCCGGTGCGCCACCGGAGACCGCGCGCCGAGCTCGAACAGGTCCGGATCGGGCGCCTCACGGATGTCGGTGACGTCGAGCGCGGCGAGCAGATCCTTCGCCGCGTCCGACGTGGCGGCCTCGGCGGTGCACTGGTTCACCGTCGTCGTGACGACGAAGTCGGCCCCGAGCGCGAAGGCGGCGGCGACGGCCGCCGGGGTGCCCACCCCGGCCACCCCGATCCGCGCCCCCGGCGCCTCCCGGTCGCGTAGGGCCACCAGAGCCGGCACCAGCGCATGGGCGTCCCGTTCGACTGCCACGTCGGTGGCGACCGCCTCCCGTGCCGCCGCGCCCGCTGCTCCGCCGTCCAGGTGCCCGGCGGCGGCCAGCGCCCGTACCGTCGCCGGGTCGGCGGGGCGCAGGAACCGGACCGCCGTGGCCAGATCCGGGGCACGGACCAGGACCTGCCGGGGACCGTCGCCGTAGCGGAACCGCACGAGCTGCGGCGACACCACGGCGAGCGGACCGGTGACCTCCACATGGCGGACGTCGTGGGCGAGGTACAGGTCGCACAGCGCCCGCTCGTCACCACCGGACGGCCAGGCCATGCCGTACCGGCGGACGTCGCGAAGCTCGGCCAGCGCGGCCCTGATCTCCGGCGGCGCCAGACCCTGGGCGCCGAAGAAGCCGAGCAGTCCGGCCTCCGACAGCCGTCGCAGGAACGCCGGCGACGTGACGCCGAACGGGGACGACCCGGCCAGGCAGGCGTACCGGATGCCGTAGTCGGACCGCAGCCCGGGCGAGCCCGCCGGGCGCGGACGCGACGCGGTGGCCGGCGGTGGGCCGAGGGCGGGACCTCGCGCCACCGGCGCGGCCGGCGCAGTCACCGGAAGCGCGGCCGGCGCGGCGGGCGCGACCGACGTCGCTGGCGGGGGCGGCGGGACCGGCGCGGGCGGCGGGACGGGCGCGGCGGGCGCGAGCGGCCCGCCGGGAGCGGGTGCCGGCAGGCTCCCGGCGGCCCGGCGCCACATCTTGGTCAGCACCTCACCGGGACCGACCTCGACCGGCTCGGTCACCCCCGACCGGGCCAGCAGGCACATCGTGTCCCACCACCGGACCGGCTCGACGAAGTGCCGCAGCAGCGTGCCCGGGATCTCGCCCGGGACGTGGGGCGCCCCGGTCACGTTGCTCACCACCGGGATCGACGGCGGGCCCGGCGTGACGTCGCGCAGGGCCACCGCGAACGCCTCCGCGGCGCCGGCCATGAACCGGGAGTGCGCCGGCACGCTGACCGCCAGCGGCACGCACCGGCCCGTACCGAGCCGCGGCACGGCGTCGACGACCGCGCGGATGCCCGCCGTGCTGCCGGCCAGCACGAACTGGTCGGGCAGGTTGTGGTTGGCGAGGTCGACGTCCGGGATCCCGGCCAGCAGCTCCGTCACCCGCGACAGCGGCAGGCCGAGCACCGCCACCATGCCGCCGCCGGTCACGCTCTCCATCAGCCGCCCACGGCGGACGACCAGGCTCAGCGCGCTGTCGAAGTCCAGGCAGCCGGCGAGGTGCAGCGCGGCGTACTCGCCGAGGCTGTGCCCGGCCACCACCTCGGGTGGCGGACGGCCGTCCGCCAGCGCGGCCCGGGCGGCCAGCACGCTGACCAGGAACACGGCCGGCTGCACGTACCGGGTGCGGCCGAGGTACTCGCCCCGGGCGTCCCGGCACAGCTGCGCCGGCGGCACGCCGATGAGCCGCTCGGCGGTGGCGCACTCGGCGGGGAAACGGTCCAGGAGACCCTCGCCCATGCCGGGATGCTGCGATCCCTGCCCCGGGAAGACCCACGCGCGCACGGCGATCACCGTTCCCAGGGGTAGCGGCCGTGCGCGACGAACTCCGTGATCCGCTGCCGCACCGCGGGCGCCGACATCAGCCGGCCGAACTCGGTGACCGCGTGGTCGCGCAGCCGGTCGTCGACGCCGGAGAACGCCCGGAAGTACCGCTTGGCGTCGCCGACGACCACCGGGTCGAGGCGGTTGAGCCGGAACAGCAGCTGCCGCAGCACCGTCTCGGGACGCTCGGCGACCTCGTCGACGAGATGGATCCGGTACGCCTCGGCCGCGGCGATCGTCTGCGTGCTCAACGTCGCGGCGTACGCCTTCTGGAACCCGACCCGCCGCACCAGGAACGGCAGCACGCAGCAGGGCAGCAACCCCCACAGCGCCTCCGGCAGCGCGAACGTGCTGCGGGCGGTGGCGTGCACGAAGTCGCTGGCGGCGACCAGCCCGACACCACCACCGGCGACCTGCCCGTCCACCTGGGCGATCACCACCCGCGGCACTGTGGTGAAGCGTTCCAGCAGGGCGAAGAACGCCGCGCCCCCGTCGGACGCGCCACCGTCACCGGCGGCGCTCTGGAAGTCCATGCCCGTGCTGAACACGCCGTCACGCCCGGCCAGGACCACCGCCCGGCAGGCGGCGTCGCCCTCGGCCTCGTCGAGTGCGGCGTGCAGCTCGCGCAGCGTCTCGTCGTCGATGCCGTTGCGCCGCTCCGGCCGGGCCAGCGTGACGCGCAACAGCCCGGGCTCGCGCCGGAGCTCGATCGTGCGGTACGCCATCGGAGCTCAGGCCGCGCCGCTCGGCACCTGCGGCAGCAGCAGCGTGTCGCGGATGCTGCCCTCGATGAACAGCCGGTCCCAGGTGCCGCCGCCCTTGGACTCGTGCAGCCGGCGCCGGCCGAACACCTCGGTGGCCATCTCCTTGCCGCGCTCCAGCTCGCGCAGCTCGTGGTAGTCGTCGACGCTGCGCAGGTGGATCAGCTGGAACAGGTGGTCCTGCTGGCCCCAGGTCTGCTCGTACAGCGTGGCGGTGACCCGGCCGGCGAGCCGCTCGTTGACGAAGTGCTGCCAGTGGGCCGCGTACATCCGGCCCTCCTCGCGGAACTCGTACTTGACGTCCGAGGTCCGCATGACGATCGCGCCGGCCGTCGCCGAGTTGATCTGCTGCTCCGGCGGCTGGTTGAGCTGGGACGAGGCGGGCGGCACGAAGGTCGCCGGCTCGGCGTCGTCGCCGTCGTGGTCCATCCCGTGCTGCGGTACGAGCACGTCCTCGTGCAGGCTGCGGTGGACGAAGATGCGGTCCCAGTTGCCGCCGCCCTTGTGCGGCAGCCGGTCCTCGTCGGAGATCCGGCGGAACTCCAGGTCGTGGTCGACCATGTTGAGCAGGATCCGGTAGTCCTGCGGGGACTTCAGGTGGATGAACCAGTGCATCCGGTCCCGGCCGCCGAACACCTCCTCGAAGGCGAACGACGTCGCCACGCCCTCCTGCGAGGTGTTGATGTACTGCAGCAGGTCCACGCTGAACTGGCGCCCCTCGGCGGCGAACCCGTAGGCCATCTGGCCGACCCGGTGCAGGATGAAGCCGGAGTTGAGCGTGTGCAGCACCCGCTCCAGCGGCAGCGACGATTGGTTCAGCGCGCGGTACGGCTCGACCGTCGTGGTCATCGGTTCGCTCCTCAGGTGAGATCGCCGGTTCCGGCCCGTTTCTACGGGGACGGCCGACGGCGTGTCTGCTCACGGTTGAGCGGGCGCCGGAAGCAACCGGCCTGCTCAAGGTTGAGCAGGCGAAGCCGGTACGACTGCCTAGCGTGATGACTCGGCCGGGATCCTCGGCCGTCGACCCTTCCCAGGCGGGCAGGTGCCGTGACGCAACAGACCGATCCAGCCCACGCCGTTGTCCTCTCCGCCGCCGATCCGGAGCGGCTACGCCGGTCCGCGCACCGGCTGCGCGAGCACGTCTCCACCGCGGACCCGGCGCTCGACCTCGCCGACGTGGCGTACACCACGCAGGTCGGCCGGATGCCGTTGCCGCACCGGCTCGCCGTGCGGTGCGCGAGCGTCGCGGACCTGGTCGGCGGACTCGACGCCTACCTGCGCGGCGAGGCCCGCGACGGGGTGCTGCACGGCGTCGCCGGGGCGCCGTTCGCGCCGGCCGCCGCGCCGACCGACGCCGACGCCGCCGCGGACTGGGTCGGCGGCGGCCTGGTCGACTGGCGGCGGTACTGGCCGGGACCACGCCCGCGGGTGCCGCTGCCCGGCTACCCCTTCGGTGCGGCGCCGCCGGCCCCGCCCGCCGCACGGCCGCGCGACCCGGCCGGGTCGCTGCGGGCCTATCTGGTCCAGGTGTACGCCGAGGTGTCCGGCCTGCCCGCCGAGTCCGTCGACCCGCTCCTGCCGCTGACCGAGCTGGGCCTGTCGTCGTTCCTCGTGACGCGACTGACCGCCCGGCTGGAGAACGACCTGGGCGAGCGGTCGCGGACGCTGTTCTTCGAGCACGCCACCCTTGGAGAGGTCGCCGCGGCGCTGGCGGCGGCCGGCCGCACGGCTCCCGCCGGCGCGGTTCCCGCCGAGCCCGCCGAGCCCGCCGAGTCCGCCGCACCTGCCGAGTCCGCCGCACCGCCCGCTGCGGACGTCGTGCCGGCGCCGGCCGTCGCCGTGGAGCGGGAGCCGGAGGAGGAGCGCGAGACGGAGATCGCGGTGATCGGCGTCGCGGGACGCTACCCGCGCTCGCCCGACCTCGACGCGTTCTGGGACAACCTCGCCGGCGGCCGCGACTGCGTCACCCCGCACCCGCCCGAACGCGCGCGGCCGGGATGGCCGACCCACCTCATGGACGGCGGGTACCTCGACGACGTCGACCGGTTCGATCCGCTGCTGTTCGGCATCACCCCCCGCGACGCCGCCCTGATGGACCCGCAGGAACGGCTGTTCCTCGAAGTGACCTGGGCCGCGCTGGAGAGCGCCGGATACACCCGCGCCCGGCTGCGGGAGCGGCACCAATCCTCGGTCGCCGTGTACGCGGGCGCGATGTGGAACGAGTACCCGCTGTTCGGGGCGGAGCGGACGCTGCGCGGCGTCCCGCAGGACTCCGGCGCGACGCTCGGCGGCATCGCCAACCGGGTGTCGTACTGCTTCGACCTGCACGGCCCGAGCCTCACCGTGGACACGATGTGCTCCTCCGCGCTGGTGGCGCTCGACCTGGCGGTGCAGAGCCTGCGGCGCGGCGAGGCCGAACTGGCGGTGGCCGGGGCCGTCAGCCTGTCGCTGCACCCGAACAAGTTCATCCAGCAGCACCGGATGAAGCTCACCGCGACCGACAGGCGCAGCCGGACCTTCGGCGCCGGCGGCGACGGGTTCGTGCCGGCCGAGGGGGTCGGCGCGCTGATCCTCAAGCCGCTGCGGCGGGCGCTGGACGACGGTGACCCGGTGCACGCCGTGATCCGCGGCACCGCCGTCGTCCACGCCGGACGGACGAACGGCTACATCGTGCCCAGCCCGGTCGCGCAGGCCGACGTGGTACGGCGGGCGCTGCGCGACGCCCGTACCGGACCCGCCGAGATCGGCTACGTGGAGGCACACGGCGCCGGCACGGCGCTCGGCGACCCGGTCGAGATCGACGGCCTGACCCGGGCGTACCGGGACGCGGCCGGGACCGACCTGCCGCCCGGCAGCATCCCGATCGGCTCGGTGAAGTCGACGATCGGGCACACCGAGGCCGCCGCCGGACTCGCCGGTCTCACCAAGGTCATCCTGCAACTGCGGCACGGCGTGCTCGCGCCGTCGCTGCACGCCGACGAACTCAACCCGAACATCCCCTGGGACGCCGTGCCGTTCCGGGTGCAGCGGCAGCGGGCCGAGTGGACCGGCCCCCGGGTCGCGGGCGTCAGCTCGTTCGGCGCCGGAGGGACCATCGCCCACGCGGTCGTCGCCGCGCCACCCGCCCGCACCCGCCCGGCCGCGCCGCCCGGCCCGCAGCTCGTCGTCCTGTCCGCCTACGACGAGGACCGCCTCGACGAGGTGGTGCGGCGGCTCGTCGCGTACCTGCGCCGGGACCGCGGACCGAGCACGGCGGACCTCGTCGCCGCGGTCCGGCGGATCGCCGCCGGGGAGCACCCCGGTTCGGCCGCCGACCACGCCGCCGCGCTGCTGGCGCACGACGGGCCGGCCCTCGCCGACATCGCCTACACGCTCCAGGTCGGCCGGGAGCCGCTGCGGCAGCGGCTGGCGGTCGTGGTCGAGGACGTCGCAACGTTGTGCGAGCGTCTCACCGCCTACCGCACCGATCCCGCCGTGCTGCGCGGGCGCGCGCCCGCCGCGCCGGACCCGGACGCCGTGCCGCCGGCCGGCGCGAGCCTGACCGACCTCGCCCGGCACTGGGTGGCCGGCGGAGCCGTCGACTGGGCCGCGCTCCACGAGCCGGGCCGGACGGTCGTGGACCTGCCGGCGTACCCGTTCGCCCGCATGCGGTGCTGGGTGCCGGAGGACACACCGGCCGGTGCCGGGCCGTCCGGCACGCAGGCGCCGACCGTCGCGGCGGCGCCGGACGCCGAGGTGCCGCTCTACGCCAAGGGGTGGGAGCCGGATCCCGATCCCGGGCCGGCCGCGTCGCCGGTGGCCGGGGTGATGCTGTGCGTCGGCGGCAGTCCCGATCTCGTCGCCCGTCTCGGCGGCCTGGCCGTGCACGACGTGGCGGACCTCGCCGCCGTGCTGTCCCGCGTGCCCGACGTCGGCGGGCTGGTCGGCCTGCCCGGCGGGCCCGGCTGGGAGACCCGGGTACGGATGGTGCAGCGGCTGCTGGCCGAGCGTCCCACCACGCCGTTGCGGATCCTGGAGACGGCCGTCGACGACGTCCGCACGGCCGGCTTCGTCAAGGTCCTCGGCGCCGAGTACGCCCGCGTCACCGCCACCGTGCTGCACACCGACCGGCCCGGCGACGACACCGATCTCGCCACCCGGATCCTCGCCGAATGGGTACGGGCCGACGCCTACGGCGAGGTCCGGTACGCCGACGGCCGGCGGTACCGGCCGCGCCTGGACCTCGTACCGGCGCCCCACGCGCCGCTGCGTTGCGACCCGGACGGGGCCTACCTGGTGACCGGCGGCACCCGGGGCGTCGGTGCGCTCGTCGCCCGGCACCTGGCCGGTCACGGCGCCCGGTCGATCGCCCTGGTCGGCGTCCACGCGGACACCGGCGTCGCGGACGACCTGCGCGCCCGCGGCGTGCGCGTGCTCCAGCACGCCGGCGGGTTCCCCGGTGTCGAGGAGTTCCTGCGGCAGGTCCGCGCGGAACTCGGCCCGCTGCGGGGCGTGGTGCACTGCGCCGGTGTGGAGAGCCGGGGCAACCCGGCGTTCCTGCACAAGGACCTGGCGGACGTCCGCGCGGCGATGGCGCCCAAGCTGGACGGTTTCGAGACCCTGGTGCCGCTGTGCGCCGCCGACCCGCTCGACTTCTTCCTGGTGTTCTCCTCGGTGTGCGCCACGGTGACCGGGCTGGCCGCCGGGGTCTCCGACTACGCCGCCGCGAACATCGCCGTCGACGAGCTGGTCCGCGCGCGGATCGCCGCCGGCCGTACGGAGTTCCGCTCGGTGGACTGGCCGCAGTGGGCACAGACCGGGTCCACGAGCGGACGCCCCAACCCGTGCGCGCCGGCCGGTCTCGCCCCGCTGGACGACGCCGCCGGACTACGCGTCGTCGACCGCGTGCTCGCCCTGCCGGCCGGCGCGGTGGTGCTGCCGTGCCCGCCGCTCGGCGACGCCCCCGACCCCGACGCCCTGCTGCGGCTGCGCCCGCGCCGCCCGGCGCCGACGTCACCCCCCGTCGTGGCAGGCGCTCCGGCCGCCGGTACGCCCGCCCCGGGCTCGGCGACAGCCTCGGTCCCAGCCCCGGCCTCGGTCCCGGCGCCGGCCCCAGCCTCGATCCCGGCCCCGGCCCCAGCCTCGGTCCCGGCCCCGGCGCCGGCGCCGGCCCTGACGACGGGCACGGCGACGGCCCCGCCGGGCTGGCTCGTGGGCATCTTCTCGGCGGCGCTGGGCATTCCCGAGCGCGACCTCGACCCGACCGTCGAGTTCGGCGACCTGGGCGTGGACTCGGTGCTCCTCGGCGAGCTGCTGATCCGCATCGAGGAGCGGCTCGGCACCCATCTCGACCCGGCGACGCTGCTGCTGCACCCCACGTTGGAGCGCCTCACCGCCCACCTCGGCGTGCAGGCCGCGACTCCCGAGCCCGAGCCGCCGACTGCGCCCGAGGCGGTGAACTCGCCCGGGCCGGTGGCTGCGCCCGTACCCGTGACTCCACCCGACGCGGTGACGGCGCCCGTACCCGTGACTGCGCCCGTACCCGTTGATGAGCCTGTGCCGACGGCGGCGCAGGCGGCGGTGGTCGCGGGCGGCGGCGCGCGGCCGGACCTGGACCGGCGGGTGGCGGTGATCGGCATGGCCTGCCGGTTCCCGGGAGCGACCGACGTCGTGACGCTGTGGGACAACCTGCTCCACGGGCGCTGCGCGGTCACCGAGGTGCCGGCCGAGCGGTGGGACCACCGCCGCTGGTACTCGCCCGAGCCCGGCCTCGGACGGTCGATCAGCAAGTGGGGCGGCTTCGTCGAGGGCATCGAGTGGTTCGACCCCGGCTACTTCGACATGAGCGACGACGAGGCGCGCTGCCTGGACCCGGCGATCCGGATGTTCCTGGAGGGCACCGCGGAGTGCCTGGCCGAGGCCGGGTACGCCCCGGACGAACTGCGCGGCCGGCGCGTCGCCGTCGTGGCCGGGGCGCGGCTGTCCGACTACGGCCGACGCGTCCCGATCCGCACCGACGTCCTGCGCTCCGACCAGAACTTCATCGCCGCCCGCGTCGCACACCACTTCGACCTGCGCGGCCCGAACCTGGTCGTCGACAGCGCCTGCTCGTCGTCGCTCGTCGCGGTGCAGGTCGCCTGCCGCAGCCTGCTCGCGGGGGAGTCGGAGCTGGCGGTCGTCGGCGGCGTCGAGGTGCTGCTGGACCCGGAGACGTACCTCGACCTGAGCGCCGCGCGGGCGCTGTCCCCGACCGGCCGGTGCTGGACGTTCGACGAACGCGCCGACGGCTTCGTGCCCGGCGAGGGCTGCGGCGTGGTGCTGCTCAAACCGCTGGCGGCCGCGCTCGCCGACGGCGACCGCGTCCACGCCGTGATCGACGGCGTGGCGGTGAACAACGACGGGCACACGATGGGCGTCACCACCCCCAGCCCCGCCGCCCAGGCCGACGTGGTCCGGCAGGCGCTGGCCGCCGCCGGCCGGCGCCCCGCCGACATCACGATGCTGGAGGCGCACGGCACCGGCACGCTCATCGGCGACCCGATCGAGCTGCGTGCCCTCAACGACGTCTTCGGCGACCGGCCCGGCGGCCGGATCGAGATCGGCAGCGTGAAGTCGAACCTGGGCCACCTGCTCAGCGCCGCCGGCATGGCCGGGCTGTTCAAGGTGGCGCTCGCCCTGGAACACGGCACGATCCCGCCGACGCTGTTCTGCGACACCCCGAACCCGCGGTTCGACTTCGACCGCTCACCGCTGCACCCCACCACGGAACCGGTCGGCTGGCCGGCCGGACGGGAACGCGTCGCCGGCGTCAGCTCGTTCGGCCTCGGCGGCACCAACGCCCACCTCGTACTCAGTGGCGCGCCGCCGGGGCCGGTACGCCGGGCGCCGCTGCCCCGCCCGGTGTTCCGGCGCAGGCGGCTGTGGCTCGACGGCGACGGCCCGGCCGGGGCGCCACCCCCGGCCCGGCCGGACACGGGCGAGCCGCTCACGGCGTCCCTGCTGCGACTGCAACTCGTCACCACCGACTGACCAGAAGACCGGAGGCAGGTTCCCGATGGCCGACGTCCAGAGCCGGTTCCGGCTCACCCACGACGACTTCGTCATGCGGAACCACCGGCTGCACGAGGTGTCGGTGCTTCCCGGCGTCGTCTTCTTCGACCTCGTCTACCGCACCGCCGTCGCGGCCGGCTGGGACCACCGCCGGCTCTGCGTACGGGACACAGTGCTCGCCGAGGCGATCGTCACCACCGACGGCTTCGACCGCGAGGTCGTGCTCACCATCGGCGAACCACAGGACGCGGGGCGTCCGTTCACCGTCCGCAGCCGCTGGCTTCGCGGTGACGACCCGGTGTCCGGCTGGCACGACAACGCTCACGGGCTGATCTGCCTCACCGACGAGCCGGTCCCGCCGCCGCTCGACCTGGCCGCGCTGCGGGCCGCCGCCGACCGGCACGACGACGTGGAGGTGCTCTACCAGCGGGCGGTACGGGAGCACATCCGCCACGGCCCGGCGATGCGCTGCCGCGGCACCCTGCACATCGGCGGCGGCGCGCTCCTGGCCGACCTGACCCGCGAGCAGCAACCGGGGGCCGCAGCCGCCGGGTTCCACCTGCACCCGGCCTCGCTGGACGCCTCGACGCTGGCCGGGTTCGGGCAGGTCGGGATGCCGACCGACGACCCGTTCGTGCCGATGTTCGTCCAGGAGTTCCGGGCACCCGAGCCGCTGCCGCCGACGTGTCATGTCCACGTGCCGCGCCCGGAACGGCTCGCGCCGTCCGGCGACGTGATCACCACCGACTACACGATCCGCGACGCGGACGGCCGGTTCCTGGCCGGCTTCACCGGCCTCACCTGCAAGCGCATCCGCGAATCCGGGCTGGTACGCCGGCTGCTCGCCGACGTGTCGGCCGACGCCGCGCCGGTCCGGCCCGCCGCCGCGCCACCGGCGACGGTGCCCGGGCAGCCCGCGGCGTCCTCGCCGGGCGCCGCGAACGGCTTCACCGACACGCTGCGCGCCGCCGTCGCGGACATGCTCGGCCGGCCGCCCGCCGAGGTGGCGACCGGCACCGGGTTCTACGACCTCGGCTTCGACTCGGTCGCGCTGCTCCGGCTCACCGAGCGGGTCGAGCAGCTCGTCGGCCGCAAGCTCTACCCGACGCTGTTGTTCGAGCACACCACCATCGACGCGCTCGCCGCGCACCTGTCCACCGGGCAGGCCCCGGCCGCGCCGGCCGTCCCTCAGTCGTCCGACGCGCCGGTGGCCGCCGCGGCTCCGGCCGCCCCCGAGTCGACGGTGCTGTCCTTCGTCGACGCCTGGGTGCCCGCGGACCCGGCGCCGCCGAGCACCGGTACCCCGGAGGCGCTCGTGGTGGGCGGCGCGCTCCCCGCCGGGCTCGCCGCCGCCCACGTGGACTCCGTCGACCGGCTCCGCGACGCCCCTGACCTGCCGCCCGCCGTCGTCCTGCTGACCGACGACCCGGCCGCCGACCTGTGGCGCGCCGCCACCGCCCTCGTCGACGCCGGACCGCGCGACCTGCTCGTCGTGCACGCCGGTGAGACCACCGCCGAGCAGGCGGCGACCGCGGCGCTGGCCCGTACCGTGACCGCCGAGATCCCCGGCCTGCGCTGCCGGTTCGTCCAGGTCGATCACGCCCGCGACCTCGCCACCGCGGTACGCGCCGAGCTGCGCGCGGGCGACGCCGAGCCGGAGGTCCGCCACGTCGGCGGCCGGCGTCTCGTGCGGCGATGGCGCGAGGTGGACCCGGCCGCCGGGGCCACGGGCGGGGAGCCGTTCCGCGACGGCGGCGTCTATCTGATCACCGGGGGATCCGGTGGTCTCGCCGCCGTCCTCGCGACGCACCTCGCGCGGCGGCACCGGGCCCGGATCGCCCTGCTGTCGCGTACCGCGCCCGCGGCGGCGCTCGTCGACCGGTGCCGCGCGGCGGGCGCCGAGGTGCACGTGGCCATCGCCGACGTCACCGACGCCGCCGCTGTGGACGCGGCGGTGACCGGTGTACGGGAGCGGTTCGGCCGGATCGACGGGGTCCTGCACTGCGCCGGCGTCACCCGGGACGGGCTGTTCTTCCGCGGCGATCCGGGCGACCTCGCCGCCGTCGCCGCCCCCAAACTCGACGGCCTGCGCCACGTCGACGCCGCCACCGCCGGTGACGCGCTCGACTTCCTGGTCGCCTTCTCCTCCGCTTCGGCCGACGTGGCCAACCCCGGTCAGGCCGCCTACGCGTACGCCAACGCGGGCCTGCGGCACGTCGAGCGGCGCGGTCGCGGCCGGACCGTCGTCATCGGCTGGCCGTACTGGGCCGAGGGCGGCATGCGCGCGCCCGCCGACGCCCTGCGCCGCTCGACCGAGCACACCGGCCAGGAGCCGATGCCCACCGACACCGCGCTGGGCGTCCTGCGCGACGTGCTGCGCGGTCCGTACGACGCGGTGCTGGTCCTGCACGGGCAGGCGGACCGGCTGCGGGAACTCGTGCCGGCCGCCGGTGCGGCTGCGGCCACCGCCGCCTCGCGCCCGGCCCTCGGAGCTGCCGCCGTCTCGCGCCCGGCTGCCGGGTCCGACGGCGGACCGGCTGTCGGTGAGCCGGCCGTGGGCGGGCCGGGCGACGACGCGGTCGCGGTGGTCGGCGTGGCCGGGCGTTACCCCGGCGCGGACGACCTGGACGCGTTCTGGCGCAACCTGGCCGGCGGCGTCGACGCGATCACCGAGGTGCCCGCCGGCCGCTGGGACCACGCGGCGCTGTTCGACCCGGAGAAGGGCACCCCCGGGCGTACGTACGGCCGGTGGGGCGGCTTCCTCGACGGCGTCGACCGCTTCGCGCCGACCTTCTTCGGGGTGTCCCGGCGCGACGCCGAGCGGATGGACCCCCAGGAACGGCTGTTCCTCACCACCTGCTGGCACGCCCTGGAGAACGCCGGACATCCGCCCGAGACCCTGCGCGGCGAGGTCGTCGGCGTCTACGCGGGCGTCATGTGGAACCACTACCAGCTCGTCGGCGGGGCCACCGACGGCGTCGCCCCGACCGCGATGCACTGCGCGATCGCCAACCGCGTCTCGCACACCTTCGACCTGACCGGGCCGAGCCTGGCCGTCGACACCGCCTGCTCGTCGTCGCTGATGGCCGTGCACCTCGCGGTCGAGAGCATCCGGCGGGGCGAGTGCACGCTCGCCCTGGCCGGCGGCGTGAACGTGACGGTGCACCCGCAGAAGTACCTCCAGCTCGCGCAGGGGCAGTGGTTGTCCACCGACGGCCGGTGCCGCGCGTTCGGCGCGGACGGCACCGGCTACGTGCCCGGCGAGGGGGTCGGCGCGGTGCTGCTCAAGCCGCTGTCGCGCGCGCTCGCCGACGGCGACCACGTGTACGGCGTCATCCGCGCGACGTCGGTGAACCACACCGGACGTACCGCCGGGGCGACAGTACCGAGCCCCGGCTCCCAGGCCGCGCTCGTCCGCGCCGCGCTGGACTCGGCCGGCTGGGCCCCCGCCACGCTGGGCTACGTCGAGGCCCACGGCACCGGCACCGCGCTCGGCGACCCGATCGAGGTCGAGGGCCTCCGGCAGGCGTTCGACGGTGCGGACCTGCCGGCCGGGGCGTGCGCGATCGGCTCGGTCAAGTCGAACATCGGGCACCTGGAGGGCGCCGCCGGGATAGCCGGCCTGACGAAGGTGCTGCTGCAACTGCGGCACCGCGCGCTCGTGCCGTCGCTGCACGCCGAGGAACTCAACCCGCACATCGACTTCGCCGCCGTGCCGCTGCGGGTCCAGCGCACGCTGGAGCCGTGGACTCCGCCGCCCGGCGTACCGCGGCGGGCCGGCGTCAGCGCGTTCGGCGCCGGGGGCACCAACGCGCACGTGCTGGTCGAGGAGTTCGCCCCCGCCGCCGCACCCGCGCCGGACGGGCCGGCGCTCGTGGTGCTCTCCGCGCCGACCGCCGAGACACTGCGGGCGTACGCGGGCGCGATGGCGGCCGGCCTGCCGGAGTCGACCGGCCCGACCGCGGCGGTGGCCGACCTTCTCGGCGTACCCGAGGAGGCGCTGGAACCGTCGGCGACCCTCGGCGATCTCGGGCTCGACCCGGCGCGGCTGGCGGACCTGGTCGGGGTGGAGGCGATCGGCCGGCTGAGCGTTGCGACGCGCCTCGACGAACTCGCCGCGGACCGGGGCGTCCGCGACATCGCCTACACGACGCAGGTGGGACGGGCGCCGCAGGCGGTCCGCATCGCCGTCGTGACGTCCGGCACCGACGCGCTGCGCAGCGCGCTGGAACGCTTCGCCCGCGGTGCGGACACCGGGGACGTGGTGACCACCGGCGCGCCCGCCACCGGCGATCCGGTGGCGGCCTTCCGGGCCGGTGACCTGCACGAGGTGGCCCGGCACTGGGTCGGCGGCGGCGCGGTCGACTGGTCCGCCTGCTACCCGGACGGGCATCCCCGCCGCGTACCGCTGCCGACCTGCCCGCTGCCGGAGGAGCCCTGCTGGATCGGCGGCTGGGACGCCGCTCGCGCCGGCTCCGCCGGCACGCTCCGCGCCGGGACCGGCGGTGGCGACGCCGTCGCGGTGGCCGCGAGCCCGCCACCGGCCGTCGACGGCGACGTGGTCGTGCCGGACGGGCCGGACCTGGAGTTCCGTGTCCTGGACCAGGGCGTCGCGCTGGTGTCGATGCGCGCGCCGATGTTCACCGACGGGCTGCTCGCGGCTTTGGGGGACACGTTCGCGGAGATCGAGCGGCGCGACGACGTACGTGCGGTGGTGATCACCGGCCACGGCTCGGTATTCAGCATGGGCGGCACTCCCGAGGCCCTGCGGGCGCTGGCCGAGGGCGAGGGCACGTTCACCGACGCCGCGCTCGTGTACGAGGGCATCCTGCGCTGCACCCGGCCGGTCGTCACCGCCGCCGCCGGGCACGCCTCCGGCGGGGGACTGGCGTTCGCCTGCTACGGCGACGTGGTCGTCCTCGGCGACACGTCGGTGTACAGCGCGAACTTCACCCGCTACGGCTTCACCCCGGGCATGGGCGCCACCTACATCCTGGAGCAACGCCTCGGCCCCGCCCTGGCCGCCGAGATGATGCTGACCGGACGGTCGATGACCGGCGCCGAGCTGAGCCGGCGCGGAGCCGGCGTGACCGTGCTGCCGCCGCAGGAAGTCGTTCCGGCCGCGCTGGACCTGGCCCGGTCCATGGCGGACAAGCCACCGGCGGTGATCCGGTCGCTCAAGAACGAACTCGCCGGCCGGATCCTCGACCGGCTGCCCGAGGTCATCGCCAGCGAGGTCCGAATGCACGGGAACGTCCTCGGCGCGGAGTCCGCCGCCCTGGTACGGGAGCACTTCACCAAGGTCGACGAGTTCCGTAGCCGGGCGACGCCGGCCGCGCAGCCGGAGCCCGGACCGGACGACGGCGCGGTGGGCGACGCGGTGACGGAGATCGTGGGCGCCCTGCTGTACCTGCGCCCGGACGAGGTGCTGCCGTCCCGCACCTTCGCCGACCTGGGACTGGACTCCATCGGCGCCGTCGAGCTGGTGCGGGACCTCAACCGCCGGTTCGGCACCGACCTGGACTCGGCAGCCGTGTACGACCACCCCACAGTGCCCGATCTCGCCCAGGCGGTGCTGCGCAACCTGGCCGAGTCCGCCTCCCTGCGCGCCCAGGCCACCGCGCCCCCGGAGCCGTCCGTCGTGGACGAACCGGTCCCGGCCAAGGTGCCCGGGCCCGCCGCACCCGCGCCCGCTGTCACCGAGGCCGCTACGCCGGCCGTCGCCGAGGTGGCCGCGCCCGCTGCGGCCGCTGTCACCGCGCCGGCTGTCGCCTCGCCGGCCGCCGCGGGCCCGCCGCCACTGGTCCTGACCGCGCCCGGCGCGGCGCCCGGGACTGCCCCGCCGTCCGGGGCCGCCCCCGCCACGGCCCCGGAGCCCCCGCCGCTGACGTTCGCCGTCCGCCCACCGCCCGCGTCGCCTTCCCACCGAGAGCCGGCACCGGCGGCGACACCGGCACCGGCGTCGTCATCCGCACCGGCCGGGACACCGGCCTCGGACGCGGCGTCGCCGGGCGCGGACCCGTCGACTGCGATCGCGGTGATCGGGATGGCCGGACGATTCCCGGGCGCCCCGGACCTCGACACGTTCTGGGACAACCTCGCCGCCGGCCGGTCCGCCATCCGGGAGGTGCCGTCCGACCGCTGGGACCTGACGGGACTCTACGACCCGGACCCGGCCGCACCCGGCCGCACCCGCAGCCGGTGGGCGGCGCTGCTGGACGACGTGGACGCGTTCGACGCCGGGCTGTTCCGCATCTCACCGCTCGAAGCCGAGGCGATGGACCCGCAGCAGCGGATCTTCCTGGAGCAGGCGTGGGCGGCACTGGAGAACGCCGGGTACGCCGGGCGGCCGATGCGGTGCGGCGTCTTCGTCGGCTGCGGCGCGGGCGACTATCCCCGGCTGCTGGAGCGGCACGGACGCAGCGACAGCAGCGAGGCGTTCCTCGGCGGGGCCAGCTCGATCCTGCCGGCCCGGATCGCGTACCTGCTCGACCTGACCGGGCCCACGATGGCGATCGACACCGCGTGCTCGTCGTCGTTGACGGCGGTGCACCTGGCCTGCGAGAGCCTGCGCTCGGGCGACTGCGACACGGCGCTGGCCGGCGGCGTCGCGGTGATGTGCACGCCGCAGATGCAGGTCTGGACCAGCCAGACGGGGATGCTGTCGCCGACCGGCCGGTGCCTGCCGTTCGACGCCGCCGCCGACGGCATCGTGCTCGGCGAGGGCGTCGGCGTGGTCGTCCTCAAGCGGCTGGACCGGGCGCTCGCCGACGGCGACCACGTCCACGGCGTCATCCTCGCCGGCGGCGTGAACGGCGACGGCCGTACCAACGGCATCACCGCGCCGAGCGCGGTCTCCCAGGTCCGTCTGCTGCGTGAGGTCCACGCCCGGGCGGGCGTCGAGGTCGGGTACGTCGAGACGCACGGCACCGGCACCGCGCTCGGCGACCCGATCGAGGTCAAGGCGCTGGCCCAGGTCGTCGGCCCGCACTGCCGGATCGGCTCGGTCAAGGCGAACATCGGTCACACCACGATGGCCGCCGGCGTGGCCGGCCTGATCAAGGTGCTGCTCAGCCTGCGGCACCGGCAGTTGCCACCGACCCCGCACGCCACCGAGGCGATCCCCGGGCTGCCGGTGGTGCGCGAACTCACCGGGTGGCACGACGACCGGCTGGTCGCCGGCGTCAGCTCGTTCGGCTTCAGCGGCACCAACTGCCATCTCGTGGTGGCCGAGGCGCCGGCCGCGACGGCGGGCACCGGCACCGGGCCGGTGGTGGTACCCGTCTCGGCCCGTACCGCGTCCGCGCTGCGCGACCTGACGGACCGGCTGGCCCGGCGCCTGCGTACCGAACCGGCCGACGTCCACGACGTCGCCGCGACCCTCGCGCGGGGCCGGGCGCACCTGGCGGTCCGGGCCGCGTTCGTCGCCGCCGACACCGCCGACCTGGTCCGGCAGCTCGCCGGCGGGCCGCCCGCGCCCGACGCGCCGGCCGACCTGGTCGCCCTCGCCGAGCGCTGGGTGGCCGGCGCGGACGTGGACTGGACGGCGATGCCGGCCGGGCGTCGCATCCCGCTGCCCACGTACCCCTTCGACCGCGACCGTTTTTGGACCGGCCGCGACCGGCGGGAGACGGCCCTCACCCCGGCCGACCCGCTGGTGGCCGACCACAGGCTGCACGGCGTCCCGGTCCTGCCCGGCGCGGCGTTCCTGCACCAGGCCACCGCCGGCGGGACCGCCCGCGCCGCCGACGTGACCTGGCTGCGGCCCGTCGTGGTCACCGAGCCGGTGACGGCTGTCGTCACCCGGGACGACCGGATCACCCTCACCGTCGGGGGAACACCGCACGCCGTCGCCACCCGCCGCGCCCCCGACCCGGCACCGCCGGAGCGGGTGGACCTGCCGTCAGTCGAGGCCCGCTGCCCCGTCCGCCGTCCGGTCGACGACCTGTACGCGGGATTCGCCCGGGCCGGTCTGCGCTACGGGCCGTCCTTCCGGGTGCTGACGGAGCTGCGGCTGGGCGCCGGTGAGGCGCTCGGCATGCTCGCCACCGGCCCCGACAGCGACGTCCAGCTGCTCGACGGGGCGTTGCAGGCGGTCGCCGGGCTGGTCGATCCCGCCGACCGGATGCTCGTCCCGTTCGCCGTCGAGTCGGTCTTCGTCGCGGACCGGCTGCCGACGACCGCCCGCGTCCACGTGGTACGCCGGGACGGCGGACGGTTCGACGTGGTCCTCACCGACCTGACCGGTGACGTCCGGGCCCGGCTCGACGGTGTGACGCTGCGCCCCTACATGGCGTCCGGCGCCGCATCGGCCGAGAGCCGGCCGGTCGTGACGGCGCCGCCGGAGGACCTGCTGTACGTCCCGGCCTGGCGGCCGGCCGGTGCGCCCTCCGGCCAACCGCCTGCCGGGCGGGCCCTCGCCGTGCACGGCCCCGCCGACGCCGCGCTCGCCGCCGCCCTCGGCGCCGACGACACGCTGCCGCTCGGCGAGCTGCCCACCGGCCGGTACGACACGGTGTACGTGCTCGCCCGCACGGCCGACCCGGCCGCCCCGCCGCAGGACGACTCCGCGACGCCCGAGGCGTTCCGCCTGCTGCGCCGCCTGCTCGACCTGGGCGCGGACCGGGGACCGCTGACGCTCACATTCGTCGTGTCCGGGGTGGCCGGCCTGCCCGGCGAGCCGGTCCACCCGCACGCCGCCGGCCTGGCCGGGCTGGCGAGCGCGATCGCGGCCGAGTATCCGCAGTGGCGGGTCACCTGTGTCGACGCCGGTCCCGGCGACGTCACCCCGGCCGACGCGATCCGCCGCGAGGACGGCACCGACCGACTCGTCGCGCTGCGTGGTGACCGCCGCCTGGTCCGCCGACTGGAGCCGGTGGCCGGGCCGGCAGGCGTGGCGCCGCTGCGCGACGGCGGTGTCTACCTCGTCGTCGGCGGCACCGGCGGCATCGGGTTCGAAGTCAGCCGTCACCTCGCCCGGACCCGCCGTGCCCGGCTCGTGTGGCTCGGCCGGTCCCCGGAGGACGAGCGCATCCGGTCCCTGGTGGCGCAGATCGAGGCGCTGGGCGGACAGGCCGTCTACCTGCGTGCCGACGTCACCGACGCCGTCGCGGTCCGCCGCGCGGTGGCCGAGGCTCGACAGCGGTTCGGGCCCGTCGACGGCGCGTTCCACGCCGCGGTCGTGCTCCGTGACCGTGCCCTGTCCGCGATGGACGAGGCGGCGTTCACCGAGGTGCTGCGGCCGAAGGTCGCCGGTGTCGGTGTGCTCGCCGACGCGCTGGCCGGCGAGCCGCTGGACTTCCTCGCGCTGTTCTCCTCGGCGCTGTCGTTCGCTCCGGCCCCGGGGCAGGCCAACTACGCCGCCGCGAGCACGTTCGAGGACGCGTACGGGCTGGCGCTGCACCGCCGGGGACAACCGGTACGCGTGGTCAACTGGGGCTGGTGGGGCAGCGTCGGCGTGGTCGCCGACCCCGGGTACGCGGCCCGGTTCGCGACGCTGGGCATCGGCTCCATCGAGCCGGCCGAGGGCGTCGCGGCGCTGGAGCGGATCCTCGCCGGCCCGCACCCACAGGTGGCTGTCCTCAAGGGCACGAGGGACGGGCTCGCCGCACTCGGCGTCCACCCGTCGGCGCCCGCCGACGACGCCGTCACCGCGCTCGCGGCACCACCCTCGACGGACGGCACCGCCGCCGGGGACACCGACCCGTCGCTGGACCGGTCCAGCGCGGCCTTCCGTACCCTCGACGGGCTGGCCCGCGACCTGCTGCGCGACCGGCTCCGGGACCGTCAGGTGCCGGCCTCCGGGCCGCTGGCGGCCGCCGTCGCCGCGGCCGTGTCCGCGCCCCCGGCCGGCCTGTCCACCGCTGCCGTGCTCGCCCGGCACCCCGACCTCGCCCCGCACGTCGCGTTGCTGGCCCGGTGCGTCGACGCCCTGCCCGGCGTCCTGGACGGCCGGACCTCACCGACCGAGGTGCTCTTCCCCGGCGGCAGCACCGACCTGGTCGCCGCCGTCTACCAGGGGCAGCAGGCCGCGGACTTCTACCACCGCCTGGTGGCGGCGCAGGCCGCCGCTGCGCTCGGACGGACGGACGGCCGCCCGGGCCGGGTGCTGGAGATCGGCGCCGGCACCGGCGCGGGCTCGGCGTTCGTCCTCGACGCCTGCCCGGGCGTCCGGTACGACTTCACCGACCTGTCGACCGCGTTCCTCCGCGAGGCCGAGGACCGCTTCGGCGGACGCCATCCGGGCCTGCGGTTCGGCGTCCTCGACATCGAACGGGAACCGGCCGGGCAGGGCTTCGAGGCCGGCTCGTACGACGTCGTGCTCGCCACGAACGTGCTGCACGCCACCGCGGACGTGGTCCACAGCCTGCGCCATGCCCGATCCCTGCTGCGCCCCGGCGGTGTGCTGCTGCTCAACGAGGTCACCCGCGCCTCCGACTTCCTCACCGCGACGTTCGGCCTCCTGCCGGGCTGGTGGCGGTTCACCGACGCCCGGCGGCGGCTGCCGCACTCCCCGCTGCTGTCGCCGGCCGGGTGGCGCGCGGCGCTCGCCGAGGCGGGCCTGACCGGCCGGATCCTCGGCATGCCCGGTGTCCCCGACGACGAGCAGGAGCAGTGCGTGCTCGTGGCGACGGCCGGTGCGGCGCCGGTGGACCGGGTGCCGGCCCGCGCCGCCCGGGACTACGTCCGCGCGGTCTTCGCGGAGGTCCTCAAGTACCGCCCCGACCAGCTCGACGACGACGTCACGTTCGACAACTTCGGCGTCGACTCGCTGGTCAGCCAGCACCTCGTACGCCGGTTCTCGGCCGACCTCGGCGACCTGCCGGCCACCCTGCTGTTCGAGCACCTGACGATCGAGCAGCTCGCCGACCACCTGGCCCGGGAACGGCCGGGCCCGCTCGCCGCCACGCTCGGCGTCGCGGCGGTGGACGCCGTGCCGGCGCCGGTCCACCCGGCGGAACCGGAGCGACCGGCCGTCCCGGCGTTCCCGGCCGCCCCGGCCGCCCCGGTCACCTCGGTCACCTCGGTCACCTCGGCCTCCGCCGCCCGGGGCGACGCGGACGCGATAGCTGTCGTCGGCCTGTCCGGCCGCTATCCGGGCGCGCCGGACCTGGAGCGGTTCTGGCAGAACCTGGTCACCGGCACCACCTCGATCACGGAGGTGCCGCCGGAGCGGTGGGACTGGCGCGAGCACTTCGACCCGCGCCGCGGCCGGCCGGGGCACACGTACAGCCGGTGGGCCGGGTTCCTCACCGACGTCGACCGGTTCGACCCCGGCTTCTTCGGCATCCTGCCGAAGGACGCGGCCGCGATGGACCCGCAGGAGCGGCTGTTCCTGGAGACCGTCTGGCTGATGCTGGAGGACGCGGGCGCCCTCGGCGGAGCCCTGCCGCGCGACACCGGCGTCTTCGTCGGCACCATGTACGGCTCGTACGGCCGCATCGCCGCCGCGCAGGGCTGGCCGGAGGGCCGCTACACCGACGGGCACTCGGCGTACTGGTCGATCGCCAACCGGGTGTCGTACACGCTCGACCTGACCGGACCGAGCTTCGCCGTCGACTCGGCCTGCTCCTCCTCGCTGACGGCGGTCCACCTGGCCTGTGAGAGCCTGCGCCGCGGGGAGTGCTCGGCGGCCGTCGCCGGTGGCGTCAACCTGGTCCTGCACCCGGCGCACCTGATCGCGCTGTCGTCGATGACCATGTTGTCGGCCGACGGCGCCTGCAAGGTGTTCGACGAGCGCGCCGACGGGTTCGTGCCCGGCGAGGGCGTCGGCGCGGTACTGCTCAAACCCCTGTCCGCGGCCCTGCGCGACGGCGACCGGATCTGGGGCGTCATCGAGGGCGGCTTCGTCAACGCGGGCGGCCGGACCGCCGGCTACACCGTCCCCAACCCCACCGCGCAGGCCGACCTGGTGGTCCGGGCGCTCGCCGCGGCCGGGGTGACACCCGGCGACGTCGGCTATCTGGAGGCGCACGGCACCGGCACGGCTCTCGGCGACCCGATCGAGATCGCCGGTCTCGGCCGGGCGCTCGGTAACGCGCTGCCGGACGGCCGGCGGATCCCGGTCGGCTCGGTCAAGGCCAACATCGGTCACCTCGAAGGCGCCGCCGGCATCGCCGGCCTGACGAAGGTGCTGCTGCAACTCGCGCACGGCACGATCGCGCCCTGCGCGAACCTGTCCACTGTCAACTCCCGCATCGACCTGTCCGGGTCGTTCCTGCTGCCGACGAGCGCACAGCCGTGGACCGCGCCCCGGCGCGCCGGGGTCAGCTCGTTCGGGGCGGGCGGCGCGAACGCGCACCTCGTGGTCCGGGAGCATCCCGCGCCGCCGCCCGCGCCCGTCCAGCCGGGGCCGCACGTCGTGGTGCTGTCGGCGCGGACCCCGGAGCAGCTGCGGACGCTCACGGCCGACCTGGCCGACCTGGTCGAGCGGACGCGCCCGCGCCTCGACCAGCTCGCGTACAGCACCCAGGTCGGGCGGGCGGAGTTCGACAACCGGCTCGCCGTCGTCGTGTCCGACATCGACGAGCTGGTCCGCCGGCTGCGAGCCGGCGAGGTCATTACCGGAACCGCCGGCACCGATCCGCTGTTCGACGGCGACGGCGGCGCCGAGATCGCCGCCGACCTGCTGCGCCGCGGCCGGCTCGACCAGTCGGCGAAGCTGTGGGTACGCGGCGTCCCGGTCGACTGGGCGGGCCGCTGGCCGGTACGGCCGGGACGGGTGCCGCTGCCGCCGTACCCGTTCGACAGGCAGCGGCTGTGGCTGCCCGAGCCGACCGGTACCGCACGGCCACCGGCGCCGCCGTCCGTACCGGAGGGTGACCGGACCGCCGACGGCCGGGCCGCCGCGCTGCCGGGCCTGGCGGTGCCGGAGGCGACGGTGCCGGAGACCGCCGCGCCCGAGGCGGCGGTGCGGGAGACCGTCGTGCCCGAGGCGGCGGTGCCGCAGATCGTCGTGCCGGGGAGCGTCGTGCCGGACGTGGCGGCGCGGGAGACCGGCGTGCCCGAGAGCGACCCGTGCGTGTACCTGCGGCCGCAGTGGCGGGCCGAGCCGCCGCCGGAGGGTGGGCGGCCGCCGGCCCGCATCCGGGTGATCGGCGAGGGCCCGACGTTCGGCGGCCGCCACGACCAGGCCGACCCGGACGTGATCGTGGTGCACCTGCCGGCCCGTGCCGGCGGGCTCGCCGACGAGGTGCGCGAGAGCCTGCACACCGTCCTGCGGGCCGCCGTCGAGGTGCTCACCCCGGATCCGGCCGCGTCGCTGCGGATCGTCGTCGGCTGCCCGGACGAGCGGCCTGCCTACACCGCCGTGACGGCGGCGCTGCGCACGCTCGCGCTGGAGCACAGCGGCTTCTCCGGGGCGGTGGTCCGGGGTGGGGTGACCGCCGAGGCGGACCTGTGGCACGTCTCCGGGCCGCCGGAGCAGCGGGTCGACGACATCTGCTGGACCGGCGGCGTCCGTGAGGTACGCCGGATGGTGCCGTTCCGGCCCGGCCCGGCCGTCCGGCGCACCGGCGGCGTGTACGTCGTGGTCGGCGGCACCGGCGCCGTCGGCCGGCACCTCGCCGCACACCTCGCCGCGACCCGTACGCCCTCGGCGGTGGTGCTGGTCGGCCGGACCGCGCCGGCCGACGACGCCTTCGCGTTCGTCCGCGCGGACGTGACTGTCGAGTCCGACGTGCGCAGCGCCGTGGCCGAGATCCGCCGCCGCTACGGGCGCATCGACGGGGTGATTCACGCCGCGGGCGTGCACGACGACGCCCGCGCCCTGACGAAGCCGGCGACCGCCGTCGACGCGGTGCTGGCCCCGAAGGTGTTCGGCCTGCGGCACCTGGTGGACGCGCTCGGCACGGAACCGCTGGAGTTCCTCGCGCTGTGCTCGTCGATCGCCGGACGCACCGGCAACCTCGGGCAGGTCGACTACGCGTACGCCAACGCGTTCCTGGACGAGTTCGCCGCAGGCCGGCCCGGCACGGTGTCCGTCTGCTGGCCGCTGTGGGCCGACGGTGGGATGGCCGTCGACGACGCCACCCGCCGGTTGTTCGCGCGGCGCTGGGGGAGTGCCCCGCTGCCGACGGCCGACGCGGTACGGGCGTTCGACCGCGTCGTGTCGGGCACCGAGCCGGTGGTGGCGGTGCAGCGCCCGGTGGACGTCGCGCCGGAGGCCCCGGCCGGTGTTCCGGACCCGGAGCTGGACCTGGACGCGGAGCTGCGTGCGCTCGCCGCCGGGTTCCTGCTCGTCGAACCGGACGAGGTCGACCCGGACATCCAACTGCTCGACCTGGGCTTCGACTCCATCTCGCTGACCGGGCTGGTGAACGAGACGAACGAGCGCTTCGGCGTCGACCTGCTGCCCACAGTCCTCTACGAGCACCCCACGCTCGCCGCCTTCGGCGCGTACCTGCGCACCGTACTCCCGGCCCGGCCGGCCCCGGCCACCGTGGACGCCGGGCTCACGGCGGCCCGGCCCGCGGCGGAGGCCGCCGAGCCCTCGGCGGACCTGCCGGCCGACGCGGTCGCCGTGGTGGGAATGGCCGGGGTACTGCCCGGCTCGCCGGACCTCGACGCCTTCTGGCGGCACCTCGCCGCCGGCGACGACCTCGTCCGCGCGGTCCCGGCCGACCGCACCGACCTGCTCGGCGACCCGGCCACCGCCGGTGTCCGCGCCGGTTTCCTCGACGACGTACGCTCGTTCGACGCCGACCTGTTCGGCATCGCGCCGCGCGAGGCCGCGCTGATGGACCCGCAGCAGCGGTTGTTCCTCCAGACCGCCTGGCAGGCCGTCGCCGACGCGGGATACCGGCCGGAGGACCTCGCCGGCACCGACACCGGGATCTTCGTCGGCGTGTCCGCCTGCGACTACGACGACCTGCTCCGCGCGCACGACGTGCCGGTCGAGGCCCACACCGCCAGCGGCCTCGCCGACTGCATCCTGGCCAACCGGGTCTCCTACCTGCTGGACCTGCGCGGCCCCAGCGAGGCCGTCGACACCGCCTGCTCCAGCTCGCTCGTCGCGGTGCACCGCGCGGTACGGGCGTTGCTGGCCGGGGAGTGCGCCACGGCGCTCGCCGGTGGGGTGAACGTGCTGCTGAGCCCCGGCCTGTTCGTGGCGTTCCAGTCCTCGGGCATGCTCAGCGCCGACGGCCGGTGCAAGACGTTCGACGCCTCCGCCGACGGATACGGCCGCGGCGAGGGCTGCGGCGTCGTGCTGCTCAAACCGCTGCGCGCGGCGGTCGCCGACGGGGACCAGGTGATCGCCGTCATCCGGGGCAGCGCGGTGAACCACGCCGGCCGCGGGCCGTCGCTGACCGCCCCGAACCCGCAGGCGCAGGCGCAGGTCGTCAGCCGGGCGTACCGGGCCGGCGGCGTCGACCCGGCGAGCGTCAGCTACATCGAGGCCCACGGCACCGGCACCCGGCTCGGCGACCCGATCGAGATCGAAGGGCTGAAGAAGGCGTTCGAGGGCGTGGACGCCACGATCGCGGTCGGGACGGTGAAGACGAACATCGGCCACCTGGAGGCCGCGGCCGGCATCGCCGGGCTGCTCAAGGTGCTGCTGAGCCTGCGGCACGAACGGCTGCCGCGCACGCTGCACCAGCATCGGCGCAACCCGTACCTGCGGCTGGACGGCACCCCGTTCACAGTGCTGGACCACGACGTGCCGTGGACCGGCGACCGGGTCGCCGGGGTCAGCTCGTTCGGTTTCGGCGGCACCAACGCCCACGTGGTCGTGCAGTCGCCGCCGCCGCTGCCGGCGTCCCCGGCGTCGGGCCCCTGGCGCCTGGTGCTGTCCGCGTCCGGCCCCGCGGCGCTGGCGGAGTACCGGCGCCGGGTCGCGGACCACCTCGCGGAGAGCACCGACATGGCCCGTGCCACGTACACGCTCCAGGTGGGACGGGAGGCCCTGGCCCACCGGTTCGCCGCGGTGGTCGCCGACGCCGCCGAGGCGGTGGCGGTGCTGCGCGGCGAGGCGCCGCCCCGCCTCGACGCGGAGACCGAGACCTGGCTGGCCGGCGGCGACGTCGACTGGGCGGCGACCTGGGACCACCGGCCGGCCCGGATCTCCGTCCCCGCCCCGCCGCTGGACGCCCGGCCTTTCTGGTTCGACGAGGGACCGGCCCGCGCCGCCGCACCCTCCCGGCCCGCCCCGGCCGAGCTGCCCGCCCCGCGTGTTCCGGCGGAGCCGCCCGCCCCGGTCCGGCGCACCGCCGCCGACCGGATCGTGCTGCGTGATCCGTCGGCGTTGCGCAGGAACGGCGCGGGCCGGCGCACGGCCGCCGACGCGGGAGCGGTGAACGGCGGACCCGCGTCGAACGGCGCGGCCCCGGTGGGCGTGCTCGCCCGCCCGGCCCGACCGGCCACCCACCCGGCCGGAGCCGGTTCCGCCGCTGCCGCGCCACCCGCTGCCGCGCCACCCGCTGCCGCGCTACCCGCTGCCGCGCCACCCGCCGCCGCGCTACCGGCCGCCCCCGAGCGGCCGAGCCCCGTCGAACCGCACGCCCCCGTCGACCAGCCGGGCCGCGCCGAACGGCCGGCCGCCGCCGTCGCCCAGGGGCCGGCGCCCGCGGAGGTGGCCGAGGCGGTACGGGACTGTGTGGCGCGGGTGCTCGGCGCCGACCGTACGGAGATCACCGCCGACCGGGCGTTCGCCGACCTCGGCCTCGACTCGATCTTCCGGATGGAGCTGGCCCGGCTGGTGGTGGCGACGTTCGACGTGGAGATCACCGCCGCCGACCTGTACGAGCACGACACGGTCGAGGCGGTGGCGGCGCTCGTGGCCGCCGGTACGCAGGCATCACGCCCGGTCACACCGGCCGGAGACGGCGTCGAGGAGATCGTGACCGGGGTGCTGGAGCGTGCCGTCGAGCCCGGCCGGACGTTCGCCGACAGCGGCCTCACCTCGTTCGACATGCTGCGGGTCGTCGGCGCCCTGGAACAGCGCTACGGCGCGCTGCCTAAGACCCTGCTGTTCGACCACCCCACGATGCCCGACCTCACCGCGTTCCTGGCCGGGCGGTCCGCCGGGACCGGCGTCCGGACCGAGACGGGCACCGGTCCACGGGCCACCGGCCGGACGATCGAGAGCGGCGCCGAGGTCGACGGCGAGCCGGTAGTCGTCCGCAAGCGGACCCTGCCCGGCCGCCCGGCGCTGCGTGACCTCCTGGCCGACCTCGACCGCCGCCACGCCAAGGAGGGCGGGCTGGCCGGACGGGACATCGCACCGTACGCGTTCGTCGACTCGGCGCGGGCCGGCTACGTCAACTTCTCGGTCCGCGGCGACGACGTGTTCGCCTGGAGCTTCGTCGGGCACCACGACCACTTCCACGACCTCGTCGCGGAGTGGATCGCGTGGGCACGGCGCAACGGCCTGCGGCCCAACTTCCTGTCCCTGGCCCACCTGACCGAGGTCGCCGGGGAACCGGTCACCGCGACCCCGTTCGGGGCGGTGCAGCGCCTGACGGACCTGGCCTCGTTCACCGTACGGGGCGGCCGGATGCAGCGCCTGCGCAGCCTCCTGCACCGGTTCGAGCGGGCCGGTGACTGCCGGATCGAGGAGTATCAGGCCGGCGCGTCGCCGGAGACCGACCGGCAGATCGTCGGTCTGATCGACTCCTGGGGTCGCCGCAAGCAGATGGTGAACCCGTACGTCGGCGTGGTCCGGGAGGAGATCGGCGGCGGCACGCTCGACCCCCGGCACCGGGTCTTCCTCACCCGTGTGGACGACGTTCTCGTCAACGCGGTCATCGTCACCCGGATCCCGTCCGAGCGGGGATACCTGCTCGATCTGGAGTTCTACGCCGACGAGATGCCCGCCGGTGGCCTGGAGTGGGCGATCGTCCGGATCATCGAGGTGACCGCCGCCGAGGGCTGCACGTCGTTCAGCTTCGGGGCGAGCTTCGGCGTCGCCATCACCGAGTCGCCGAACGCCGACCCGGCGGTGGCGGACGCGCTGGCGGAGCTGCACTCGGTGGGCGTCTTCGGGCCGGGCAACTTCCAGTTCAAGAACAAGTTCCGGCCCGAGAACACGCCGATCTACCTGTGCCAGCCGGCGACCGGCGACCGTACGTCGGTCACCGACATCATCCTGATGATCGCCAATCCAGACCTCGTGGACGGCGCCCCCGCCGATCCCGCGCCGCTGAACGCCGCACCGCCGCCGCACGCCATCGTGCCGCCGGACGCCGCCGTGCCGTCGCACAACGCCGCGCCGCCGGAGGACGCGGGCCCGCCGCCGGACCCGGCGCTGCGGCCGGGACGTACGGATCTGCTGGCCGCGCACGGGTACAACGCGCTCGCCCTGCCGACCGAGCTGGTCCCCTTCGACCTGCTCACCGACTCCTGGGCGGAGCGGGCGGACGGCTTCGTCGCCGCCCGGACGCGGCTGCTCGCCGAACGGTCCGGCCCGCCGGAGCTCACCGCGCACGACTGGCTGCCCATGCCCGAGGTGGTGCCGACCCGGTCCGGGCGGACGGCCGAGGAACTGCTGTGCCGCTGCCACCCCGGCCCGCGCGGCGTCGTGCTGCACGCGGCGGCCTTCCCGACCTGGCTGTCGACGCTCGCCGACCTCGGCTACGAACCGGTCGCCGTTGGGGTGGGCCGGCTCGACCCGGAGACGATCGAGGCGTTCGCGGCGGAGCTGACCCGCCGGCCCGCCGGGTCGGTGTCGTTCGTGGTGGCGGAGGCGGCCAACAACGCCGCCGGTGGCGTACCCGTCGAACCCGACGCCCTCCGGGAGCTGCGCCGCGTCACCGCCGCGCACGGGGTGCCGCTCGTCCTGGACGCCAGCCGCGTCGTCGACAACGCCGTCGCGCTCGCCGGCCCCGGCGGGGATCCCTGGGCGGTGGTGCGGGACCTGCTCGCCGTCGCCGACACGGCGACGCTCAGCCTGTCCAAGGACTTCGGCGTCACAGCGGGCGGCCTGGTCGCCACCCGCGACCCGGAACTGGCGGCGCGGCTGCGCGAGCACGTGGCGCGGCGCGGCTCCGAGGTGGACCGGGCCACCCGGATGACGCTGCGGGCCGCCCTCGCGGACCGCCGGGGCGTCACGGAACTGGTCCGGCGGCGCGTCGCCGCGGTCGCGGTGCTCCGCGACGGCCTGCGGGCGGCCGGCCTGCCGGTCGTGGACGTCGACGGCGCCCACTGTGTCCTGCTCGACCTCGCCCGGATGCCCGGCCTGGCCGGTCAGGAGCACCCCACGATGTCCGGGCTGGCCTGGCTCTACGCCGGCGCCGGAGTCCGGGGCGCGCCGCACCTGGCGATCGGAGGGCCGCTCGCCGGCACCGTCCGGCTGGCAGTGCCGGTCGGCTTCGGGCCCGACGACGCCGAGGCGGTGGTGGCCGCCGTCGCCGCGCTCGCCGCCGCACCGGGAGAGATGCCCGAACTGGTCACCGGCGGGGTCCGCACGGCCGGGGAGGCGGCCCGGGCGGTCTACCAGCCCGCCGACCGGGTGCCCGAGGACGTCCGGCAGGCGCTGCGCGACCAGGCGCCGGCCGACGACAACGGCAGCGTGCTGCGGGAACACCAGCCGGCCGTACGCCGACGGGTGGTGCCGGTGGCCGGCGCCCAGGTGGAGGTCTTCACCGCCGGCGACGGCCCGCCGCTGCTGCTCGCGCACCCGTTCAACATCGGCGCGGGCGTCTTCGCGCGCCAGTTCGAGGCGCTGGCCGGGCGGTACCAGGTGATCAGCGTCCACCACCCCGGCGTCGGGGCGAGCACCGCCTCGGCCGACCTCACCCTGGACGGGATCGCCGCCCTCGAACTGCGGGTGCTGCGGGAGATCGGGGTCGACGGCCCGGTCCACGTCGCAGGCGCGTCGTTCGGCGGCCTGGTCGCGCTCACGTTCGCCCTGAATCATCCGGAGGACACCGCCTCGCTGATCCTGCTCGGCAGCTCCTACAAGATCGGCAACCGGGTCGGTGAGATCAACCGGCTGGCCGTCGTGGCCGCCCAGGACCTCGACCGCACGATCGAGGGGTCCGGCGCGGACCGGCTGCGGCACGAGCGGGCCGCCGTGGAGGCGCTGCTGCTGCGCTGCGAGAGCATGGACCCCCAGACCGGGCTGCGTTACCTCGACGTGTTCGCGGCCCGGCCGGACCTCCGCGACCGGCTGGGCGAGCTGGACCTGCCGGCGCTCGTGGTGCAGGGCCGGCACGACACAGTCATCCCGTCGGAGACGGCGCGGCTGCTGCACCAGGGCATCAGGGGCGCCCGCTACGAGGAGATCGCCGACGCCGGCCACTTCCCGTATCTGACCAGCCCTCGGGAGTGCAACCGGATCCTGACCGACTTCCTGCGCGGCGCCGGAGGGGAGGGGTCGTGACCGTCCTGACTCCCGAGCTGGAACTGCTCGGTCCCGACGCGACGACCCGTACGACTGTGGTGCGGCCCGGCATGTGCGGGCCGGGGTCGCTGTTCGTCGGCCAGGTCGGCGACTGGACCTGGGACACCGTCAGCGCGCTCTGCGACACCAACGTCTACACCGCCCGCGACGCCGACGGGATGCCGACCTACCTGGCGTTCCACTACATCCACCTGCGCGGCGGCGCGGACCTGCACGTGCGCGGCATGACCTTCGGCGACGTGCTGCGGGTGGACTCGCGGTCCTTCGCCTCCGGCAGCGAGTCGGTGCTGACGCTGCACGAGATCCGGCGCGGCGACCGGCCGGGACGCGTCGTCGACCCGGACGAGTTCTACGCCCACCCCGACCCGGGATGCCTGTACGCGCAGAACTTCAACCGCTGGGTGGTGCGCGGCCCGTCCGGCGGCAACGGCGACCTGCGCAGCGCGTCCCCACCGGGGTTCCGGCACGGGCACCTGCCCGTGCTGCCCGCGCGGCACTCGCCCCGGCGCGCGTACGCCGAACTGCGCGCCCTCGGCGCCGAGCCCGACCCGTCCGACCCGCTGGACCGGCTGGCGCTGGACTACCCGGTCGATCCGAGCCGCGACCTCAACGGGGTGGGACTGCTCTACTTCGCGTCCTACTTCTCCATCGTGGACTGGGCGTCGCTGCGGCTGTGGCGGCACCGCGGCGGCACCGACGCCGGCTTCCTCCGGCGGATCGTGCTGGATCAGCGGATGAGCTACCTCGGCAACGCCGACGTGGGCGCGGTGCTGCGGGTGCGGGTGTCCCGGCGGCCGGGCGGCGACGTGCCCGGCGCCGACGAGACGGTCCGGGTGGTGCTCGCCGACCGCGACACCGGACGGCCGCTCGCGGTGGCCCTTTCGCAGACCCGGACGGAGGGAACGACGTGAGCCCCAGCGACGAAGCGGTCCGGCGGGTGGTCCACGAGGTGATCGCCGAGATCCTGCCGGCGGTCCCCGGCGACCGGATCCCGGGGGACGCGCACCTGCGCGACCTGGGCGCCGACTCGATCGACCGGGTCGAGATCATCCTGGCCCTCCGTGAGCGGCTCGGCGTCGACGAGCCCCTCGGCAGCTTCAGCGACCTGCCCGACATCGACCACCTGGTCGCGTACCTCTGCGAGGTGACGGCATGAACGTGGGCATCGAGGCCCTGAACGTGTACTGCGGGGTGGCCTCCGTCGCGGTGCCGGTCCTGTTCGAGGGGCGCGGTCTGGACGCGGCCCGCCTCGGCAACCTGATGATGACCGCGAAGTCGGTCGCGCTGCCGTTCGAGGATCCGGTCACGCATGCGGTGAACGCCGCCAAGCCGATCCTCGACGCGATGGACGAGGCCGACCGCGACCGGATCGAACTGCTGGTGACCTCCAGCGAGTCCGGCCTGGACCTGAGCAAGTCGATCGCCTCGTACGTGCACCGGCACCTCGGGCTGAGCCGCCGCTGCCGGATGCTGGAGGTGAAACAGGCCTGCTACGCCGCGACCGGGGCGCTCCAGCTCGCCTGCGGCTACCTCGCCGCCGGCCTGTCACCGGGCGCCAAGGCGCTGGTGATCGCGACGGACGTGTCACTGGTGAACGAGAACGCCTCGTACACCGAGCCGGCGATGGGCACCGGCGCCGCCGCGGTGCTGCTCGGCGACGACCCGCGGGTGCTCGACGTGGACCTCGGGGCGTTCGGGACGCACAGCTACGAGACGTTCGACTCGGCCCGGCCGGGCCCGACGTTCGACGTCGCCGACGCCGACCGCTCGCTGTTCGCCTACCTGGACTGCCTGACGAACGCCTACGCGCACTACGCGGAGAAGGTGGCGGACGTCGACTTCGCCACCACGTTCGCCGGGCTGGCCATGCACACGCCGTTCGCGGGCATCGTCCGCGCGGCGCACCGCAAGCTCGCCCGCGAGCACCGGCTGCCCGACGCCGACGCGGACTTCGCCCGCCGGGTCGCGCCCGGCCTGGAGTACCCGCGGCTGGTCGGCAACCTCTGCTCCGGCTCGGTCTACCTGGCCCTGGCCAGCCTGATCGACCACCTGCGGCCCGACGACCCGGTACGCGTCGGGATGTACTCGTACGGCTCGGGCTGCGCCGCCGAGTTCTACAGCGGCCTGGTCGACGGCCGGTCCACCGCCGAGGTCGGCCGGATGCGCATCGGCGAGCACCTCGCCGGCCGGTGCGAGCTGACGTTCGACGAGTACAAGCGGATCCTCGCCGACAACGCCGACTGCCTGGTGCCGGTGGCGGACAAGCGGATCGACCCGGGGCGGTACGCCGAGGTGCTGGACCGGGTGGCCGGTGCGCGCACACTGCTCGCCTGCACCGGCGTCCGCGCCTACCACCGCAGCTACGAGTGGATCGGAGCAGGCGCGTGACGCCGGGGCGGGATCTGGCCGCCGCGCTGCTGGCGGCGGGTCCGCTGCTGCGGGTGCTGCCGCCACCGGTACGGGTGCGGTGCGCCGACCCGGCCACCGCGGCCGCGCTGGCCCGGCTGTGCGACCGGCTGGACGTGCCGGCACCGACGCCGGTGACCGACGCCGCCGACCTCGGCCCCTTCGAGCGGGTGGTGAGCGACCTGCTGGACCTCGACGCGAACCCGGCACCGCCGCCGGCGGACGAGCCGCGCGTGGTCGCCGAGGCGCGCGAACAGGACTTCACCTGCCGCTTCCGGCGCACCGACGTGCGTACCGGCGACGGGGTGGTGCTGCCCACGTACGCCGCCGGCGACCCGGACCGGCCGCCGGTGCTGATGGTGTCCGCGTGCGGGATGCCCGCCCGGCTCGCCGAGGGCTGGGCCGGCCGGCTGTCCCGCGACTTCCACGTGCTCGTCCCCGAGACGCGGGGCCTGTTCGCGGACGTGGACGGATTCTCCGCCGACACCGGCGTGGTGGCCCAGGCCGACGACCTCCTCGCGGTGCTGGACCGGTTCGGGCTGCGCCGCGCGCACCTGATCGGCCTGTGCGGCGGCGCGGTGCTCGCGGTCGTCGCGGCCGCGCGGGCGCCGGAGCGGGTGTCGTCGCTGAGCCTCTGGCACGGCGACTTCGACCTCGGCGACGAGAGCCCGAAAACCGACCACCAGCAGAACCTGCAGGCCCTGATGGCGATGGCCGCCCGCAGCCCGCAGCAGGCCGCGGCGGTGCACGCGGTGCTCACCAACACCATGCTCGGCGTCGCCCCGCCACGGCTGGCGCACCTGGTCACGTACCCGTACGCGACGCCGGAGCTGCTGCGCCGGTACTGCCGGCTCAACGGCGCGATCATGGGCACGGACCTGCGCCCGTACCTCGCCGGGCTGACCACGCGCACGCTCGTCGTCACCAGCGAGGACGACCACACGGCGCACCCCGCCGGGTCGCGGGCCGTGGCCGCCCGGATCGCCGGGTCCGTCCTGCACGTCGCCGAGCACGGCGACCACCTGTCGCTGTTCCACGCCGAGGAGAGCCTCGTCGACCTCGCCGCGCGATTCGTCGCCGGCGACGACGCCCTCGGCACACGATCTCCCGCCGAAGCCGGCCGGCGGGTGCCCCCCGTCCCGACGAGAGGTGGAGAGGAGGTGTTCCCATGACCAAGGAGACCGCGCCCAAGAAGTCGCTCCCGGTGCGCAAGCTGGAGTCCATCAAGGCCAGCACCGTCGCCCCGTGCGCGCCCGCGCTGAACTGAACCCGGTGACACGGGGGCGGGGGTCCGGCTGCCGGACCCCCGCCCCTGCGCCCAGTCCCGCACCGTCAGAGGAGAGGTCCCACAGTGACCGAGTTCGCCCTCGACGCACCGGTCCTGGTCCGGCCGTACACCGCCCGCAGAGACGGTGACTTCGCCGTGATCGGTGACGACAGTCGTCAGGTCTACCTGTCCATCCCGGCCGAGGGCCTCGACCTGCTGGAGTGGCTGCGCGACGGCGCCACAGTCGGTGAGGCCGTCCGCCGCTTCGAGGCGACGCACGAGGCGTCACCGGACGCCGACGCGTTCCTCCAGGCGCTGGCCGACGAGGGGTTCCTCGCCCCGGCCGGCGCGCACGACCCGCCACCGGACGCCGAACCGGCCCGGCCGCCACGCCCCGGACACCTGGAGTGGCTGTCCCCGCAGGCCGCGCGGCGCCTGCTGAGCCGGCCCGTGCTCGCCGTCTGCGGAGTGGTCGTCGGAGTCGCGGTCGCGATGGCCGTCGACCGGCCCGGGCTGGTGCCCGGGCCGTCCAGCCTCATGTTCCACTCCCACTTCTGGGCCTACCTGCTGGTCGTCCTGGGCATCGCGGTGATCGGCGTGTGGCTGCACGAGCTGGCCCACGTCGTGGGGGCGCGCGCCGCCGGCACGTCGGCCCGCATGACTGTCGGCAACCAGATGTACGCCATCGTCGCGCAGACCGACCTGTCCGGTATGTGGATGGCGTCCAAGCGGGAACGTTTCGTCGCGGTGCTGGTCGGGCCGCTCGTCGACGTGATCGGCGCGGCGCTGCTGTTCATCACGCTGTGGCTGAACGACGTCGGCGTCCTCGGCCTGCCGGAGCCGGTACGGCTGGTGGTGGCCGGCGTGCTGTTCACCTCGTTCATCCGGCTGCTCTGGCAGACGTTCCTGTTCCTGCGTACCGACTTCTACTACCTGATCACGACGGCGCTGGACACCCGGAGCCTGATGGCCGACACCGGCGCCTACCTGCGCAACCTCGTCCGGCGGGTGCTGCGCCGCCGGCTCATCGACCAGTCCGGGGTGGGGCGCGGCGAGATGCGCACCATCCGGATCTACGCGGTCGTCTGGGTGCTGGGCCGCGTCGTGGCCCTGGCCGTCCTGTTCACCGCGACGATCCCACTGCTGTGGTTCTACCTGGTCCGGGTCGTCGGCTTCTTCCGCGGTGACGAGATGACCGGCCAGTTCACCTGGGCGGATGTCCTCGCGCTGGCGATGCTGTCGTTCCTGCTCGACGGCGGCGGCACCCTGATGTGGCTGCGGTCGCTGCGACGCTCCAGCCGGCTGCGCCGCCGCGCGCCGGACCGCGTCCTGGTGGAGTAGGCCCCCACGGACGACGACTCCGCCCGCACGCCGACGGCGCGGGCGGAGTCGTCGTCTGCGAGGCGCCTCAGCGCCCGGCGGACCTGCGGAACTGGGCGATCGCCAGGGGGATCGACAGGGCCAGCAGAGCGCCGATCCACAGCCCGGAGGCGGCGACCGGGTGTTGCAGCGGCCAGACGTCCGGCGCGGTGGACGGGTCGACGTTGCCGAACTGGACCCGGACCGCCTGGACGATCGCCGAGACCGGGTTCCACTCGGCGACCGGTTGCAGGACGCCCGGCATGGAGTCGATCGGCACGTATGCGTTGGACAGGAAGCCCAGCGGGATGGCGATGGTGAAGCCGGTGCTGCTGACCGCCTCCGGCGCCCGGGACGCCAGCCCCACCACTGCCATCAGCCACGACAGCGCGTACGCGAACGCCAGCAGGATCAGAAACCCCAGCGCCGCCTCGGGCAGCGACGTGCGGCTGCGCCACCCGACGACCAGGCCGAGCAGCGCGGTGACGGTGATGACCACCCCGCTGTTCACCAGGTCGCTCGTGGTGCGGCCGACGAGCACCGCGGACCGGGAGATGGGCATCGACATCAGCCGGTCGACGATGCCGTTGCGCAGGTCGGCGGCGATCGCGGTGCCGGTGTTGACGGCACCGAAGAGGACCGCCTGCACGAAGATGCCGCCGAGCAGGTACTCGCGGTACGGCACCCCCTGCGCGTCGATCGCGCCGCCGACGATGAAGCCGAACAGCAGCGTCATCATCGCCGGCGCGATGGCGGCGTTGAGCAGCATCTCGGGTACGCGCAGGATCATCCGCAGGTTGCGCTTCGCGACGACGACGCCCTCACCGAAGGCCAGTACGACGGCGTTCACTGCTTCTCCTCCACGGTCTCCTTGACGGGCTCGTCGCCGGTGCCCCGGCCGGGGCCGCCGGTGAGGGCGAGGAAGACGTCGTCCAGCGTCGCCGTACGCAGCGCGGCGTCCCGGACCGGTATGCCGGCCTGGCGCAGCAGCCGCGCGCCGGCCAGGAGCGTGTCCACCCCGTCCCCGGCCGGCACGGAGATCCGGCCGGCTGTCTCGTCGACGCTGGCCGGACCGGTGCCGAGCGAGGTGAGTACCGTCTGCGCGGCGGTCAGGTCGGCGTCCGGCCCGACCGTGATCTCCAGGCTGGTGCCGGAGACCCGCCGCTTCAGCTCGTCCGGCGTGCCGCCGGCGACCACCCGGCCGTGGTCGATCACCACGATCTGGTCGGCCAGCCGGTCGGCCTCCTCGAGGTACTGCGTGGTCAGCAGCAGCGTCATGCCGCCGGAGACCAGCTCGCCGATGGTGTCCCAGAGCGCCGTCCGGCTCCGGGTGTCCAGGCCGGTGGTCGGCTCGTCCAGGAACAGCACCCGGGGGGTACGGATCAGCGCGGCGGCCAGGTCGAGGCGCCGCCGCATGCCACCGGAGTACTCCTTCGCCCGGCGTCCGGCGGCGTCCACGAGGTCGAAGCGTTGCAGCAGCTCGTCGGCCCGCTGCCGGCTCTGCCGGGCGCCCAGGTGCAGCAGCCGGCCCAGCATCTCCAGGTTCTCGAACCCGGAGAGGTTCTCGTCGACGGCGGCGTGCTGCCCGGACAGGCTGATCACCCGGCGTACCTCGGCGGCCTGGGTGACCACGTCGAACCCGGCCACCTCGGCCCGGCCGCCGGTCGGGGCGAGCAGTGTGGTGAGCAACCGGACGGCGGTGCTCTTGCCCGCGCCGTTCGGCCCGAGGATCCCGGTGATGGTGCCCTCCGGCACCACCAGGTCCAGGCCGTCCAGCGCGGTCACCTTGTCGAACTGTCTGCGTAGCCCGTCAGCGACGATGGCGTTCGCCACGTCGTCTCCTCCCTCTGCGGTTCGGTCGGATGCTCACCGGCCGGCCGGCCGAACCGCAGTGGGAGCCGGTCGCGCCGGCCCGGTCAGAACTCGACCGTGAGCGCGGTCAGCCCGCGCAGCGTGAGCCCGGGCCGCCAGGGCGTCTCGTCGAGGCTCTCCGCCGGGCGCAGGTCGGGCATCCGGGCGAGCAGCGTGGTGATGGCGACCTGCCCCTCGACGCGGGCCAGCGGCGCGCCCAGGCACATGTGGGCGCCCCGGCCGAAGGCGAGGTGCCGGTTGGCGGTCCGTTCGATGTCGAGCCGGTCCGGCTCCGGGTAGCGGCCCGGATCGCGGTCGGCGGCCGCGAGGACCCCGATGACCATCTCGCCGCGGCTGATCGGCACGCCGCCGATCTCGGTGTCCTCGGCGGCGAACCGCGGGAAGCTGATCTCGATCGGGCCGTGGTAGCGCAGCATCTCCTCGACGGCGCCCGGCGCCAGCTCGGGCTTGTCGCGCAGCAGCTGCAACTGCTCGGGGTTGCGGAACAGCGCCAGGACCATGTTGCCGATCAGGTGCTGCGTGGTGCCGAGACCGCCGACCACGAGCAGCGCCACCATCTTCAGCAGCTCGTCGTCGCTCATCCGCTCGCCGTCGGCCTCGGCCAGGGCCATCCCGGAGATCAGGTCGTCGCCGGGCTCGGCGCGCTTGCGCTGGATCAGCGCGTCCAGGTAGCGCACGAACTCCTCGATCTCCGCCATCACCTCGGCCGGGCTCATGCCCTGCGGCGCGGACTGTGCGGAGGTCGGATCCAGCGACAGCAGCAGCTCCGACCAGAGCCGGAACCGGTCCCGGTCGGCGCGGGGGATGCCGAGCATGTCGGACATGACGGTGAGCGGCAGCGGCACCGCGAAGTCCTCGACCAGGTCGAAGGTCCGTCCCTCGCGTTCGAGCAGCCCGTCGACCAGCTGGTCGGTGATCTGCTGGACGCCGGGACGCAGCCGTTCGACGTACTGCGGCGTGAACGCCTGCTGCACCAGCCGGCGCTGCCGCGTGTGCTCGGGCGGGTCGACGCTGCCCATGCTGCCGCCGAGCAGCCGTACCACAGCCTCGGGCAGCGCCGGCGCCTCCATGCCCTCGGGCATCACTGTCGGACTGGTCTTGAACCGGTGGTAGTCGGTGAGGAAGCTGGTGCACTCGTCGTAGCCGGTGACCAGCCAGACGTCCTGGCCGGTGGGCATCCGGACCCGGGAGACCGGGTTGGTGTCGCGGAGGGCGGCGTAGGTGTCGTAGGCCGTCTCCCGTGCGGCTGGTGACATCAGGTCCGGTTGTTCGGAGGTCGTCACGTCGGCGTCCCCTCTCCAGCGTTCGGCCGCACCGGTCGGCGCCGGCTCCGGATGAGCATTTCCGGGCCATGGCGACACCTCTGCTCAGAGTTGAGCACCGGCCACCCTGCGCACTACTGCGCAGACGTCACCGGCCCTCTTCCGGTGGACTGCGTGCTGTTGTCCTGGTTCCCTTCGATGACGGAGCGCCGACGCATGGACCTCGAAACCACGGAGACCGAACGCCTGCGCACGCTGGACCAGCAGCGCGTGTGGCACCCGTACACCCCCACCGACGCCTACCTCAACGCCAAGCCCCTGGTGATCACCCACGGCGAGGGTGTCTACCTGGTGGACAGCGACGGCAACCGCTATCTCGACGCGGGCTCCTCGCTGGGCGTGAACATCCACGGCCACCAACGTCGGGAACTGAACGAGGCGCTGGCCGCGCAGGCGGCGAAGATCGCGCACACCACGCTCTACGGCATGACCCACCCGGGCGCGGCGGAACTCGCCGACCGGCTGGTCCGGCTCGCCCCGGAGGGCATCGACAAGGTGCTGTTCCTGGAGTCCGGCTCCAGCGCCGTGGAGACGGCGATGAAGATGGCGTACTCCTACTGGGTCTTCAAGGGATCGCCGCAGCGCAACAAGTTCGTGTCCATGGGCGGGGCCTTCCACGGCGACACCATCGGCGCGCTGTCGGTGGGCCAGATGACGATCCTGAAGAACTTCTACCAGCCGCTGCTGCGCGAGACCAGCTCGTTCGCCCAGCCGTACGCGTACCGCTGCGGGTTGTGCAACAACAACTGCAACCTTGCCTGCGCGGACACGCTGGAGGAGGTGCTGGAGCGTGAGGGCGACGAGGTCGCCGCCGTGCTCGTGGAGCCGCGCGTGCAGAACGTCAGCGGCATGATCGTGGCGCGCGACGGTCACCTGGCCCGGGTCGCCGAGATCGCCCGCCGGTACGGCGTCCTGCTCATCGCCGACGAGCTGGGTGTGGGCTTCGGCCGTACCGGCCCGATGTTCGCCTGCCAGGCCGACGGCGTGTCGCCCGACATCCTCTGCGTCGGCAAGGGCCTGACCGGTGGGTACATGCCGTTGACGGCGACGATGGCGTCGGCGGAGGTGTTCGACGCGTTCCGCGGTGACGGCAAGATGCTGCTGTCCGGGCACACGTTCTCCGGCAACCCGCTCGCCGTCGCCGTGGCGCTGGCGAGCCTGGACCTGTTCGAGAAGGACGACCTGATCCGGCACGGCCAGGCGCAGGCCGTGGTCCTGGCCGAGGAGCTGGACAAGTTCCGCAGCGTGGCGCACGTCGGCGACGTCCGGCAGTGCGGCCTGCTGGCCGCCGTCGAGCTGGTGGCCGACGTGGAGACGCGCGAGCCGTTCCCGATGGAGCTGGGCGTCGCGACGCGCATCACCGAGCGGTGCCGGGAACTCGGCATGATCATCCACTCGGCGCCGAGCGACACCATCGTGATCGTGCCGCCGCTGGTGATGACCGAGGAGGAGCTGCGCACGATGGCGCGGATCCTGCTCCAGGCGACGCAGGAGGTCGTGGCCTCACTGCCGGCCTGAGCACGGAGAAACGGGAACGGGACGGGCGAGAGGCCCGTCCCGTTCCGTCGTCTCCGGACCGCCTCAGGACCGTCTCCGAACCGCCTCAGGACCGCACGGCGAGATCGGCCAGCAGCGCCTCGGCCAGCTCGGCGGGCGGGCCGGCCAGGTAGAAGTGCCCGCCGCTGAACACGCGCAGGCTGAAGCCGGCCGACGTGACGTCGGCCCAGGAACGCATCTCCACCACGTCGACCTCCGGGTCGGCGTCGCCGGTGAACGCCGACACGGGACAGCGCAGCGGCGGGCCGGGCAACTGCCGGTACGTCTCGTTGACCGCGAAGTCGGCGCGCAGCCCCGGCAGGAACAACGCCATCAGGTCGTGCCGGCGCAGCACCTCGTCCGGCGTGCCACCGAGCGCCGCGACCGCGGGCAGGAACTCGTCCGCGCCGAGCGTGTGCCGGTCCGGCCGGCGGGCGGGCAGGTGCGGCGCGCGCCGGCCGGAGACGAACAGCCGTGCCGGGCCGCCGCCCGGACCGGCGGACAGCCGCCGGGCGGTCTCGTAGGCGACCACCGCGCCCATGCTGTGGCCGAACAACGCGTACGGGCGGTCCGCGTGCGCGCTGATCGCGGCGGCCAGCGGGGGCACGAGGTGGTCGATGCTGGTGTACGGCGGCTCCCGCAGGCGGGACTCCCGGCCGGGCAGCACGACCGGGCAGACGCCCAGGTACGGCTCCAGCGCGGCGCGCCACGGCCGGAAGAACGAGCCGCCGCCCCCGGCGTGCGGGACGCAGTACAGCAGCATCGGGGCGTCCCGGTCGGCCGGGCCCTTGATCCACTGGTTGCTCATCGTTCCTCCTCGTCGGACCGCAGCACCACGTGCCCCACAGTGCCGGTGGCGCCGACCGCGGTGACGAGCGCGCGCAGCGGGACGCCGGTCCACGGCTCGGGCCGGCGCACGAACCGCACCGGCAGCGCGTCGAGGTCGACGAGCGGGTGGGGCGTCTCCGCCAGCAGGGTCGGTACGAGCCGGCGGTGCCGCAGCTGGAGGAGCACCTTGGTCAACTGCGCGAGCCCGGATGCGGCCTCTGCGTGGCCCAGGTTCGGCTTGAGGGTGCCGATCGGCACGCGTACCCCCTCGGGACCGGGCGCGGCGGCGGCCAGGAACCGGCCCACGGCCTCGATCTCGGCGGCGTCGGACAGGGCGGCGCCGGAGGCCGCGCACTCGACGTATCCGATGTCGGCGGGGGTGAGCCCGGCCCGGCTCACCGCCTCGGCGAGCGACCCGGCGAGGGTGGCCGCGTCGGGCGTTCCGAAGCGGCTCGTCGCGCCGCTGTGCCCCACCCAGGTGCTCTCCACCACGGCGTCGACGCGGTCGCGGTCGCGGCGCGCGTCGCCGAGCCGGCGCAGCAGCAGGGCGCCGGCGCCCTCGCCGGGCGACCAGCCGGCGGCGGCGGCGTCCAGTGCCGGGTGCGGCGTCTCGGCGACCAGGCCCAGACCGCGCAGCACCGCCACGTGGTACGGGTGCGCCAGCAGGTTGACCGCGCCGACCACAGCCGCGTCGCAGTCGCCCCGGTCGAGGCTCTCGGCCGCCTGGCGCAGGGCGGTGAGCGCGGAGGAACAGGAGGTGTCCACGGCGACGCTCGGGCCGCGGAAGTCGAAGGTGTGGGAGATCCGGTTGGCGATCTCGGAGCCGGTGCCGGAGATCCGGGCCGGGTCGCCGTCGCGCCACCGGTCGGTGCCGGCGAGGCGGTGGTCGTGCCACATCACACCGACGAAGACACCGACCCGGCCGAGGGACGCCGGGGTGTGGCCGGCGTCCTCCAGGCACGCCCACACCACTTCGAGCAGTACGCGTACCTGCGGGTCGAGGACGGCGGCCTCGGCCGGCGCGATCCCGAAGGCCATGCTGTCGAACGTCTCCAGGCCGGACAGGTAGCCGCCGGCCGGTCCGGAGCCCCGCCCGGGCGGGGGCGGCGTGATCGCGCAGTGGCCGGCGTCGAGGTTGCGCCAGAGCGTCCCGACGTCGTCCGCGCCGGGGTAGCGGCCGGCCACCCCGACCACGGCGATCTCGCCCGGCCCGGCGACGGACGGCGGACCGGCGGCGGGGGTGCCGGGCGTCTCGGCCTCGTCGTCGCGCGTCACCGGACCGCACAGGAACGCCTGCTGGAACACGTGGCCGTCGTCCAGCCGCAACGCGGCGCGGACCGGCGCCTCGGCGACCGCGCCGACCGGGCACAGCCCCAGCCCGTGGTCGGCCTGGGCGCCCATCAGCACCTGGCCGAGGTAGCCGGCCTCCAGCGCGAGGTACCGGTCGGCGTCGTCGCCGTAGAGCGGGCGGATCGCCCGCGCCTGCCCGACGAGGAGGAGCTGGAACGCCGCCCGGTCGTACACCGGGCGGTTGTAGACGAAGTGCGCGGTGCGGTCCAGGGCCGATCCGTCGCCGATGCGGCGCAGCGTGTGTTCGTCGGGGTGGTGGTAGTAGACGCCGGCCGGCAGCCCGGTGACCCGGTCGCCGGGCACGTGGACGTAGACCTGCACGCCGTAGGTGTCGCCGGCCGACGGGTACAGCCGCCGCGTCCGGTCGCCGTCGGACAGTGGACGCAGCAGGCTCAGCAGGTCCGCCACAGTGGACAGCGGCACGGGCCGGTCGAGGAAGTCGCGGCGCGAGGCCCGTCGCCGGTACCGCCGTGGCGCGGGGTGTTCCCCGGGCAGCGGCACGGCCTCGCCGTCGTCGCGCAGGTCGAGCCGGGCCGCGGCGAAGGCGGACCGTTCGGTGGGGGAGAGCACGTCGACCGTCCGCGGAGGCGGCGCGACGGCCGGGGACGGGTCCGCGGGTACGGGCGCGGGCGTGCCGGGCGACAGGTGCGCGGCGATGCCGTCGATCGTCGGGTTCTCCAGCAGCGCCGCCACCGGCACCCGCGTGCCGAGACGCTCGTGCAGCCGGGCCGAGACCTGGACCATGGTGAACGACGTGGCACCCTGGTCCCACAGGTCGGCCGCGGGGTCGACGGTCTCGCCGAGCAGTTCGCCGAACAGTTCCGTGAGCACCTGACGGACACCGGGCTCGTGCGGAGCGTCCGCCGGTCCCGGTGGGTCCGGCGGCCCGACCGGCGGCCCGACCGGCGGCCCGACCGGCGGCCCGACCGGCGGCCCGACCGGCGGCAGCGGCCACGGCAGCCGGGCGCGGTCCAGCTTGCCGTTGTCGGTGGCGGGGAACTGCTCCAGCACGGCCAGATGGCTCGGCACCATGTAGTCGGGCAGCGTCTCGGCGGCGAAGGCCCGCAGGTCGCGGACGGCCGGTGCGGCGCCACCGGAGGACAGCAGGTACGCCACCAGCTTGCGTTCGCCGCCCTCCTCACGGGCCACCACCACCGCGTCCTTGACGCCCGGATGGCCGCGCAGCCGGTGCTCGATCTCGCCGAGTTCGACCCGGAACCCGCGGATCTTCACCTGGTGGTCGGCCCGGCCCAGGAAGGTCAGGTTGCCGTCCGGCAGGAACGCCGCCCGGTCGCCGGTGCGGTACATCCGGTCGCCGGGCGGCCCGAACGGGCACGGCACGAACCGGTCCTCGGTGAGGTCCGGCCGGTTGTGGTAACCGGCGCTGAGCACCTCCCCGGCGATGTAGAGGTCGCCCTCGACGCCGGGCCGGCACGGGCGCCGGTCGTCGTCCAGGACGTAGTAGCGGGCGTTGTCGATCGGCCGGCCGTAGGGGATGCTGCGCCACCCGGGCTCGACGGTCCCGACGCGGTACCAGTTCGACCACACGGTGGCCTCGGTCGCCCCGCCGAGGTTGACGATCTCGGCGGCGGTGAAACAGGCCCGCAGCTCGTCGGGCAGGGACAGCGGCGTGTGGTCACCGCTGAGGAACACCAGCCGCAGGTCGGTCGTGCCGGGCCGGCCGCGGTGCGCGGCGGTCAGCGGTACGACGTGCGCCAGCGTGGTCGGCGCGGAGTTCCAGAACGTGACCGGCTCCCGCAGCAGGACGTCCAGCAGCAGCGCCGGGTCCTTCTGCTGCTCGGAGTCGGCGACGTAGATCGAGGCGCCGTAGCCGAGCAGCCCGAGGATGTCGAACACGGACAGGTCGAAGCCGAGCGAGGTCACGCACAGCCCGGTGTCCTCGGGTCCGAAGCGGAACGTCCGGCGCGCCCAGTGCAGGAGGTTGTGCACGGCCCGGTGGGTGACCGCGACACCCTTGGGCCGGCCGGTGCTGCCGGAGGTGAAGATGACGTAGGCGAGGTCGTCCTCGCCGGTGCACGGCTCCGGATCCGGCACGGCTGCGGAACCCACCCGGTCGGCGTGGACCACGGCGATCCCGTCCGGCCATCCCGGCGCCGGCAGGTCCAGGTCGCTCGTCGTGACGAGCGCGACCGCGCCCGCGTCGGCGAGCATCAGCGCGGCGCGCGCCGGCGGCAGCGACGGCTCCACCGGCAGGTAGGCGCCACCGGCCTTGAGCACGCCGTACACGGCGGCGACCATGAGCGGCCCCCGGGCGACGCTGATCCCGACCACGGACCCGGCGCCGACGCCCGCGGCGCGCAGCCGGACCGCGATCCGGTTCGCCACCGCGTTCAGCTCACCGAAGGACGTGGTCCCGCCGCGCCCGCGTACGGCCACCGCCTCGGGCCGGGTCCGGGCCTGGGCCTCGAACAGCAGGTGCACCGGCCCGGCGTGCGGGAACTCGACGGCGGTGTCGTTCCACCCGTACACGACGTCGCTGAGGTCGGCCAGTTCGGCCAGCGCCGACCGGTACGCGTCGAAGATCCGGTCCAGGTCGTCGTCGCCGATCGCACCCTCGGTGGCGTCCCAGAACAGCCGCAGCGTGTCGTCGCCCTCGTCGATCGCGATGCAGTCCAGCGCCACGTCGGGCGTGCACGTCAGCCACGGGCCGGCTGTCACGCCGTCCGGCAGCGGCACGTCGCCGAGTTCGAGGAGCCCGGTGCACACGACCGGGTACCCGGCGCCGCCGTCGCGCATCCGCCGCAGCACCAGCCGCCGCAGCTCGGCCAGGCCCGAGGCGCCGTCCGCCGCCGCGTCGGCGGTGATCTGCCGGTCGTAGCGCCCGGCGAGGTCGAGCAGGCCCTCGCCCGGTTCGCCGGCGGCCAGCCAGCTCAGCGCGGTCAGCTCGGCGGGCCGGAACGGCTCGGACCGCGACGTCCAGCGCACCAGCGGCACCGCGAAGCGGTCGCGGTGGCAGGTGCCGATCGCTGTGGTGAGCGCGGCCATGAGCAGCGCGTCGAGGGCGAGGCCGCGTTCCCGGGCCAGCCGCCGGATCCGCGTCCAGCCCGGCACCCGGGCGGTACGCCGCTGCCGTGGCCCGGTGCGCGCCTCGACCGGCGGGCCGGGCGGAAGGTCGGCCAGGCGGTCCTGCCAGTACCGGCGGGCGTGCGGGTCCGGTGCCGCCTGCGGTGCGCGGGGCGGCCCGGCCACCGGCGTGCCCGGCTCGGCGTAGCGGCGCATCAGCTCGCGCAGCAGCAGGTGGATGCTGCGGCCGTCGGCCACCAGCAGGTCCAGCGCCACGTGCACGGTGGCCCCGCCTGCCTCGTCCACCTGGACGCGCAGCTCACCCTGGGGGAGCCGGCCGAGCGGGAAGGCCCGGCCCACCATGTCCCGCTGCACCGCGTCGGGCGACGGCACGCCGCCCGCTTCGTCCGGCCCGGTCACCGGGATGTGCCACCCGTCCGGCACGTCGTCGCAGGTGACCAGCCGTCCGTCCGGGGTGACGACGGTCCGCAGCGGCTCGTGCGCGGCGAGCAGACCCAGCCAGGCCGCCTCCAGCCGGGGCAGGTCGAGCCGGTCGACGGCGAAGGCGTGCACCACCTGGCAGCCGCTCCACGGGCCGGTGCCGCCCGTGGTCCGGGCCACGAAGTACGCCTGCTGGAGGTCGTTCAGGGGCCGGCCGGCGTCGTCGGGGACGGGCCGCAGCCAGCGCAGCGTGTTGACGAACCAGGCGAAGGTCGCGGCGACCACGCCCGGGCCGAAGGCGTCCTCCGCGACGTCCCACCGCACGCGCAGTTCGCCGTCGCGCTCGCCGATCTGCGCGTCGAGCGTGACGCCAGTGGTCTGGCTGACCGCGTACCGGCCGTCGGCGCCGGTCCCGCCCACGTCGAGCAGGCTGGTGAACACCACCGGCAGCTGCGCCGGGACCGGCAGCCGGCGGGACCGCAGCTCACGGAGCGCGGCCACACCGGGCACGTCGGCGTGCTCGAGGTCGCGGCGCAGCCGGTCGTGGACCGCCCGGGCGGCCTCGGCGAACGGCCGCCCGGTCGTCGCCTCGGCGACGAACACGGTGGTCGAGGTGAACGGCCCGGGCACACCCGCCGCCTCGGCGGGCAGCCAGAGCCGGCTGTTCGTGGTCAGCACGAGCGAGAACGCCGCGTCGGCGCCGGCCCGCCGCAGTGCCTCGGTGAAGGCGGTGAGCACCACAGCGGTCGGTGAGACGCCGAGATCGCCCGCGTACGCGGTCACCGCGGCCCACTCGCGTCGCGTCAGCGCCGCCGTGTACGGCACCCGCACCGGGCCGGGCTCCACGCCGGAGGTGGGCAGGGCGGGTCCGGGCGGCAGGTCGCGCAGCGCGTCGGCCCAGTACTCCAGGCCGGCGCGGTACCCGTCGCCGTCGCGGTGGGCGGCGAGGGCCACGCCGAGGTCCCGCAGGCCGGCGCCGGGGGCGGGCAGCTCGCGCCCGGGGTCGTCGTGGAGCGCCCGGAGCTGACCGACGAGCAGCTCCAGCCCGGCGCCGTCGACGATCGCCGCGTCGACGCTGAGGTGCAGCACGCCGCCGCCGTCCGGGGCCCGGGTCACCTCGACCGTCCACAACGGCTCGTCGGCCGGGCCGTAGGAGTGGTGGGAGAGGCGCCGGCGTACGTCCTCGGCGTCGTCGCCGACCGGCATGGTCCAGTCCGGCGGCCGCTCGGCCACCCGTTGGCGCCCGTCGGGGGTCAGCACGAGCCGCAGCGCCTCGTGGTGCCCGACGAGCCGCCCCCACGCCGCGCGCAGGCGGTCCACGTCCAGGTCGGCGAGGTCGTACTCACGGTAGAGGTGGCAGCCGGGCAGACCGGTCGCCTTGGCCAGCAGGTACCCCTCCTGGAGCGGGGTGAGCGGGAACGGTTCGTGCCGCCGCCCGGGCTCGGGGCGTACGTCGGGACGCAGCCCCGCGCCGGCGGGTGCGGCGTGGGCGGCCAGCTCGGCCAGCTCCCGGGCGGTGGCGCAGCGGCGCAGCGCGTCGGTCGGCAGCTCGGTGCCGAACGCGGCGCCGACCTCCAGCAGCAGCCGCGCGGCGGCGAGGGAACCGAGTCCCAGGTCGCCCAGGGCCGTGTCGGCGTCCGCTGTGACCCCGGCCGGCAGCACGCCCGACAGGACGTCCAGGACGATCTCCACGCGGTCCGGGATGGCGGTCTGCTCGTTCATGCGCTCCCCGCTCCGAAGGCCGGCGTTCGCCGCAACCTAAGCGGCGCCGGACCGGACGTGCTGCTCAACTCTGGGCAGCACGTCCGTCCGGCGGGCCGGACAGTCCAAGTCGTGTCCTTACGACCGAAGTCCGCCTGGGTGTTCCCGGGGCAGGGCGCGCAGCGCCGGGGCATGGGCGGTGACCTGTTCGACCGCTTCCCGGACGAGTGCGCCGCCGCCGACCGGATCATCGGCGTACCGGTGACCCGGCTGTGCCGGGACGACGACCTGCTCGGCGACACCCGGTACGCCCAGCCGGCGCTGTTCGTCGTCGGTGCGCTGGCCTACCTGGCGGCACGCGAGGAGGAGCCGCCGCCGGACTACCTCGCCGGGCACAGCCTCGGCGAGTACGCGGCGCTGTTCGCGGCCGGCTGCCTGGACTTCGAGGAGGCGCTGCGCCTGGTGTGCCGCCGCGGCGAGATCATGGCCCGGGCGGCCGGCGGCGGCATGCTCGCCGTCCTCGGTGAACGGCTGGACCGGCTGCCCGGGGTACTCGCCGACGCCGGTGTCGACGACGTGGACGTGGCCAACGACAACGCCGACGGCCAGGTGACGCTCTCCGGCCCGCGCGAGTCGCTGTCGGCGGCGGCGCGGGCGGTCACCGGCGCCGGTCTGGGCCGATGCGTCCCGCTTCCGGTGGCCGCCGCGTTCCACTCGCGGTACATGCGCGCCGCGGCGGGCGAGTTCGCCGAGGTGCTGTCGCAGGTCCGCTTCGCGCCGCCGCGGGTGCCGGTGATCTCCAACGTGACCGCCCGGCCGCACGACCCGCTGCTGCTGCCCGACCTGCTCGCCGTGCAGCTGCGTCGCCCGGTGCGGTGGCGCGAGACCATGGCGTATCTGGTCGGCCGCGGCGTGCGCACGGTGCGCGAGCTGGGTCCGGGCCGTGTGCTGACGGACCTGTTCCGTCCGGTGCTCGCGGCGGCGCCGGCCGTGCCGGACGGCGGCGATCCGGGACCGGCGGCGCTCGGCTGTCAGCGGTTCCGCGCCGACTACGGCGTCACGTGGTCCTACCTCGCCGGCTCGATGTACCGCGGGATCAGCTCGGTGGCGATGGTCGCCCGCCTGGGCAAGGCGGGCCTGCTCGGCTTCTTCGGCGCGGGCGGCTTCGACCGCGACGAGGTCGAGGCGGTCCTGCGCTCGCTCACCGCGGATCCCGGTCCGGGCCGCTTCGGCATGAACCTGCTGGCGATGCCGGACAACCCGGCGCTGGAGTCGGCGCTGGCGGAGCTGTACGTCCGGCACGACGTCCGCTACGTCGAGGCGGCCGGGTACACCGGGGTCACCGCGGCCCTGGTGCGGTTCCGCTTCGCCGGCGCGCACCTGAGCGCCGACGGCACCCCGGTCGCCGTCCGGCACGTCGTGGCGAAGGTGTCCCGGCCCGAGGTCGCGGCCGCGTTCCTGGCCCCGCCGCCGCCGGCGATGCTCGCCGCTCTCGTGGCCGAGGGCGCGCTGTCCGCCGGGGAGGCAGCCGCGGCGGCGCGGCTGCCGGTGAGCGGCGACCTGTGCGCCGAGGCCGACTCGGCCGGGCACACCGACGCGCGGTCCCCGTTCACCCTCGTGCCGGACCTCGCCCTGCTGCGCGACGCGGAGATGCTCCGGCACCGCTACCACGAACGGATCCGGGTCGGCGCCGCGGGCGGCCTCGGCACCCCGGAGGCGGTCGCCGCGGCGTTCGTGCTCGGCGCCGACTTCGTGGTCACCGGGTCGATCAACCAGGCCACGCCCGAGGCCGGGACGTCACCCGAGGTCAAGGACCTGCTGGCAGGCGCCGGGATCCAGGACACGGCGTACGCGCCGGCCGGTGACACGTTCGAGTTCGGCTCCCGCGTGCAGGTGCTGCGCCGCGGCACGATGTTCGCGGCGCGGGCCACCCAGCTGCTCCAGCTCTACCACCGCTACGACACCTGGGACGAGGTGCCCGCCGCGATCCGCGACGCCGTGGAACGGACCACCTTCCGCCGGCCGTTCGCGCAGGTGTGGCGGGAGACCGAGCGGCACTACCGGGACACCGGCCGGGCCGCGGAGGTGGAGCGCGCCGGCCCGCGACGGCGGATGGCACTGGCGTTCAAGTGGTACTTCGCCCACGCCACGGAGGTGGCGCTGCGCGGCGACACCACCGAACGGGCGAACTTCCAGGTCCACACCGGACCGGCGATGGGCGCCTTCAACAGGTACGTGCGCGGCACCGAACTGGCCGACTGGCGGCTGCGGCACGTCGACGTCATAGCCGAACTGCTGATGCGCGGGGCGGCCGACGTCCTGCGCCGGCACTGTCCGCCGGTGGCCATTAGTGAGCAGAGCCGCTGGTCCGATGCTGACTAGCGTGTCCGGGCGCCCACCGAACCAGCCGAAGCGAAGGAGTCTCCGATGACCACCACATCGAGTCCGCCGTTCGTGTTGCCGACCGCCCAGGCCCAGACCACGATCGACCGGGCCGCGATCCTGCACTCGGGCAACGCCGGCGTGATCGTCGAACGGGTCGGTCAGTTGCGTGCCGAGTTCCGCTCCGAGGCCCGGCAGTTCGCCCGGGAGCTGTCGGAGTACCTCAACACCAACTACGCCGGCATCATCACGGTGTTCGTCTACGAGGAGACCTTCGGCACGAAGGACCGCCTCCACTGGCTGATGCACCTGAAGTCGCTGCACGCGTACGAGACGCTGATCGAGATGGGCAGCCGCGACGCCGGCTGGCGGGACATCATCATGCGCCAGCGCATCGACCCCGCGCGCGGCGGCGGCACGTGGGACCGGATGTTCCTCGACGGCGACCTGCACGAGACGGTGCTCATCCCGTCGGCCTTCGGCATGTACGGCACGTCGGACGAGACGCCGGACTCGGTGCGGACCACCGAGGGCGCCGCCACGTTCACCGTACCCACCGCGCAGCTCCAGACCGACGTGCCGGTCGAGGACCAGCTCAACTCCGCCACCTGCGGCATCCTCATGCACCGCACCGGCGAGCTGCGCTACGAGTTCCGGGCCGAGGGGCGCGCGTTCGCCCGGGCGCTGTGCGAGAGCTGGAACCGGGCGCTCGCCGGCCACGCCACCATCTACCTGTACGAGGAGGCGTTCGGCCGGTCCGACCGCATCCACCACTTCATCCACCTGAAGTCACTCAGCTCGTACTACACGCTGATGGGCGTCCGCGCGATGAGCGACCCGGCCACCCGCGAGGTGTTCACCCGCCAGTGGATCCCGGAGGAGAAGGGCGGCGGCGGCTGGGAACGGATGTTCGTCCAGTCCAGCCTGTCCGACCTGTCGCTCACGCCCCAGCACTGGGGCATGTACGCCACCAAGACGGAGCGGTGACCGATGCCCGTGACTGACTGCCTGCACACGATCTTCTCCCGGCGGGCGGCGGAACAGCCGCACCGGATCGCGGTGACCTGCGGCGACCACCGGCTGTCCTACAGCGAGCTGGACCGCCTGTCCGGTGAGCTGGCCGAGCGGCTGCGCGGGTACGGGGTCGGCCCCGGCGTCCACGTCGGGGTGTGCGTGGACCGCTCGGTCGACCTGGTCGTGTGCGTGCTGGCGGTGGTGAAGGCGGGCGGCGCCTACGTGCCGGTGGACGCCGAGCATCCGGCCGCGCGGGTAGCGGCCGTGCTGGCCGGCAGCCGGGTTCCGGTGACGGTGGCGGTGACCCGGACCGCCGACTCGCTCGCGGAGTGGTCGGGTCCGGTGCTGTGGGCCGACGACAGCGAGGACGACGACACCGACGACGAGGACGGCGAGGGCACGGCCGCCGAGGCCGCGGCCGGTGCCGGCCCGGCGGACCGGGCCGTCGGCGCGGACGCGGTACGGGAGCCCGCCGGTGAGGCCGGGCCGGACGACCCCGCGTACGTCATCCACACGTCGGGCTCCACCGGGGCGCCGAAGGGCGTGGAGGTGTCGCACCGCAGCGTCGTGGCGCTGCTGGAGCACGGCGCGGAGCGCTTCGGCTTCGGCGGCGACGACACGTGGACGCTGTTCCACTCGATCGGCTTCGACTTCTCCGTCTGGGAGCTGTGGGGGGCGCTGCTGTCCGGCGGCCGGCTCGTCGTCGTACCGGGGAGCGTCGCCCGGACCCCGGCGCTGATGCTGGACCTGGTGCGGCGCGAACAGGTCACGGTGCTCAACCAGACCCCCTCGGCGTTCCGCCAGCTCGCCGCCGCCTACCTGGCCGACGAGGGCCCGGACGACCTGCGCCTGGTGGTGTTCGGCGGCGAGCGGCTCGACGTCGCGATGCTGGCGCCGTGGATCGCCCGGCGCGGCGACGACCGGCCGGAACTGGTCAACATGTACGGCATCACCGAGGTGACCGTGCACGCCACCGCACGCCGGATCGTCGCGGCGGACCTCGACCGGCCGTCGGTGAGCCCGATCGGCCGGCCCCTGCCCGGCGTACGGATCGAGCTGCGCGACGAGACCGGTGCGCCGGTGCCGGACGGCACGCCGGGGGAGCTGTACGTGGCGGGCGCCGGGCTGGCGCGGGGCTACCTGCACCAGCCGGAGCTGACCGCCGAACGCTTCGCCGAGTCCGGCGGTGAACGCTGGTACCGCTCCGGGGACCGGGCCGTGCGGACCGACGGCGACCTGGTCTACCTCGGCCGGGTCGACAGGCAGTTGAAGGTCCGCGGCTACCGGATCGAGCCGGGCGAGGTGGAGGCGGCGGTCCTGGCGCACCCCGGCGTCGGCACCGCGCTGGTGACCGCCCAGGACTTCGGCGAGGGCGACGTACGCCTGGTCGCCTACGTCGCGCCCCCGCCCGGCGCGGACCCGTCCGCGCTCACCGAGGCGGACCTCGCCGTGACCGTGGCGGACCTGCCCGGCTATCTGCGGCCGTCCCGCTTCCACGTGGTCGCCGACATCCCGCTCACCGTGCAGGGCAAAGCCGACGTGGCGGTCCTGGACCGCCTGGCCGAGCCGGCCGGCGACGACGCGGTGTCCGGGGTGAAGGCCATCGCCGACGAGGTGCTGCGCCGCGACGTGCCGGTGGACGGCGACCTGTTCGACCTGGGCGCCACGTCGCTGGCCCTCACCCGGATCGTGGCCATGGTGAACGACCGGTTCGGCATCGCGCTGACCGGCGCCGAGATGGAGGAGCCCACGGTCGGGTGCCTCGCCGAGGTGGTGGACGCGTCCCGACGCCACCATTCCCTGCAACAGGTAGGAGGATGACATGGAGGACGACTACACGCTCACCGACGAGGAACTGGCCGACTTCCACCGCAACGGGTACTTCGGCCCGTTCCCGGTGTACGAGGTCGAGGAGATGCAGCGGCGGTGGCGGCGGGAACGGCTGCGCCTGCTGGACCGCTCGCACGCGGTCTACCAGGACGAGGCCGCGCTCTCCGGGAACACCAACATCTCCAACTACGACCGGCACCTGGACAACGAGTTCCTGGCCGACCACATCTGCCACCCGCGGATCGTCGACCGCGTCGTCAGCGTGCTCGGCCCGGACGTGCAGTGCTGGCGGTCGGAGTTCTTCCCCAAGTACCCGGGCGACGAGGGCACCGACTGGCACCAGGCCGACACGTTCGCCAACGCCTCCGGCAAGCCGCAGATCCTCTGGCCCGGCGACGCGAAGGACTTCGGCGGCACGATCACCGTCTGGACGGCCTTCACCGAGGCCAACGAGGAGACCGGGTGCCTCCAGTTCATCCCGGGCACCCACCGGACGATGTTCTACGACGAGACCAAGCGCATGCACTACGACCCGGCCTCCATCAACAGCACCGACAAGGACGGCGTACGCCGCGGGTTCTTCGGCTACGACTACCGCGAGCTGCAGATCGACCCGGACTGGAAGCCCGACGAGTCCAAGGCGGTGTCGATGGTGATGCGGCCCGGCGAGGCGATCATGTTCTGGTCGACGCTGATGCACGCGTCGCTGCCGCACGCGGGACGCACCGAGGAGATGCGGCTCGGCTTCGCCGGCCGGTACGTGCCGGTGTCGGTGGACGTCTACCCGGACACCGACGTCATCGAGGAGTACGGCGGCGCCGTGTCGCTGGACCGCTGGGGCTCGGTGCTCGTCGCGGGACACAACGGCAACCCGCACAACCGGATGGCGACCGAGACCACGCGCGGCCACCGGTTCACCCGGCGGGACCGCTCCGGGGCGCGGGTGTCACCGGCATGACCGTCTTCGAGGTCGTGAAGGCGAGCCTCGTCGAGGTCGTCCCGGACGTCGACCCGGCGAGCGTCACCGCCGGGCGCACGCTGAGCGACCTCGGCTGCACGAGCATCGACCGGGCCGAGGTCGTGACGCTGGCCATGGAGCGGCTCGGCATCGTGGTGCCGATCTCCGAGTTCCGCGACGTCAACGACCTCGACCGGATCGTCGAGCTGCTGCGGACGCACATGTGAGCACGGTCGCGGTGACCGGCACCGGGATCGTCTGCGCGATCGGTGCGGACGTCCCGTCGTTCACCACGGCGCTGCGGGCGGGCCGCAGCGGTGTCGTCGGCACCGCTGACGGCCTGGCCGCGCCGATCACCGGGTGGTCGTTCGACGACGCGGTGGCCGGCGTGCCCGAGCCGCTGCGCCGCCGGGCGGTCCGGGCCGCGGCGCGCGCGCCGCAGCCGGTGCGGGCCGCCGTCGCGGCGGCGCTCCAGGCGTGGACCGGGGCCGGCCTGCCCGGCGCCCGGATCCCCGGCGACCGGGTCGGGATCGTGGTGGCCGGGCACAACCTGACCGCGCGGTACACGCACGAGCTGTACCGGACCTGGCAGGAACGGCCGGCGTACCTGCCGGCGCGGTTCGCCCTGCACGTCCAGGACACCGACCACGTCGGGACGCTCAGCGAGGTGCTGTCCGCCACCGGCGAGGGTTTCACCGTCGGCGGGGCCTCGGCCAGCGGCAACGTCGGCATCGTGCACGCCGCCCGGCTGGTCGCCGCCGGCGCGGTGGACTGCTGCGTCCTGGTCGGCGCGGTCACCGAGCTGACACCGATGCACCACCGGGGTTTCGCGGTGCTCGGCGCGCTCGCCGAGCCGGGTGGCGACCCGGCCGCCGCCTGCCGGCCGTTCGACCACGACCGGCGCGGCTTCGTCCCCGGCGAGGCCGCCGCGGCGCTGGTGCTGGAACACCCGGCCGCCGCGGCCCGGCGCGGCGCGGCGGTCCTGGCGACGGTGGCCGGGTACGCCCTCGGTCTGGACGCCAACCGGCTCGCCGACCCCGACGCGGCCGGGCAGGCCCGCGTGATCCGGGCCGCCCTGGCCGCCGCGGGGCTGGCCCCGCACGAGGTGGACTACGTCAACGCCCACGCCACCGGTTCCCGGCTGGGCGACGAGACGGAACTCGCGGCGCTGCACGACGTGCTCGGCGCCGCCGCCGGCCGGCCGTGGGTGAACGCCACCAAGGCGCTGACCGGTCACTGCCTCGGCTCGGCCGGGGTGGTCGAGGCCGTCGCCACCGTCGCGCAGCTCACCGGCGGCTTCGTGCACCCCAACCCGAACCTGGCCCGACCGATCGATGCCCGGATCCGGTTCGCCGGCGCCGGGCCCGAGCCCGCCCGGCTGCGGTACGCGCTGTCCACCGGCTTCGGCTTCGGGGGCATCAACACGGCCGTGGTCCTCGCCCGTACCGCCGATGGAGGTTGAACGATCATGTATGACGTCGTCGTCGTCGGGGCCCGCTGCGCGGGCGCGCCGACCGCCATGCTCCTGGCCCGCCAGGGCCACCGGGTGCTGCTGCTGGACCGCAGCGCCTTCCCGGCCGACAAGCTCTCCACGCTGTACATCCAGCAGCCGGGCGTCGCGCGGCTGGCCCGCTGGGGTCTGCTGGACGCGCTTCGGGCCACCGGCTGCCCGCCGCTGGACCACGTCGTCTACGAGCTGGGTGACGTGCGCGTCGAGGGCTGCTGCAGCGGCATCGACGGCATCCGCGCGGCGTACGCGCCCCGCCGCTCGATCCTGGACCCGCTGCTGGCCGGCGCCGCTGTCGACGCCGGCGCCGAGTTCCGCGACGACTGCCGGGTCACCGGCCTGCTGTGGGAGGACGACCGGGTCGTCGGTGTGCGCACCGACCGCGGCGACGAGCGGGCCGCACTGGTCGTCGGCGCCGACGGGATGCGCTCCACCGTCGCCGGGCTCACCGGCGCGCCCACGACGACGTCCCACCCGCCGCTGACCTGCGCGTACTACGCGTTCTGGGACGGGCCGAAGACACACTTCGAGATGTACGAGGGCGACACCGGCTGGGTGTCAGCGGTGCCGACGAACGACGGCGCGGTGCTCATCGCCGCCTACTACCCGCAGCAGCGCTTCGACGAGGTCCGGCACGACGCGCGCGCGGCCTACCTCGACAACGTGCGGACCAACGCGCCGCGGCTGTACGAGCAGATGGAGCGCGGCCGGCAGATCGGCGGCGTGCACGGCACGGGTGACCAGCAGAACTTCTTCCGCCGCGCGCACGGCCCGGGCTGGGCGCTCGTCGGCGACGCCGGCCACCACAAGGACTCGCTGACCGCGCGCGGCATCTCCGACGCGTTCATGCAGGCCGACCTGCTCGCCGAGTCGGTGGGCGAGCACCTGGCCGACCGGACACGGCTCGACGCCGCGCTGGCCGACTACGACCGGGAACGCGAGCAGCGGCTGATGGAGAACTACCAGGCGACCCTGCTGGTGGCCCAGGCCGAGGCCCGGGACAAGCGCCGCGCGCTGCTGCGCGCCGTCGGCAGCAGCCCCGAACTGACCACCCGCTACTTCGACGCGGTGGCCGGGATCGTGCCGCTGCGGGAGCTGTACACACCGGAACTGATGGCGCTGATGTCCGCCCCGACGGCCCCCTGACACCGCGCCCTATTGAGCAGACACCCGTGCCGGTGATCGGCGACCGTCAGATCCGCAGACGTCTTGCGATCCGACCTCACCGGCACGACCTTTGTGGAGGAACCATGTCGCCCACCCCTTACGACTCGCCCTTCAATCGCCGCGCGCTGCTCCGGATGGGGCTCGTCGCGGGCGCCGCGGTGGCCGGCGTGCCGCTGCTGTCGGCCTGCGGCGACGACGACGAGCAGCCGTCGCCGGCGGCGGCCGGCGGGGGGTCGCTGGCGGTGCTGAAGGTGGGCGCGCCGAACGCGGTCACCGACGCCGAAGCCGGCAACCCGCTGCTGACCAGCATCGGCGCGACCCTCATCGTCATGCGGCACGTGTACGACTCGCTGATGGTGCTCGACAACGGCGAGTACAAGTACCAGCTCGCCGAGTCGGTGCAGCCGAACGCCGACGGCAGCGTGTGGACGATCAACCTGCGCTCCGGGGTGACGTTCCACGACGGCAAGCCGGTCACCGCGGCCGACGTGGTGCACAGCATCCGTACGCTCGGCGCCAAGCCCAGCAACCGGGCCTCCGTCTACGCCAACGTCGACCTCGCCAAGGTGACAGCCGTCAACGACCGCACCGTCACCGTCCCGCTGCTGACCCCCCGCGGTGACTTCAAGGAAGCCGTCCTCGTCGTCTTCTCGCCGGTCTTCCCGGCCGGCATGACCGAGTTCAGCAAGCCGATCGGCTCGGGCCCGTACCGGCTGGCCGAGCGCAACGGCACCACGACCCGGCTGGTCGCCAACGAGCAGTACTGGGGTGGCAAGCCGAGCGTCGCCGAACTCCAGATCGTCGGCATCCTCGACGCCGGCGCCCGGCTGTCGGCGCTGAAGGCGGGACAGGTCGACTACGCCGTCAGCATCAGCTCCACCGGCGCGAAGACCGAGGCGGCGAACAGCGAGCTCACCGTCGTACGCGGTGGTCCGGCGAACGCCAACGCGCTGTCGTTCGCGATGAACCAGAAGCTCGCGCCGTTCGACGACGTCCGGGTCCGCCAGGCGGTCCGGCTCGCCGTGGACCGGCAGGCGCTCGTCGACAACGCGCTGCTCGGGCTCGGCTCGACGGCCGACGACGTGGTCGGCAAGAGCCTGCCCGGCTACGCCGACCTGCCGGCGCGCGCCCGTGACCTGGAGCAGGCGAAGCGGCTGTTCGCCGAGGCCGGGATCACGAAGCTGACGCTGCGGACCGGCGAGATCGTCCCCGGCATGCTCAACGCCAGCCGGCTGATGGCCCAGCAGCTCAAGGAGGCGGGCGTCGAGCTGACCCTCCAGGAGATCTCGCCCGACGCCTACTACGCCGACCTCATGACGCTGGCCACGCACCCGTTCCAGGCGTTCTACTACGTCAACCGGCCGGCCGCCGTGCACCTGTCGGCGGTGACCCACGGCAAGGCGCCGTTCAACGTCACCGGCACGTCGGCGGCCTACCAGGCGCGGCTGGCCAAGGCCCAGGCGACTGTCGACGACAACGCCCGCGCCGAGGCGTTCAAGGCGTTGCAGGAGGAGTTCTACAAGGAGGGCGGCGACCTGCTGTGGGGCTTCCAGGAGCAGCTGGACGCCGCCCGTAAGGGGATCAGCGGGGTCCGCACGATGCAGTCGGTCCAGCTGTTCGACCGGGCGACCGGGCCGGCGTGACCGCGCTCGGGTTCCTGGCCCGACGGCTGCTGGCGACGGTGGCCACGCTGTTCGCGGTGGCGGTGGTGCTCTTCGCCGGCTCGGAGGTGCTCCCGGGTGACGCCGCGTCGGCGTCACTCGGGCCCGACGCCACCATCGAGGAGGTCGCGCAGCGCCGGGCCGAACTCGGCGTCGACCGGCCCTGGCCGGTGCGGTTCGCCGAGTGGGGGACCGCAGCGCTGCGCCTCGACCTGGGCACCAGCACCTCGATGCACCGGCCGGTGGTGGACGTCGTGGCCGAGCCGCTGGCCGCCACCGGCCTCCTGGTCGGGCTCACCGCGGCGGTGACGGTGCCGCTGGCGATGGGACTGGGGCTGCTCACCGGGCTGCGGCCGGGCGGCCGGGTGGACCGGGCGGTGTCGGCCGTCGCGGTGGTGGCGGTGTCGATCCCGCAGTTCGTCACCGCCGGCCTGCTCGTGCTGGTGTTCGCCGACCTGTGGCCGCTGCTGCCGGCGATCTCGCTGCCGCCGCTGGGCGGCGGACCGCTGGACCGGCCGGAGATCCTGGTGCTGCCGGTGGTCGCGCTGACGCTGTTCGGCGCGGCGTGGGCGAGCCGGATCGTGCGGGCGACTGTCATCGACGCGGACGCGATGCCCCACGTCGAGGCGGCCCGGCTGGCCGGGCTGCCCGAGCGGGTGGTCGTGGCGCGGCACCTGCTGCCCGCGGCGGCGCCGCCGTGCGCGCAGACGTTCGCGTGGCTGCTGTCCGGGCTGTTCGGCGGCACCACGGTGGTCGAGGTGGTCTTCAACTACCCGGGCCTGTCGCAGACGCTCGTGGCGGCGGTCCGCAACCACGACACCGCCGTCCTGGAGGGGGTCGGGCTGCTCCTCGCCGCGATCATCCTCGTCTCGTTCATCGTGGCCGACCTGCTCGTCCTCGCGGTCGACCCCCGGCTGCGGGTGGCCGCCCGATGAGGGCCGCGCGGTGGCTGCTCGCCGGGACGGCCGTGGCCGTGGTGCTGTTGGTGCTGGGCGTGGCGCTGTTCGGCCCGTTGTTCGCCGGCGAGCCGGAGCGGATCGTCGGGTTGCCCTACAGCGCCCCGACGGCCGGCAGCCCGCTGGGCACCGACAGCGCCGGACGGGACGTGCTGGACCGGGTGCTGGCCGGTGGCCGGCCGCTGGTGGCCGTGCCGGTGGTGGCGACGATCCTGGCCACCGTGCTCGGCCTGGTGCTGGGCCTGGTCGGCGGCTACTTCGCCGGGATCACCGACGCCGTGGTGTCCCGGCTGGACTACCTGCTGCTGGGCCTGCCGCCGGTGCTGATCCTGCTGGTGCTGCTGCACGGCTGGGGGTACAGCGCCACCACGATGATCATCGTGGTGGTGCTGACCGGCACGCCGTTCGTCTCCCGGGTCACCAGGGCCGAGACGCTCCGCGCGGTCGAGGACGGGTACGTGGTGGCCGCCTACGCCGGCGGCGACTCGCACCTGTCGGTGATCGTCCGGGAGATCCTGCCGAACATCGTCCGGCCGGTGCTCGCCGACTTCGGCACCCGCCTCGCCATCGCGGTCACGCTGACGGCGGCGGCGGCGTTCCTCGGCTTCGGCTCCAGCGGCCCGAACTGGGGGGCCATGATCAGCCAGAACGTCGAGGGCATCCAGCTCACCCCGTGGGGCGTCGCGGTGCCGGCGATCCTGCTCGGTGTGCTCACCGTCGCCGCGAACCTCGGCATCGACCGGATCGTCGGGCGGGTGCTGCGATGATCGAGATCAGTGGGCTGCGGGTCGAGGACACCGCCGGCCGGGCCGTCCTGGAGAACCTGTCGTTGCGCGTCGCCGAGGGTGAGCGGGTCGCCGTCGTGGGCGAGTCCGGGGCGGGCAAGACGACACTGGCGATGGCCCTCGTCGGCGCGGTACGGCGCGGACTGCGGGTGGCCGGGGGCACGGTCGTGGTCGACGGGCACGACGTGCTGACGGCCTCCGGCGCCGAGGTACGCCGGGTCCGGCGGCGGGTGCTGGCGTACCTTCCGCAGGACCCGCCGTCGGCGCTGAGCCCGACGCTGCGGGTCCGGGCGCAGATCCGGGAACTGGCCGCGGACCGGTCCGACGCGGCCGTGAGCCGAGGGCTGGTCGAGGTGGGCCTGCCGGGCGACCGGGCCTTCCTGCGCCGGTACCCGCACCAGCTCTCGGGCGGCCAGCAGCAACGCCTGGCGCTGGCCCGGCTGCTGGCCGGTGACCCGCGCGGCCTGGTGCTGGACGAGCCGACGACGGGCCTGGACGGGCTGGTGCGCAAGCAGGTGCTCGACCAGCTGGACCGGCTCTCCGCCGACCGCGGGCTGGCGGTCGTGTTCGTCACCCACGACCTCGCCGCGGCCGCCCGGATGACCGATCGCCTGATCGTGCTGCGGGGCGGCGTCGTGGTCGAGGAGGGACCGGCAGCGCAGGTGCTCGCCCGCCCGGCCGCCGCGTACACCCGGGACCTGCTCGCCGCGGTGCCGGACCTGCCGGCCGAGATGCGCCGCCGCGCCGCCACGCCGGTGCGGGGGGCGGAGGTCCTGACCGTGTCCGGGCTGACCGTGCCGCGCGGGGGGCGGGTCGTCCTGGACGACGTGTCCCTGCGGTTGCGCGCCGGCGAGGCGCTGGCCCTGCTCGGCACGTCGGGCTGCGGCAAGACGACGCTCGCCCGGGCCGTCGTCGGGACGCTGCGCCCCAGCTCGGGCCGGGTGACGCTGTCCGGCGAGGTCCTGGAGCCGACGCTCGGGCGCCGGCCGGTGCACCAGCGACGCCGCATGCAGCTCATCCCGCAGGACTCCGGCGGGTCGCTGAACCCGCGGCGGCCGGTGGGCGCGGCGATCGGCCGGGTGGTCCGCCTGGCCGGTGGGATGACGGCCGAGGCGGTGGCGGCGGAGACCCGCCGGCTGATGGGGCTCGTCGGCCTGCCGGGGGAGCTGGCGTCGCGGCTGCCGCGGGAGCTGTCCGGCGGGCAGCGGCAACGCGTCGCGATCGCCCGCGCGCTCGCCGCCGGGGCCGACGTGCTCGTCTGCGACGAGATCACGTCGAACCTCGACGCCCAGGTGGCGGCCTCGGTCCTGGCCCTGCTCGACTCGCTGCGGCGGACCCTGGGCCTGGCGGTGCTCATCGTGACGCACGACCTCGGTGTGATCGCCCGCAACGCGGACCGGGTCGCCGTGCTCAGCGGCGGGCGGATCGTCGAGGAGGGGACCGTCGAGCAGGTGTTCGGCAACCCGCGCCACGAGGCGAGCAGGATGCTGCTGGACGCCGCGCGGCCCGTCACGGCGGTGGCGGACGTGCCGTGACAGCCCGAGGCGGAGGGCCGCTACCGGCTTCCCGGTAGCGGCCCTCCGCCTCGATCTCAGCGCGTCAGACGAGCTCGTCGAGGAGTTCGTAGTTCAGCGTGAAGGTGTGGCTGCCGTCCTCCAGCTTGCGCATGGTGGCGGTGCCCTGGATGCCGGCGAGCCCCTCGGTGCCGGTCCCCGGCACGATGTGCCACTCGGCGCCGCCCTCCTCGTCGCTCATCAACCCGACGGCCTGGTGCTGGAGCATGAAACTGCCCTTGGAACCGCCGATCGACACCTCGATCACTTCGTGACCGACGTATCCGGCGCCGCCCTTGCCATAGGCGAACAGGAACTGCGCGCGGCTGGTGCCCTCGAGTTCACCGGAATACGTCTTGGTGACCGAGGCCCGCGAGAATTTCATGCCGTCGGGGGTCTCCTGCCACTCGTCTTCGTCCCAGGAGTCGAGCGTAAATGAAGCAGTCGCGGTGCTCACCTTGTCTCATTCCTTCCGTGGTTCTCTTTCAGTCCCAGACCGAGGCGCAGAACGGGTGACCGGCCGGGTCGAGGAAGACCCGCCACTTCGCGTCGCCGGGCTGGTCGGCGGGCTTCGTCGCACCCAGGCGCAGCAGCTCGGTCTCGGCCGTCTCGATGTCGTCGACGGCCAGGTCGAGGTGCAGTTGCTGGGGAACCGTCTGCCCGGGCCACTCCGGACGCCGGTAGTTCTCCACCCGCTGCAACGCCACGGCGACGCCGTCACCGTTGCTGAGGAACGCGCCGGACTCCGACTCGTGCACCGGCTCGAGGCCGGCCGCTTCCCGGTAGAAGGCCACCAGCGGGGCGATTTCGGAACAATCCAGTGTTACCGCCGCCAAGCGACCGACAGCCATTCATGTCTCCTGGAGATTTGTCGTCCGATCGAAAGCGTGGCCCGAGCCTAGCAATCCGCCGTCGTCCACGCCACGGTCGCCGGGTGTGTCGCGACCGGCCTGCTCATTAGACGGTTGCGAATGGACAGCAGGCCCCGAAGGTTCGGCAGCATACCGGCTGAACCGTCGGCGGCGCCACCGATACACCAATCGAGTTGCCCTCACTTCGTGCTCACAACAGCGCAGCGTCAGGCGCACTCGTCCGCCACGATTCGCCGGTACCCCAATCACCGGCGTGGAGGAGAACACGGTGGAAGGCTTCGAGATCTTCACCTACGGGGACGCCGTCGCCGACGTCTTCGACGGGACGGGATGGGCCGGCGACCCGGGTGACACCGAGGAGACGATCGAGTGGCTCGCCGAGAACGCCGGCGGCGGGCCCGTGCTCGAACTCGGCGTCGGCACCGGCCGGGTCGCCGTCCCGCTGGCCCGCAGGGGCATCGAGGTGCACGGCATCGACGCGTCGGAGGGGATGCTGACGCAGCTGCGCGACAAACCCGGCGGCGAACTGGTGCACGTGCACGTGCAGGACTTCACCGACTTCACGCTGCCGTACAAGTTCTCGCTGGCGTACGCGGTCTTCGACACGCTGCCGTTCATCACCGACCAGGAGGAGCAGATCCGCTGCTTCCAGAAGGTCGCCGACGTCCTGGAGCCGGGCGGGCGGTTCGTGATCCAGACGTCGATCCCCGACCCGGCGCGGTACGACCGCAACCAGCGCACCCAGACCGTACGGGTGGAGAAGGACCACGTCGTGATGACGTTCACCCGGCGCGAGCGGATCTCCCAGTGCTCGTCGATCCAGTTCGCGGTCCTGCGGCCCGACGGCATCCGGTTCTTCCCGATGCGCATCCGCACCGTCATGCCGTCGGAGATGGACCTGATGGCGCGCCTCGGCGGGCTCACCATGGAGTCGCGCTGGGGTCACTGGGACGGACGACCACTGCGCGACTCCGACGAGCGGCACATCACCGTCTACCGCAAGTAGAGCGGCGGATCGGTGGAGCACAGCCAGACGAGCGCCGGCGGTGCGGGCCGGCGCCTTCGGGTGGTCCTGGTGCAGCAGGGCGTCTGGGACATGCCGCTGGAGTCGCTGCCGCTCGCCTCGGCGTACCTCAAGGCGATGGTGTCCGGCGACGCCGAGCTGAACGACCAGGTGTCGGTGGAGATCTGCAACTTCCGGGGGCGGGTGACGCACGGGGAGATGGCCGCCCGGCTGTTCGCCGGCCCGCTGCCCGACGTGATCGGGTTCTCCGTCTTCGGCTGGAGCCAGCGCGCGTTCGGGGCACTCGCCGCCACCTACAAGCAGCTCAACCCGCAGGGGTGGGTCATCTTCGGCGGCACCCACGTCAGCGCGCAGGCCGACCGCGTGTTCCGGCTCTACCCGGAGATCGACGTGGTGGTCAACGGCGAGGGCGAGCTGACCTTCCTCGACCTGCTCCGCGCCCGGCTGGCCGGCGTGGCCCCCGACGCCCTCGGCGACGTGCAGGGCATCTCCTGGCACCGCGCCGACGGCAGCGTGGTCACCAACCCGGACCGGCCCCGGATCGAGGATCTCGACATCATCCCGTCGCCGTTCCTCACCGGAGCCGTCGAACTGCTCGACGCCGACGGCCGGTTCCGCTACGACGTCGCGCTGTTCGAGACCAACCGCGGCTGCCCGTACAAGTGCTCGTTCTGCTACTGGGGCGGCGCGGTCGGCCAGCGGGTACGCGCGTTCTCCCGGGAACGGCTGCGCGCCGAGCTGGAACTGTTCGCCCGGTGCGGCGTGCACACAGTGGTCGCCTGCGACGCCAACTTCGGCATGCTGCCAATCGACCTGGAACTCGTCGACGACCTCATCGACATCAAGCGGCGGCACGGCTTCCCGCTGGCCTTCGAGAGCTCGTGGGCCAAGAACAAGTCGAAGGTGTTCTACGAGATCGTGCGGCGGATGAAGGAGGCGGGGCTGCGCAGTTCCTTCACCCTGGCCCTCCAGTCGCTCAACCCGGACGCCCTGACCCTGATGCGCCGGCGGAACATGAAGGTCAACGACTGGCGTGACCTGGTGCGGTGGCTCAACCGGGAAGGGCTGGACTGCTACGCCGAGCTGATCTGGGGCGCGCCGGGCGACACCGTCGAGTCGTTCCTGGCCGGGTACGACGAACTCGCCCAGCACGTGTCCCGGATCGCCGTCTACCCGATCATGCTGTTGCCGAACACCGAGTACGCGGAGAACAAGGAGCTGTACGGCATCGTCGCGCTGCGCGGCGACAACGACGACTTCGAGTACGTGCTCGCCCACCGCACCATGACCTTCGCGGACAACGCGGTGATGCAGCGATTCCTGTTCTGGGCCCGGGTGATGGCCGAGAACGCGGTCCTGCGTCACTGCTGGCTGCCGCTGCGGCGGCTCGCCGGGTGGGAGCAGTCCCGGGTCCTCAACAGCCTCGCCGACTGGGCGGACACCACCACGGCGCGGGAGGCGATCCCGTTGCGGGAGGCCGCGATGCGGGGTCACGGCGGCGGCGCGCCGGCGTACGCGGCCGCCATCGGCTACCTCTTCACCGAGGCGGACGGGCGGCGGGCGCTGGAGCTGTGGTGGCAGGAGGTGGTCTCGCGGCAGCTCGCGGCCGACGTCCGCCCGTTCCTCGACGAGGTGTACCGCTACGACCTGCTGACCCAGCCGGTCTGCGAGCCGGACGGACTCGCCGTCGTCGAGATCGGCGGCGTCGAGTACTTCCACCGCCCGGACGTGACCCTGGCCTACGACGTGCCGGGCGTCCTCGCGCGGATGCGCGCCGACGAGCCGGTCTCGCTGGAGCCGGAACCGATCCGCGTCGACATCTACTACCGCACCGGCGCCATGACCGCGGTCATGTCGACGAACCACGAGGAGATCCTGCACTTCATGGGGGAGGTGCGCAGAGCAGGCACCCCGCTCACAGTCCCCTGACCGATCGCCGGTGTCCGGAGTGGACCGGCGCTGCCATACTCGGCCCGATGGGGTCGTCGTCGAGGTGACTGTGCAGTTCCGGGTGCTGGGTCCGCCGGAGGTCGTCCGGCACGGGCGGGTGGTGCCCCTCGGCGGGCCGAAGCAGCAGGCGCTGCTGGCTCTGTTCCTGCTGCGGCCGAACCGGTTCGTCGCCGCCGACTGGCTGGTCGACGCGCTCTGGGACGCACGACCGCCGGCCAGCGCCCGGACGACGCTGCGCACGTACGTCGCCGGGCTGCGCCGGGCCGTGGAACCCCAACGGTCCCACCGCGAGCCGGCGCGCGTCCTGCGCAGCCACCCCGGGGGGTACGAGCTGCGGGTCGACGCCGACGCGGTGGACGCGATCCGGTTCGCCGGCCTGGTGGACCGGGCTGCGGACGCGCTCGCGGCCGGGCAGGCGGCGGCCGCCGAGCGGACGTACACCGAGGCGCTGGCGTTGTGGCGCGGCGAGCCGCTGGCGGGCGTGGCCGACCTGACCGCGGTGCGTCCGGAGGCGGCCCGGCTGGCCGAGCTGCGGCTGAGCGCCGAGGAGGGGCGGCTGACAGCCGCCGTCGCCGCGGGCCGGCACGCGACGCTGCTGCCGGAACTGCGCCGGTTCGTCTCGGCGCACCCGCTGCGCGAGGGCGCCCGGGCGCAGCTGATGCTGGCCCTGTACCGCTCGGGGCGGCAGACCGAGGCGCTCGCCGTCTTCGACGAGGGCCGCCGGATCCTGGCCGGCGAGTACGGGATCGACCCCGGCGAGCAGACCCGCGCGGTGCACCGGCTGATCCTGGAGCAGGCCGTACCGCCTGATCGGAGCAGTCCCGCGGACACCGGCGGCCCGGCGACCGCCGGGGCGGCGCCGGAGCGGGACGGCGGACCGCTCGTGGGCCGGGACGCGGAACTGGAACGGCTGCGGGGCACGCTGGACGCGGCCACGGGGCAGAGCGGGCGCGTGCTGACGCTGGTGGGGGAGGCCGGCATCGGCAAGACCAGCCTCGCCGCAGCACTCGGCGCCCGCGCCGCCGCGACCGGCGTCCCCGTGGTCTGGGGCCGCTGTCCGGACGTCGGGCAGGCGCCGCCGTTCTGGCTGTGGAGCCAGGTGGTACGCGCGCTGGTGGCGATGCCGCAGACCCGCGCCACCGGCTCGGCGAGCCGCCTGGACGGGTTCGCCGCCGGCGCGCCGAGCGGACCGGCCGACGGTCGCGGTCTCGACCCCACGGCCCGGTTCCAGGTGTACGAGGCGGTGTCGGAACTGGTGCACGCGGCGGCCCGGGAGCGCGGCCTGCTCGTCGTCCTCGACGACCTGCACGCCGCCGACCCGGACTCGCTGCTGTTGCTGCGGTTCCTCGCCACCGCCCTGCCCGCGTCCCGGGCGCTGGTGGTCGCCACGCTGCGGCCGTACGGCGACGACCCGGCCCTGGTGGCGACGGTCGCCGAGCTGGCGCGCGGGGGCGGCTTCGGTCAGGTCCGGCTCGCCGGGCTGGACGCCGCGGCGGTCGCCGACCTGGTCCGGGGCCGCACCGGCGTGGCGCCGCCGGAGCCGGTGGTGACCCGGCTCGTCACCCGGACCGGCGGGAACCCGTTCTTCCTCACCGAGCTGCTGCGGTCCCGGACCGATCCGGGCGCCGCAGCGGAGCTGCCGCCGAGCATCCGGGACACCGTGCGGCTGCGGCTCGCCGGACTGCCCGGCCCCGCCCGGCGCTGCCTCGACCTGCTCAGCGTGGCCGGGCACGACCTGGACCTGGCGGTGCTGGCGGCGGCACTGGACAGCACCGCCGAGACCGTCGCCGAGGACCTCGCCCCGGCCTATCCGGCCGCGCTGGTGGTCGAGACCGGACCGGGCGCGCTCGCGTTCCGCCACCCGCTGATCGCCGAGGTCACCTACGCCGAGCTGGTCCCGCCGCGCCGGGCCGCGCTGCACGCCCGGCTGGCCGCCGCGTACGAGCGGACGGCCGGCACCGCGCCGGCCGAGCTGGCCCACCACTACGGGGAGGCGGTCGGTCTGGGCCACGGCGAGGACCACCTGCGGTGGTCGCTGCGCGCCGCCGACGACGCCACCCGCCGGGTCGCCTACGAGGACGCGCTCGGCCACCTCGAACGCGCCGCGCTCCGGCTGGCCCCGGCCGCGCGGGTCTCGCCCGACGCGGCGGCCACCGAGCTGACCGTCCAGTTGCACCGCGCGTCCCTGCTCCAGATGACGGTGGGCGTCGGCAGCGACGCGGTCGACCGGGTCTGCGCCCGCGCCCGAGAGCTGCTGACGCTCGTCGGGCCGGACGCCGACATCCGCCACGCGCTCTGGGCGCTCGGCGAACTCGCCGCCAACCGGGCCGAGTTCGCGATCTGCGCCGACCTCGCCGGGCGGCTCGTACGGGCGCCCGACGACGGCAGCGGGCTGACCGCCGTCGCAGGTGAGTACCTGCTGGGCGCGGTCGCCTACTTCACCGGCCGGCAGGCCGAGAGCGAGCGGCGGCTCACCGCCGGGATCGAGCGGCTGGGTACCGTCGACCGGGCGCTGCTGCGCCGCGAGGTGGGCCGGCGTCCGGTGCTGGCCTGCCACAACTTCCGGGCGCTCGTGCGCTCGATGCGCGGCGACCCGGCCGGCGCGCGGGCCGACATCGCCGCCGCCGAGGCCCTCGCCGAGGACCTCGACGACCCGTACGGCCGGGCCAACGCGGCGCTCTACGCCGCCTGGCTGGCGATGCAGGAGCACGACGTCGCCGCGGCCGACGCGGCGGGGCGACGGTGCCGGGACATCGGCCGCGCCACCGGCCTGCCGCACATGACCGCGACCGGCGCGTACTTCCTGGAGTGGGCCGCCGCGCGCGGCGGCGACCACGGCCGGCTCGACGCGATGCGCGCCGCCGCCGAGGAGTTCTACCGTCCCGGACTGCGGTCCACCCGGACCATCACGCTCTGCGCGATGGCCGAGGCGTACCTGACCGGCGGCCGTCCGGACACCGCGGCGACACTGGCCGAGGAGGCGCTGGCAGTGGCGGACCGGGTGGGCGAGCGCGTCTTCGTCGCGGAGTTGCACCGGATCCGCGGCGCGGCCCGGCGCGACCGCGCGGAGTGGGACCTCGGCGCGCGGATCGCCGCCGAACAGGGCGCCGGGCTGCTGCTGCCCCGGTTCGCCGTCTTCTGACCGGCGTGGAATCCCGCCTCCACGCCGCCTCCACACACTTTCCACAGCCGTTCCACGCCCGGCTGGTGCCCTGGTCGGTGTCGGGTAGGACGGCCGGAGCCGTCCGGGACCATGTTCCGAAGGGGCACCACCATGGGATCAGCTCAGCCGCCGGCTCACCAGGAGGTCCAGGAGGTCGAGGTCGCCGTCGTCGGCTGCGGGCCGGTGGGTGCGCTCACCGCCAACCTGCTCGGCGCCCGCGGGGTCACCACGCTGGTCGTGGAGCGCAGCGCCACGCCGCACGGTCAGCCGCGGGCCTTCTCCTGTGACGACGAGGCGCTGCGCATCTACCAGCAGGCCGGGCTGCTCGACGAGGTACGCGACGAGACGATCGCGCCGCCGCTGGTCGAGTACGTCAACGGCGCGGGCCGGGTCTTCGCCCGGATGAAGCTGTCCGAGACGGACTTCGGGTACGGGCACGCGCCGCTGCGCTTCTTCGACCAGCCGCGACTGGAACGGACGCTGCGCGCCGGGCTGGACCGCTTCCCGCACGTCCGGCTCGCGCTCGGCACCGAGTTGGTCGGCCTGACCCAGGACGAGGACGGAGTGACGGTGCTCCTGTCCGACGTGGTCACCGGGCAGCGGCGGGCGGTCCGCGCCCGGTACGTGCTCGGCTGCGACGGCGCCCGCAGCGCCACCCGCGCCGCCGTCCGGATCCCGCTGTCCGGGGCGAGCTACGCCGAGCCGTGGCTCGCGGTCTCCGGCGACGTGCCGCTCGACGCCGTGCGGGTGGCCGACACCACGTTCGTGTGCGACTGGCGGCGCCCGGCGTTCGTCTCTCCCGGCGCGGCCGGCAGCTACCGGATGGAGTTCATGCTGCGCCCGGGCGAGACCGAGGACGAGGTGCAGCGGCCGGAGACCGTCGCCGCGCTCGTCTCGCCGTACGTCGACCCGGACCGGTTCGCCGTCACCCGGGCGGTCGTCTACACCTTCCACCACCTCGTCGCGCAGCGGTGGCGGGAGGGACGGGTGTTCCTGCTCGGCGACGCGGCCCACCAGATGCCCCCGTTCATGGGCCAGGGCCTGTGCAGCGGCCTGCGCGACGCGGCGAACCTGTCGTGGAAGCTGTCGCTGGTGCTGTCCGGTGCCGCCGATCCCGCGGTGCTCGACACGTACGAGACCGAGCGGCGCCCGCACACGGTGGAGATGGCACAGACGAGCGTCCGGCTGGGACGCGTCTTCCTGGCCCGCAACCGGATCTCCGCCTGGCTGCGTGACACCGCGCTGCGTGCGGTCCAGACGGTTCCCCGGGTACGGCGGTTCGTGGAGCGCTTCGAGTTCAAGCCGGTGCCGGCGTACCGGCGGGGCCTGATGACCGGCGGGCGGCGGGACGGCGTGGTCGGGACCATGTTCCCCCAGCCGCGGGTCCTCATCCCGGGTGCGCCCGGTGAGCGCCTGCTCGACGAGGCGCTCGGCGACGGCTTCGTCGTGCTGGGTCGCGCCGGTGTGGACGACCCGCCCGGCGCGTGGTGGCAGGGGTTGCCGGTGCGGTTCGTCGCGGTCCACCCGTCCGGCACGCCGCTCGCCGGCCTGCCGGACCCGCTCGCCGGCCCGCCGGAGTCGTCCGCGGACGGCCGTCCGGACCGGATCGACGTCGTGGACGCCGACGGGGTGCTCGGCGGGTGGCTGCGGCGGCACGGCGCCGACCTGGTGGTGCTGCGGCCGGACCGGTTCGTGTTCGCGCTGGCGACGGCCGGCGGGATCGAGCAGGCCGCACGGGACCTGTCGGCCGCCCTCGGTGCGCCGCCGGACGGCGGCCGGAACCGGGCGGCCGGCCCGGGACTCGCGACGGCGCCGGCAGTGCCCTCGTCGTCGTGACCGCCCTCGTCGGCAGCCGGGCCGATCTCCCACGCCCGCCGTCGCGGCGTGCCGACGTGCGGCCCCGGCCGTGGCGGTCCGCCGGCCGGCGGTGCCGAGCCGGCTCGGCGTCCACCGCCGCGCGCAATCGTCTTCCCGACTCGGCCGCCCGATGTGGCCGGACGGGCAGGGGGTTGTCTTGCGCGCGGGCAGAAAGATCCGGCACGCCGTTGCGCCGCCCTGGACCGCCGACCCTGTAGCCGGACGTCCCCCGGGGACGAGACTCGTACCGGACCGGCGGTGCCCCGCGTGCGGCACCCGGCCCGGGCCGGCCGTCTCCCGGTCGACCCGATCGAGACTTCCCACTCTCCTACGACGATCGTGCGCCGCCGTCCGGCCTCGCGCCGGACGGTCGTGCGCGCGGAAAGGTGGCAGTGATGCGTTCACGAAGATCAGGCCGGTGGACCGGCGCGGTGGCGGCCGCTCTGGCGGTGGTCCTGCTGGGGCCCGGGGCGACAGTGCCGGGCGCCGCGGCACCGGTCCGGGTCGCCGGCCCGCCGGGAGCGGGCCTCGTCGCCGGCTGCGAGACGTTCGGGTTCACGGCCATGCCGGCGGTCGCCGGTGTGGCCGCTCCCCGTGACGTCGAGGCGGTCGACACCAACCAGAACGGCTTCGACGACCTGCTCGTCGCCTCGGCGAGCGGTGACGGCGACGTGCACCAGCTCATCGCCGTCGGTAACGGGACGTTCCGAACGTCGGTGGGGCCCGGCGCCCCGCCGGAGGTCTATCCGGCGCCGGGCACGCCGCGCGCCGTCACCGTCGGCTACTTCAACCGGGACGCCAAACCGGACTACGCCGTCGCGACCACCGACGGGGTGGGTGTCTGGTTCGGCGCCGCCGGTGGAGACCCGGGCTTCGGGCCGGGAGGGCGCGTCCTGGCCGGCCGCAGCGTGGCGGACGTCGCGGTGGCCGACTTCGACCGTGATCTGCTGCCCGACCTGGCGGCCCTCGACCCGGAGGACCGGACCGACCGGGACGACGACCGGGTGCGGGTGTTCCGCAACCTCAACGGCGGCAGCTTCGACCAGAGGTTCCTCCTCGGTGACCAGCCGACGTACGTCCAGCCGGACTTCCTCGCCGCCGGCGACCTGACCGGCAACGGCGTGCCCGATCTCCTGGTCAGCAGCCGCACACAGGGCACGGTGTCGGTGATCCGCGACGGCGCTAACAGCCCCGCGCCCCGGGTCGAAGGGATCGGCGAGGCGTGGAAGCCCGCGATCGCCGACTTCGACCTCGACGGGCGGCTCGACGCGGCCGTCGCGATCCCCGGCGAGGACCGCATCCGGTTGTGGAGCGACTACCGCGACCCACCGTCCGGCGGCTTCCCGCCGGCGCCCCGGGAGCTGCCGTCGCTGGACCTGGGGCCGCTGACCCCGGGGCGGGAGGGTCCGCACGACGTGGACGTCGCCGACGTCAACCGGGACGGCCGTCCGGACCTGGTGGTGGTCGGCTACGCCAGCCGGGCGGTCTACGTCTTCCCGGGCCGTGGCGACGGCACGTTCGGCACCCCGGCCGTCCTCGCGGCGGGCAGCCAGCCGGTGCAGGCGGCCGTGGGGCGGTTCGACAACAACCAGTCCCTCGACGTGGCCGTCCTGGACGAGGTCGACAACACCCTGCGCGTCTACCTGAACACCTGCACCGCGCCCGGACCGAACCTGACCGCCGGCGGGCTGGAGGTCACCCAGGTCATCCAGGACCTGGGCAACTCCGTCGACCTGGTCGCCGACCGCCGCACCGTCGTCCGGGCGTACGTCGGCACCGACGCGCAGACGCCCGCGGTGACCGCGGCCCTGCACGGGTTCCGGGCCGACGGCACGTCGCTCGGCCCGCCGCTCGCCCCGGCGAACCCGGGCCGCCTGCTGGTGCCCGACCGGACGGTGCGACGCGGACAACTGGGCGGCGGGTTCCTGTTCGAGCTGCCCACCCAGTGGACGAGCGAGGGCCAGATCAGGCTGCGGGTCGAGATCAACCCGGACCGCCGGGTCACCGAGCCCGACCACCTGGACAACGTGACCGAGCGCACGGTGCGCTTCCAGGCGTCCCAACCGGTACGCGTCAAGCTGATCCGGTTCGGCTACCAGCGCGACGGACAGACAGTGCTGCCTCCCGAGTCCGACCTGGACCGGGCCGAGTCGCTGCTGCGGCGCACGCTGCCGACGAGCCGGCTGGAGGTCACCCGCGCCGACTACCGCGACGACCACCCGTTCTTCTGGATCGGTGACGACAGCTTCTTCCTCGACGCGCAGGACGCGCGTTCGGTGCTCGACCGCTACCGGCAGGCGACGGCAGGGACGCGGGAGCCCGGCGTCTACCACCTGGTCATGGTGAACCGGGACCGGATGGGCGGCATCGCCGAGAACATCCCCGGATGGGTGGCGGTCGGCGGAGCGCACAACCCCACGACCATCCTGCACGAGCTGGGGCACCTGCTCGGCGCCGGGCACGTGGAGTGCACGGACAATCCCGGCGACGAGACCGGGCCCCGGTCCTACCCGTACCCGCGCGGCACCATCGGCGGGCCGGACCCGGCGAATCCCGGCTTCGCCGGCTACGACATCGGTGACGCCTCGGTCGGCGCTCCGCGCCGGATCGTCTGGGCGCCGGACACCAGCCCGCCGGTCGCCGACCTGATGAGCTACTGCCGCAACACCTGGGTCTCCGACGACCTGTGGCGGCTGTGGCGCAACCGCGTCCAGAACCCGCCCGCCCAGCAGGGCGCGACGGGTGACCTGCTGGCGCTGTCCGGCGCCGTCGGCGACGGCACCGCCACCCTCACCGGGCAGCGCCTGACCCGCACCACCCAGCGTCCGGCCACCACGCCCGGCCCGTACGCGCTGCGGCTGCTCGACGCCGCCGGGGCGACGCTCGCCGAGCACCCGTTCACCCCGGCGGCCACCGAGCACGCCGCGACTCGTCCCTTCCACGAGGTCGTCGACTTCGCTCCCGGCACCCGCCGGGTGACGCTCGTGGACACCCGCGCCGGGCGGGACCTCGCCACCCTCCCGGTGTCGGCGAACCCGCCCGTCGTGGCGCTGGCGGGCGAGGCGCCGCCCGCGTCGGTGCCGGCCACCGGGCCGGTCACTGTGGGCTGGAGCTCCGGCGACGCCGACGGCGGCCCGGTCACCGCGAGCGTCCTGTACAGCCCGGACGGCGCCGACGACTGGCGGGTGCTGGCCACCGGGCTCACCGGGACGTCGTACACGCTGGACGCCGCGCAGCTCGCGGGCACCGGCGGCGCGGCCACCGGCCGGCTGCGGGTGCGGGTCACCGACGGTGTGCACACCGCCGACGCGACGAGCGGTCCGCTCACTGTCGCCGGCAAGAACCCGGCGGTACGGATCACCGCTCCGATGGGCGGCACGTTCTTCGCCACCGGGCAGACGGTCACGCTCGCCGCGTCCGTCACCGACCCGGAACAGGGCGACCTGGACGGGGCGGCGGTGCGCTGGACCTCCGACCGCGACGGTGACCTCGGCACCGGCGCCACCCGTACGCCGGGGCAGCTCAGCGAGGGACGGCACGTCCTCACGGTCACCGCCACCGACGCCGACGGCCTGCGGGCCACCGCGCGTACCGAGGTGACTGTGGGCCGGGTCCTGCCGGCCGGTGGCCCGCCCACAGCCGACGCCGGGCCGGACCGGACCGCCGTCGAGGGCGACACCGTCACCCTCGACGCGACCCGGACCACCGACCCGGACGGCGATCCGGTGACCCTGTCCTGGACGGTGCTCGCCCAGCCGGAGGGTGGCGGCCTCGGCGGCGGCCTGCGGCTGGAGGGTCCGGCCCGCACGCCGTCGTTCCGCGCCGACCGGGCCGGCACGTACCGGCTGGAACTGACCGCCACCGACGCCCGCCACGGCACCGCCACCGACACGGTGACAGTCACCGTGGCGAACCGGCCGATCGAGGTGAGCCCGATCGCACTGGACGAGGAGTTGCGGGTGGCCGGTCCGGTCACCGTGCGGGCCACGTTCACCGACCCGGGCGTGCCGGACACCCACCGCTGCGCGGTCGACTGGGACGGCGGGGGTCCGGCCCCGGCCACGCCCGGTGCGGTCAGCGAGGACCGCAACGAGGGCGGTTGCGTCGCCACCGGCGATCTCCGGCCCGGCGTGCACGTCGCGCGCCTCACGGTGACCGGCGACGACGGCGGAACCGGGCAGCAGACGGTACGGATCGTGGTCTACGACCCGTCGGACGTGACGGTGGCCGGCGCCGGCGCGATCGTCTCACCGGCGGGCGCGCTCAGCGCCGACGTGGCCGCCACCGGGCCGGGGGAGTTCGCCTTCGTCGCGGGCCTGGTGAAGGGTTCACCCACGCCGTTCGGCGCGACCACCTTCCGGCTGCCGGGACGCGAGTTCACGTTCGCCGGTACGACACACGAGCGTCTGACCGTCGCCGGGCCGGTGGGCCGGTACCAGGGTGAGGGCACGGTGAACGGCCGGCCGGGGTACGCGTACCAGCTCACTGTCGCCGACGCCCCGGACGGACGTGACGTGGACCGGTTCCGGATCAGGATCTGGGAGAGCGACGGAGGGCGCGTCGTCTACGACAGCGGCCGGGGCGCACCGGACGATCTCGACCCGGCGCACCTGCAACCGCTGAACCAGGGCCGCGTCGTGGTCGTCGGCTAGCCCGGTGTCCCTCCCGCCGTCCGCCGCTGGGAAGAGGCGGACGGCGGGAGGCCGCGCCCGTCGCACCACGTAGTGCTTCGCGGCCCTGTCCATGGTGGGCCTTGCCGGGATCCGGTCACGGGCGTAGGAAGAACACCACCGTCCGCTGTCGAAGGAGACACGCGTGCCCACCCCCAGACGGCTCCGTCTCGCCGTGTCCGCGTTGGTGACCGCATCGGCCGTGCTGCTCGGTTCCGGCGCCGCCGCGGCGCCGTCCGCGCCTCCCGCACCGGCCGGGCAGCGGTCCTGCGACCCGATCGACCCGGCGGCCTGCCTGCTGCCGTTCCCCAACGACTACTTCACCGTCCCGGACCGCAGCACCCCGACCGGCAAGCGGGTCCGGTTCGCGGCCTCCGCGATGCCCGCCAACGTGCTCGGCGTGCCGATCGACCCGGCGGAGTGGAACCGGCAGGACGGGTTCAGCCCCGGATCGCCGATCCTGGCGCGCGTACCCGGCCTCGACGCCGAGCGGACGCGGATCGCGCCGGTCACCGACGTGGGCCGCTCGCTGGCGCCGGACGCGCCGATCGTGCTGCTCGACGCCCGCACCGGCAGGCGTACGCCCTACTGGGCGGAACTGGACGCGCACGCCGCCGGCGACCCGGACCGGCAGGCGCTGATCATCCGGCCGGCGGTCGCGCTGACCGAGGGCACGAGGTACGTCGTCGGCCTGCGCGGCATGCGCGACGGCGACGGCGCGCTGATCCCGGCGCCGAAGGCGTTCCGCGCGTACGTGACCGGCGCCGGCCTGGACCGGCGTGACCCGCGCGCGCCGCAGATGAGGCGGATCCTCGCCGACCTGAGCCGGGCCGGTGTCAAGCGGCACAGCCTCTACCTGGCCTGGGACTTCACGGTGGCCAGCCGGCAGGGCCTCACGGGGCGGATGCTCGCGGTCCGGGACGGCGCGTTCGCCGCGCTCGGCCGCCGCGCGCCCTCGTTCACAGTCAACCAGGTCACCGACTACACGCCGGAGCAGGATCCGCTGATCGCCCGGCAGGTGACCGGCACCGTCGCCGTACCGTCCTACCTGACCGGTGACGGCGGACCGGGCTCCCGGCTGCATTACGGGCCGCCCGGCGGCGACGGCACCCCGCCGGCGCCGGACGCGCTGCCCACACCGTCCGGCACGACGGTGGCGGCCGACTTCGTCTGCAACATCCCGCGCAGCGCGTCCGCCGCGAAGCCGGCCCACCTCTCGCTCTACGGCCACGGCCTGCTCGGCCGGCCGACCGAGGTCAACGCCGGCAACGTCAAGACCATGTCGCAGACGTACGACTTCACCTTCTGCGCCACGAGCTGGATCGGCATGGCCGCCGCCGACGTCCCGTACGTGGCGGGCGCCTTCACCGACCTCAGCGCCTTTCCCGCGGTGGCCGACCGGCTCCAGCAGAGCTTCCTGAACTTCCTGTTCCTGGGCCGGACGATGATCCACCGCAGCGGGTTCGCCGCCCACCCGGCGTTCCGCGACGCCGCCGGGCGGCCGCTGATCGACGTGGCCGGCGGGCTGCACTACGACGGCAACAGCCAGGGCGGCATCAACGGCGGCGCGCTCACCGCCGTCGCCCAGGACTGGACCCGCTCGGTGCTCGGCGTGCCCGCGATGAACTACTCGACGCTGCTGCAACGCAGCGTCGACTTCGCCCCGTTCCAGTCCGTGATGGACGGCTACTACCCGGACCGGATCGACCAGCAGCTCATCTTCGGTCTGCTCCAGATGCTGTGGGACCGGTCCGAGGCCAACGGGTACGCCCAGCACATGACCGGCCGGCCGCTGCCGCGTACCCCGGCGCACCGGGTGCTGATGCACGTGGCCTTCGCCGACCAGCAGGTCTCGACCGCCGCAGCGGAGGTCCAGGCGCGCACCATCGGCGCCCGCCTGCACACTCCGGCGCTGGCCGACGGCTGGTCACCGGACGTGCGGCCGTTCTGGGGCATCGCGCCGATCCGCAGGTACCCGTACGCCGGCTCGGCCATGGTGGTCTGGAACAGCGGCGCCGCGTACGCGCCGCCGCCGACCAACCTGGCCCCCGCCGGACCGGAGTACGGCGAGGACTCGCACGAGTTCCCGCGCGCCCAGCCCGGCGCGCAGCGGCAGAAGGCGGTGTTCCTGCTCACCGGCAAGGTGATCGACGTCTGCGCGGGCGGACCCTGCCCGTGAGCTGCGTCCGGCCGGTCTGAACACGCCTACCCACAGCCCGGCCTCCCGCGGCAGCCGGCACACCAATGTCCTAGGACGCTCTGGCGGGTGTGCCGGCCGTCGCGGTGCGGCGCAGCGCCGTGCCCACTCAGAGCAGCACCTCGACCGGCGCCGGATGGCCGAGGAAGTGCACCGGGCTGGCGGTCGGCCCGTACGCCCCGGACTGGTGCACCACCACCAGGTCGCCGACCTCGCACCGGGGCAGCTCCACCCGCCGGCCGAGCGTGTCCAGCGGCGTGCAGAGCGGTCCGACCACTGTGACCGTCTCCCGCTCGTCGGCCGGCTTCGCGGTCACAGCGGACACCGGGTAGTTGCGGCGTACCACCTGGCCGAAGTTGCCGGAGGCGGCGAGGTGGTGGTGCATGCCGCCGTCGACCACCAGGAACGTCTCGCCGCGCGAGTGCTTGCGCTCCACCACCCGGCTGACGAAGACGCCCGCCTCGCCGACCAGGTACCGCCCCAGCTCCAGCACGACAGCGGTGTCCGGGTGGCGGCGGCGCCACCGCTCCACCTCCACGGCCAGGTGCCGGCCGTACGCGGCCAGGTCCAGCGCCTCGTCGCGGGGGAAGTACGGGATGCCGAGCCCGCCGCCGATGTTGACGTGCGCGAGGTCCAGCCGGTGCTCGCGTACCAGCCGGTCGGCCAGCTCGAACGTCTGGCTGACCCCTGTGGTCAGCGCGTCCAGGCGCAGGTTCTGCGACCCGGCGAAGATGTGCAGCCCGCACAGTCCGCGCCGGCCCGGCCCGCGCAGCACCTCGCCGACCGCCTCGGCGTCGATGCCGAACTGGGTCGCACCGCCGCCCATCGTCATCCCGGAACCGGAGAGCTGGAAGTCCGGGTTGACCCGCAGCGCGAACCGGGCGGACCGCCCGACCGCCGTCTCGATCCGGCGCAGCCGGGCCAGCTCGTCGCCGGACTCGACGTTGACCACCACGCCGGCGGCGATCGCGGCGGCCAGCTCCGGGTCGCGCTTGCCCGGCCCGGCGAAACTGATCTGCTCCCGGTCGACGGCGGTGCCGAGCGCGGTCAGCAGCTCACCGTGGCTGGCCACGTCGAGACCGTCGACGAGCGGCGCGAGGCGCTGCACCAGGGCCGGCATCGGGTTGGCCTTGATCGCGTAGTGCAGCAGCACACCGTCGGGCAGGGCCGCCCGCAGCTCGGCGACCCGGTGGCGGACGGCGGCGAAGTCGTACAGGTAGAAGGGGGTGCGGCCGGCGATGTCGGCGGCGAGGTTCAGGTCCATCAGGGCTCCACGCGGTAGAGGGTGAGGTCACGCAGCAGGTCCATGTCGTGGCCGAAGGCGGCCCGGTCGGCGCCGTAGACCATGAACACGGCGGAGGGCGGCTCGACGATGTGCGCGCTGGCGCGCGCGACGGTCTCGCCGACCGACACGTGCACCTGCACGGTGTGCTCGCTGCGCAGCGCGGGCAGGTCGACGGCGCTGACCCGGCCGGCGTGACGAGGGGTGATCACCCAGGCCCCCAGCTCGCCGGTCGGCCGGGCCCGCACGTCGTACGGCTCGCCGGCCCGCAGCAGGTAGTGCGCGAGGTCGATGTCGACGCCGTGGGTGCGCAGGTAGACGGCGCGCATCTCGCCGCCGGGCGGCCGGGCCGCGACCTCCAGGAAGACCAGCTCGCCGTCGGGCGTGCCGAACACCTCCATGTGTACGCCGCCGTCCGGTGGCCGCAGCGCGGCGAGCGCCCGGTGGCCGAACCCGGACACCCGCACGGCCGTCGGGTCGTCGGCGGGCAGCGTCCACACGCCGAGCGACCGTCCGGCGGCGAACTCCATGCAGGGGTTGAGGTTGGCGCACACGTTGCTCCACACCACCCGGCCGTCCTGCACCAGCGCGTCGAAGTTGTAGAGCGTGCCGGAGACGAACTCGTCCACCTCGTAGCTGTTGCGGTCCTTCGGCGAGGACGCCCAGCTCGCCCAGGCGCGCAACGCCGCCGGCCCGTCCAGCCGCCGCACGTCCATGCTGGCGTACCTGTCGACCGGCTTGACCACCATCGGGAAGCCGATCTCCGCGGCGATCCGCTCGCAGTAGCCGCGCGGGTCGGCGGCGTGCCGGTCCCGGTCGAAGCGCAGGTGCCGCGGCAGCCGCAGCCCGCTGCCGGCGAGCGCGGCCTTGCTGGCCATCTTGTCCACGAACGGCAGCAGGCGCGCGGCCGGCCAGCCGGCCGTGCCGAGGTGCTCGGCGAGTCGCGCGCAGATCAGCTCGCAGGACTCGTCGTTGGTGAGGAACCGGAGCTGCTCCGGCCGGGGGCGGGGCAGCTCCCGGTCCAGCAACGCCACCAGGTCGGTCGTCTCCATGTCGTCGGGCACGACGATCCGGGCGTACGCGGCGCGCTGCTCGTCGGTGAGCCGGCGCGCGTAGTGCGGGCTGGAGACCAGCCAGAGTTCCGCGTCCGCGAGCCGGCCCAGGTCGGCCAGGCCGGATCGGATCACGTTGTCGTTGATGAGGATGACGTACAGCTTCTTCACGCGACTCTCCTCGCGGGTCAGTGTTCGAGCAGGACGGCGCCGAACGTGCCGCCGACCCCGACGGACGCCATCAGGGCCAGGTCACCCGGGCGCAGCCGGGGCCGGACGGTGTCCAGGTTCAGGAAGATGTCGGCGCCGAAGCAGTGGCCGTACCGGGGCACGTTGTCGAGCACGATCCGATCGGCCGGTACGCCGATCACACCGGCCGCCGCCCGCCACACGTTGACGTTGACGTTGTGCGGCAACAGGACTGTCAGCTCGTCGGGACGGCGTCCGGCCCGCCGCAGCGTCCGGTCGACCACGTCGCCGAGATGCTCCTGGAAGCGGCGTTCGTACTCCTGGCGGCTCGGCGCGCCGGGCTCGGTGTAGATGCCGCCGGCGTACTGGCCGTGCGTGGCGACCGCGTGGGCGAGCACCCGGTCGCGGGGCCCGTTCCGGCGCAGCAGCACCGCGCACGCCACGTCCCCGGCGATGCCGGTGTCCAGCACCCGCAGATCCGGGCTGTCGGCGGTCTCGCCGATCAGCAGGACGCCGACGGCGTCGCCGGGCCGCCCCGCGAGCAGCCGGTCCATCAGGTCCAGCGCGCTGATGCTGGAGACGCACTTGTTGGACTGGGTGCCGAAGCACAGCGCGTCGCCGCCGAGCTGCCGGGCGACCAGCCGGGGCAGGCCGGCGCCCACCGGTCCGATGTACGGGCCGGTGTGCGCGTGCACCACCACCGCCACGCGGTCCGGTGTCACGCGCGCCTCGTCGAGCAGCCGCCGGACGGCGTCCAGCAGCATCGGGAACTCCTGCCCGGCGGCGGCCACCGGGATCCGGTCGTAGCCGTAGAGCCGGCCGTACACCCGGGCGCGGGCCGAGGTGAGGCCGAGCAGCGCGTGGTCGTCGGTGACCGACAGCCGTCGTTCCGGTTCCACGCGTACCACCGCGTCAATCGCGATCATCGGGTGTCCTCCGGGCGGGCGGCGCGGCGACGACGCGGCGGCCGTTGACCGGGCTGCACGACAGCACCCGGGCCGGCACCCGGACCAGGCGGGTGGCCCGGTAGCGGCGCAGCAGCTCGCGCCACTGCTCCGGATCGCGGTCGTCGAGCGCGGCGAGCCGGCCGAGCTTGCGGTACTGGAGGAACCCGCGCGGGCGGGACTGCGGGCGGGCCCGGCGGATGTAGCCCCAGGCGTCCCACATCAGCGGTTCCCAGCCGGCGAGGGCGGCCAGGTCGTACAGGAACAGGTTGCGGGCCTGCCAGCGGCCGGCGTCGGCGTTCAGCATCAGGCCGCTGAGGCGCAGCGCCGCACGCTCGCCCTCCTGGGCCCGGCGCCAGGCGCGGGCGCCGGTGAGGAACACCGACTCCGGTACGTCGTCCCGGTAGTGGTCGGGCAGTTGGAAGGTGTCCCGGGCGGTCCGGTACATCCGGCCGTCGGCGTACCGCCACCGGCCCTCGCCGGCCGACCAGTACTCGACCACCACGTGGTCGTGCATCGGCCGGTAGGGCACGTACAGGTGGTGGGCGGTGCCGTACCGCAGCCGGGCCGGCACCCCCTGCTCCCGCAGCACGGCGCAGAGCAGCAGGCTCGCGTCCCGGCAGACGCCCAGCCAGCGGCGGTGCAGCGGCCGGGCCCGGGTCAGCGGCGCCGGGTCGAGGGCGAGCACCCGGTCGAGCATCCGCCGGGTGGTGCGCAGGTCGACCTCGGCGAGCCGGTCCGGTCCGGGCTTCCAGCCGGCCGCGGGCGGGTCCAGCTCGTAGTGGGCGAAGAGCCCGCCGATGACCTCCACGAGGGCCGGCACGTCGGCCGGCAGCCGGCGCAGCGCCTCGGCGTGCGGTCCGGGTTCGGTCATCGGGGTGTGCCGGCGGTAGGTGGCGAGCATCCGGTCCAGCCCGGCGGCCGGTGTCCGCACGGCGGCGGTCACGATTCCTCCTCGAGCCGGCGCCGCAGCTGCGGGTAGTCCACCTTGAGGCTGCGGTTCTGCGGCAGCGGGCCGACGTGGATGCGGCTCGGCCACAGGTGTTCGGGCAGTTCCCGGCTGATCCGGCGGCGCATCTCGGGCACCGGCGTCGCGGTGTCCGCGACGAACGCGACGAGCCCCTGGACGAGGCCGCCCGGCGCCACCGGCCAGCCGACCACCGCCACGGCCTCGGTGCCGAGCACCTGCCGCAGCAGGGTCTCCACCTCGAGCCGTTCCACCCGGTGCCCGCGGACCTGCATCTGGTCGTCGCGGCGGCCCTTGAACACCAGCCCCCAGCGCGGGTCGTGGGCGACCAGGTCGCCGGTGCGGTACCAGCGTCCGGGCGCGTCCGGCAGCTCGACGAACCGGGCCGCGGTCTGCTCCGGGTCGCCGTGGTAGCCCGGGACGAGCTGGCTGCCACGCAGCAGCAACTCGCCGGTCTGCCCGGCGGCCACCCCGGCCAGGTCGGCGCCGACGACGCGGACCTCCTGCCGGGGGTACGGCCATCCGATCGGCACGACGTCCGGCAGGTCCTGGTCCGGCCGCCAGCCGAAGGAGGTCACCGCGATCGTGCACTCGGTCGGCCCGTACACGTTGAACAGCTCCCCGTCCGGGTTGGCGGCGTGCCACGCCTGCGCGAGCCGCCGGGGCAGCGGTTCCCCGCAGAACAGCGTCCGGCGCAGGCTGGGCAGCGCGCCGGGCCGGAGCAGGCCGAGGTCGAGCAGGCTGACGCCGGTGGTGGGCACGGACAGCCAGAACGTCAGCGCGTGCTCCCGTACCAGCGCGGGGAGCTTGTAGACGGCCTGGTCGGGCAGCGCGTACACGGCCGCGCCGACGGTCCACGGCAGCGCGATGTCGTGCACCGACAGGTCGAACGTGAAGTTGTTGACCTGGGCGAACCGGTCCTCGCAGGTCGGGCCGAACAGCTCGATCGCGCCGTCCAGGTACGCGGTGAGGTTGTCCAGTGTGACCAGGACGGCCTTGGGCACCCCGGTGCTGCCGGAGGTGAACATCAGGTACGCGCCGCCCTGCGGCCGCCGGGGCTCGCCCTCCCACCGCGGCCCGGGGCCGTGGTCGAGCACCGGCGCCGGCGGCGCCATCATCGTCCGCAGCCGGTCGTCCTGGTCCGGGTCGCCGCTGTCCAGGACCGCGACCACCTGTCCGTCGAGCCGTTTGAGCACCTTCTCGCAGTAGGCGGGCGGCGACGTGGGGCACATCGGCACGAACGCCTTGCCGGCCAGCAGGCTCGCCAGGATCGCGACGTACCGGGTCAGGTTCCGGCCGCAGTACACCAGGCAGAACGGCTCGTCCCGCTCGTCGAGCCGGCCGGCCAGGGTGTCGGCGCGGGCGAACAGCTCCCGGTACGTGTACGCGCGGTCGTCGACCCAGAGCGCCGTACGCTCCGGGTGCCGCCGGGCGGCGGCCAGCAGCCGGTCGCGCAGCTCGGCGCGGTATCCGATGGTCATGTGTGACTCCCGTATTCGAGCACCACGGCGGCGAAGACCGCGCCGAGCCCGACCGTGGCGAGCATCAGCCGGTCACCGGGCCGCAGCAGGCCCGCGCGGTCGGCGGCGGCGAGGTTGAGGAAGATGTCGGCGCCGAAGCAGTGCGCCGTGTGCGGCACCTGGTCCAGGTAGACCGACTCGAACGGAATGCCGGCGCGCGCCGCGACCTGCTTCCAGGAGAACGTGTTGACGTTGTGCGGCAGCACCATGCGGATGTCCGGCCAGGTCAGCCCGGCGTCGTCGAGCGCGCGGCGCATCACGTCGGCGAGCCGCGCCGGGTACTCGGCCTCGAACTCGGCGTTGGCCGCCTCGTCCTGCCACTGGCAGGCGGCGTGCCGGCCGTACGTGTCGATCCGGGCGGCCAGGACGCGGTGACCGGCGTCGCGGCGGCTGAACAGGCAGGCGACCCCGGCGTCGCCGGTGACCGAGCTGTTCGGGATCACCTGCATGATCGGGGTGAACGCGACGTCGGCTGTCACCACGATCGCCACGTCGGTGGCCGAACCCCGGGCCAGCAGCCGGTCGACCACCCGCATGGCGGACACCGTCGACGCGCAGTTGTTGGTGGTCATGCCGAACGACTGCGCCCGGTCCAGCCCGAGCCGGCGGCAGATCCGGGCCAGGCCGGCGCGGCCCACCACGTCCTGGTGGGTGCCGGTGTGGGCGTGCACCAGCCAGCGGACCCGGCCGGAGTCCACACCCGACTCCTTGAGCAGGTTCGCCACCGTCTCCTCGACCAGGGCGGCGGTGTCGCCGGACCACACCGGTACCCGGTCGAGGCCGTAGATCCGGTGGAACACGGCCAGCTCGGCGCGCGGCATGTCGTACCGGCCGGCGAGGGCGAAGAGGCTGGGCCGGTCGTCCGGCACGACGGCCTGCACGGCGGTCAGGTTCAGCACGGCGCACCGGCCGGTGCCAGGGCCGCAGTGGGCACCGGGTACCGGCGCAGCAGCTCGGGCTTGTCCACCTTGCCGTTGCTGTTGCGCGGCAGCGTGGCGAGCACCTCGTAGCGGGTGGGCCGCTGCCAGGTCTCCAGGCCGGACCGGCAGGCCGCACGCAGCGCGGACGCGTCGACGGCGGCCGGGTCGGCGGCGACGAAGGCGGCGATGTCGTGGTCGCCGTCGTCGAGGGCGGTGCAGACCACGCTCGCCTCGGCGACGCCCGGCGCGGACCGCAGGACCTCCTCGACGTCGCGGGGGATCAGTTTGCGTCCCCGGACCTTGATCACCTCGTCGATCCGGCCCTTGAAGAAGAAGTGACCGTCCTCGTCGAGGTAGCCGTAGTCGCCGGTGTAGAGGCAGCGGCCGCCGCGTACCGGGTGCTCGCGGATCTTGCGGGCGGTCTCGTCCGGCAGTCCCCAGTAGCCCTGCATCACCGTGCCGCCGCGCACCACGAGCTGCCCCACCTGGTACGGCGGGCAGGGCCGGTCCTGCTCGTCGACCACCAGGATCTGGGTGTTCGGGATGGCCTGCCCGACGCTGCCCGGCTTGGCGTCGAGCAGCTCCGGCGGAAGGTAGGTGCAGCGCTTGCACTCGGTGACGCCGTACATCGAGTAGATGTCCGCGCCGGGGAACAGCCGGCGGATCGCGGCGATGTGCCGGGGCAGCAGCGCGGCGCCGGTGTTGGTCAGGCAGCGGACGCTGCTCACGTCCGGCATGCCGAAGCGGCTGAACTGCTCGACCAGCTCGAACAGCACCGGCACGCCGGGCACGACTGTGCAGCGGTAGCGGGCGATGTCCTTGACGACCTGCAACGGCAGGCTCATGTCCCGCTCCAGGACCAGCGTCGCGCCCTGCGAGAACGCCATGATCATCTGGTAGAGCCCGTAGTCGAAGGCGAGCGGCAGGGCGCAGAGGAACACGTCCTCCGGGCCGTTGCGCAGGTACTCGTTGAGCGAGTCCAGCGCGGTCAGCATGTTCGCGTGGCTGAGCATCACGCCCTTGGCGTCGCCGGTGGAGCCGGACGTGTAGACCAGCGCGGCCAGATCCTCGCTGATCACGTCGACGGGTGCCGGCGTACCGGCGAAGAGGGTGTCCTCGGCGCCGACCGGCAGCACCGCCCGGACCGACGCCGGCAGGCCCAGGCCGGTCAGGGAGCGCGCCATCGGCTCCAGCGCGAGCAGGACGGTGGCGGCGCAGTCGGCCAGCACGTGGCGTACCCGCTCGGGCCGCTGCTCGTGGCCGACCACCACGGCCACCCCGCCGGCGGCCAGCGCCGCCCAGAAGGCGGTCACCGTCTCGACCCGGTTCCCGGCGCAGATCACCACCCGGTCGCCGGGGCGCACGCCGTCGGCCTGGAGGCGGCCGGCCAGGCCGGCCACGCGTGCCGCCAGGTCGCGGTAGGTCAGCCGGTGCGGTCCCGCGATCAGGGCGAGCTTGTCGGGATGACTGTCCACTGTGGCGGTGAGGACGTCGTACAGGGTTCGGTGCATCGTGTTTCCTTCAGCTCGTGGGGATGGCGCTGACCCGCCCACCGAGGCGGCGGGCGCGGAGCAGCTCGTGGACGACGAAGCCGACGGCCGGCAGGTGGGCCACGGCCAGCGCGAGGTAGACGTGGGACACCGGATGCCCGGCGCGGGCCAGCCCGGCGGCCAGGGCGAGCTGGACGACTGTGAGCGTGGCGTTCACGACCAGCGCCCGGACCCCGTTCCCGGTCTCCTCCAGGAAGATCGACAGGGTGAGCAGCGGACCGGCGACCAGATAGGCCGGCGCCAGGTGGCCGAGGTAGTCGGCGGCGGCCCGGGCCACCGCCGGATCGCCGGTGAGCAGCCCGGTCCCGGGCCCGCGGAGCAGCCAGACCAGGGCGGCCACGACCGCGAACACCGCCGCCGACAGCCCGACCGCGGCGACGACCGACGGTCCGACCCGCCCGCCGCGGCGCTGCGCGGCGAGCCGGTTGACGGTGATGCCGGCGCCCACACCGAGTGCGATGGCCGGCAGCAGCACGAGGTTCTGCACCCGGTACGCCACGCCGTACCCGGCCACTGTCAGCGGGGAGTAGCCGGCGAGGATCCGGGTCAGCACCAGCCCGCTGCCGAACAGCAGCAGGTAGCCCAGGCTCACCGGCACGCTGATCCGGCAGACCTCCCGCCAGGACCGGCGGACCGGTGCGCGCCGCCCGATCCGGGCCCAGGGCCGCACCCCGCAGCGGGCCAGGCGGCGGGACGCCCAGACCGCTGTGGCGGTCGCGGTGGTGGCGGTGGCCGCCGGCAGGGCGAACACGCCGAGCCAGCCGACGAGCGCGGCGGTGAGCACCACCCCGGAGCCGAGGCTCACCAGCGTGCCGACGGTCACCGCGCGTACCTGCCGCAGCCCGTAGAGGCTCGACATCAGCGCCACGCTCACCGCCAGCACCGCGCCGGTGAGCGTGTTGAGCTGGACGAACGCGTACACCAGGGTGCGCGAACCGGCGGGCACCGCGTACAGGTCGAGGAAGAGCGGGTGCGCCACCAGGAACAGCAGCGCCACGCCGAGGTTGACCGCCACGCCGAGCACGAGCACGGTCCGCTGCCGCCGCGCGTACGTGTCGAGGTCGCCGCTGCCCGACGCCTGGGCGGCGAACGCCACCGACGCGACACGCAGGCTCTCGTTCACCGAGTTCTGCAACAGGATCATCGGCAGCACCAGCGCCAGCGGGTACAGGTAGGCCGGGTCGTGCCGGCCGATCACGGCGGTGTTCAGCAGCGGCGCCACCAGGCTCGCCAGCGACGCGAGCAGCACCGGCAGCGCGATCGCCAGCACCGGCCCGAGCACCGGCGGCGCGGCGCTGTCCCCGGCCGGGCGCGACTGGTCGACGGCTGTCATACCGGCACCTCCCGGCGCAGATAGCCGGCGTGCACGTTGGCGAGCTGGATGGGCGTGGTGCCCTCCATGAACTCGTACGCGACCACGTCGGTCAGGGACCGGGCGAGCCACGGGTGGTCGACGAGCGCCGCCACCGGCAGCTCCCGGGCGAGGACCGCGGCCACCTCCTCGGCCGCCGCTGTGGCCCGCTGCTTCGCCAGCGACACCAGCGCGCCGCGCAGCGGCTCCTCGTCGACCTCGCGGGCGGCGGCGGCGTTCAGCTCGCGCGACCGCTCCAGCATCTGGTCGAACCGGTCCAGCTCCGGGCGGGCGGCGCCGACGTGGTCCCGGACGTAGTCGACGAGGGCCTGGGCGTGGCCGAGAGCCATCGCCGCCACCCCGGGCCGGAAGCGGTGGAACGTCTTGAGCATGCCCATCATGCCGCGCTCGGTGGCCTTCAGGTGGCTGCCGAGCACCGCCTCCGGCGGCACCCGCAGTCCGTCGACGCGCAGCTCGGACAGTTGCGCGCCGGGCAGGGCGAACATCGGGAGCACGCGTCGTCGTACCGCGCCGGACTCGATCAGCTCTGGCGTCATCAGCACCGCCACCAGGTCCAGCGGACCGTCGCCGGTGCGCGCGAGGACGGTGCCGACGGGCGCCACCGCCCCGTTGCCGAACAGCAGCTTCTCGCCGGTCAGCCGGCCGTCGCGCAGCGTGGTGTCCAGGTGGGCGGCGTCGGAGCCGCGTCCGGGCTCGGTGACCGCGAAGAACGTGCGGCACCGGGTGGTGGACACCAGCTCCCGGAACCAGGCCCGCTGCCGCGGTGTGCCCAGCGCGTCCAGCAGCACACCGGACAGCGACGGGCCCGGAGTGGTGAGCAGGAAACTCGCGCTGCCGTAGCTGAGCGCCTCGAACATCGCGGCCCGCCGGCGGGTGTCCGCCGCGAACTCGGCCTCGATCTTCTGCGCGACCGCCGGGTGGTCGAGGTGCCGCAGCACCAGGTCGGGATCGTCCGGCACGGCCGGCGAGTTCTCGCGGTACCAGGTGGCCGCGGCCAGCCACTCCAGCCCGTAACGGGCGGCGAAGCGGTCGGGATTCAGTCGGAACACGGGGCACCGTCCAGGTAGATCCGGTTGGCGTAGAGCAGGGCGGTGCGCATCTGCGCCATCTGCCCGGCGAGGACGGACCGGCCGCCGGCCATCCGGATCAGGTCGCGGGCCAGCCCGTCGACCTCCCGGACCCACCAGGCCCGGCCCGCCGGTTCGGCGAGCGCGGCGGCCGCGTCGGTCTGGCGCAGGGCGGCGGCCCGGGCCACCAGCCCGGCCATCTGGTGGGCCACCACCGGGTGGGCACTGAGCCGCTGACCGGCCGAACGCCGGCCGGCGAGGAACCGCCGGCACCAGCGGACCGCCTCGCCGAGCGCGTCCCGCTCGGCGTCGGCGAGGGCCTGCCGGAACAGCCGCAGGGCCGGTGCGTCGGCCGGTCCGCCGGCCGCCCGGTACCGCAGCACCACCAGGCCCGCGCGGGTCAGCAGCTCATGGGGTACGACGGTGAGCCGTTCCGCCCCGAGGACGGCGCCCGTGGTGAGGTCGAACGCCTCCACCGGCGCCGCGTCGCGGTCGGCGAGCACCAGCCCGGCGTACCCGGCGGCCCGGCCGGATCCGGCCGGCAACGCGCCGGTCTCGCGGGCCCGGGCAGCGGCGGCGCCGACTGTGAACCGGACGGCGACCGGGTCGGCGGCCGGCCCGGCGGGCCGGGTGGGCAGTCGCAGCACGTTCGTCACGGCGTCACCGCCCGGGTCAGCACCACGGCGGCGGACAGGCTCTCCACGTCCTCCTCGACGTAGGCGACGTAACCGCCGGCCGGGGTGGTGGACTCGGCGCCGAGCCAGCGGAACAGCCCGGTGCAGGTGCGCTCCGGCGGCAGGAACTCGACCCGGCACGGCCAGGAGTCCGGCCCGTACGCGTAGGCCCACCGCCGGTAGAGGAACGTGGCCCGGTTGACCCGCACGGTCAGCTCCGCCGGGTCCACGTCGTACTCCGCGCACCAGCGCGCGACCAGGCGGGACAGGTCCCCGTCGTCGCCCAGCACCGCCGGCTCGCCGAGCGCCGTGACGGTCAGGATCTCCGTTCCGGCCGGCCGGCGGCCGATCCGCACCGCCCCGGCGGTGGACCGGCTCGGGCCGGGGAAGTGGGCGCCGACCGGGGCCGGGACTGTGGTCTGCTCGACGCTGAGCAGCAGGCCGTCGCGGTCCGCCGGACCGGCCCGCAGGAAGTCGCAGAGCACCAGCAACGCGAGCGCCGGGGAGATGCTGCCCTGGTCGACCAGGTCGAACGAGGTGCAGTCGAGGCGGTGCCGGTGGTGCAGGTACGGGCCGAACGCGGACACGTCCGGGTCGAACTCCGGCGTCCAGTAGCTGGTGACGAGCACACCGAGGTCGCGGAAGAGACCGGGTCCGGTGCGGTCGGCCAGCGCGTCGGCCAGGTCGACGAAGGTGTACTGGTCGCCCCGGGTGAGTGTGGCCTCGTCGAGGACCACGCCGGCCATCCGGTGCAGGTCCGCCTGGTACTCGACGAAGCGCGGCCGGGGTGGGTGCCGGTCGTCGCGGGTGGGCAGCACCGCGTGGTGCGCCGCCTGTACGTAGAGGCCGGTCATCGGTCAGGCGATCTTCGCGGTGCTCAGCTGCGTCCGGACGTACTCGTAGATGCTGCCGATGGTCTGGAAGTGCTCGGCCTCCAGCGTCGTCGCGTCCACGAAGAACCCGTCGACCGCGTCCTCCAGCGCCATGAGGAACGTCAACGACGTCATCGAGTCGATCCCGAGGTCCTCGCGGAGCTGGGTGTCGAGATCCATGTCGAGGACGGCGTCGTCGTGCGTCACGTCGGCGAGCACGCGCTTGACGGTGTCGATGAGCTCGGATTCCTGGATGGGCACGGAAATGCTCCTTCGTTCGGGTCGGAGGCGGCCGGAACCGGCCCGCGAGCGGGCTGGGAATCGCCCGGGTGGGCGCACGGTTGTCCGCCGGCGATGGTGATCGGTGCGGAAAGGATTTCGGGGATCGCGATAAGCCGCCGGAAAGTGTCCTCCGGTTGCGGTCGGCGGAAGGAACTTTGCCGAACCGCGATCGGGGGTGTCAATGCTTTTCCGACTCGGCGGGTGACGGCAGTACGACTGAGCGTGTCAGTCGGAAATGCGGCACCGTGGCGATTCGTGCGGACGCGGCCGGCTCGCCTTTCCGGTGTTCCCGGCCGACCCGGTCCGGATCGGCGATGTCGGACCTGGCCGTCCGTACCCGGATCCGCGCTATCTGTCCACCTTGCCGGGTCGGACCGGGCCGGAGGCGCCGCTCACCCGGGCCGGACGGGTGGTCGCGGGATGTCTCCGACCGGCCGGCGCGTGCTCGTGGCGATTACTCCATGAGGGCGTGTGGCGCTACCCGGTAGCCGACAGTCGTTTCCCGCAGTGATGCCGTGTGACGCAACTCGCCAACCGTCCTTCCCGGCGGCTGTCCGGCGGCTGTCACTCCGCTTGCGGATGAGTTCTCGGCGAATCGCCGGCATCGAAAGGATGATTCGGAGTGGTCTCTTCGGTCCGGCTGTCGGAAACCGAATTGACCGCCTTCCGATCACGCGTCATCACGCGTTTACGAGAATGTGTCGCGGTGGGAATTCCACAACGGCGCGGCACCCGAGGCGGCCGCCTCTCGCCTGCGTCCGCCGAAGCGGGTCGCGGTGATGCCGCGCCCGGACCCTCCGGCGGCCCTTCGTGCATCGGAGATCCGCGATGCTAGCCTGCCCGTCTGGTAAGGACAGTCTTCTCGACCGGGTTCAAGAGTGGATCGATGACGGATGGTTCGGACGCCCGGCGTTCGCGGCACCACGCAACGTCCGGGACCACACCCGTGACCGGCGCCGGCAGCCGAGGTGGTCGCGGATGACCCGGACCGCACCGGCGGCCGCCCGGGCCGCGCTCGCCGCCGTCGTCGCGTCGGCGGTGCTCGCGCTGACGCCGCTCGCGCCGGCCGCCCGCGCCGAGGGCGACCACGTCAAGTACTACACGGTCGAGGCGGCCCACCAGGGCGAGCCGGAGAACCTCACCGAGATCGCGGAGCGGTTCCTGGGCGACGGCGCGCGGGCGGCCGAGCTGTTCGCGCTCAACGCCGGGCGGATCCAGCCGGACGGCACCACCCTCACCGACGGTTCCCGGCTCCGGGCCGGCTGGGTGCTGGTGCTGCCGTGGGACGCGTACGGCAGCGAGGTCCGCCAGGGCGTCCCGCCGGCCGCGAAGCCGGCGCCCGGCGCGTCCACGCCGGCCGGACGGCAGCCCGCCGCCGACGGCGACGCGGCCGTCCGCCCGCCGAAGGGGTGCCGCACCGCCGCGACGTCGCGCGCCCGGTCACAGTGGGCGGGTCCGCGCGTCGCCGCCGACCAGGCGTGGCCGCACAGCCGGGGCCGGGACCAGCTCGTGGCCGTCGTCGACTCCGGCGTCGCCGGCGGCCTGCCCCCGCTCGCCGGCCGGGTGACGACGGGTGTCGACCGGGCGACCGGCGGCGCTCGCGGTGACACCGACTGTCTCGGCACCGGTACGGCGATGGCCGCGCTGATCGTGGCGCAGCCGGTGAAGGGGTCGGCGGTGGCCGGCATCGCGCCGGACGCGGCGGTCATGCCGGTCCGGGTAGCCAGCCGGACACCCGGCGCCTCGACCGCGGCGAGCGTGGCGGGCATCCGGGCGGCGGTCGGCTCCGGCGCCTCCGTCGTCGCGCTCGGGCCGCAGGTGGACCTCGGCCAGGCCGAGGTGGTGTCCGCCGTCAACGAGGCGGTCGACGACGGCGTGGTGGTCGTGGTGGGCGCCGCCGCTGAGTCGGCGCCACCGGACCCGGACGTGCCACTGAACGACGCGGTGCTGCGCGTCGGCGGGATCGGGCCGGACGGGGGTACGGCCGACAGCTACCGGTCCGGCGGCGTGGACGTGGTCGCACCCGGCGTCGACGTGACCAGCCTCGGCATCACCGGCGCGCGACCGGTGAACGGCGCCGGCACCCACCTCGCCGTCGCGTACGTGGCGGGGCAGGCGGCGCTGATCCGGTCGGCGTACCCGGATCTCGACCCGGCGCAGGTCCGCAACCGGGTGCTGAAGACCGCGAAGACCACCGGCGGCGTCGCGCCGGAGATCGACCTGACCGCCTCCGTCACCGCCGTGCTGCCCGAGGAGGCGCCCCGGGCACAGGCGGCCGCGCAGGCGTCCGGCTCCGCCGGGATCGGCCGCCGGGCGGCGTTGCTGGCGCTCGCCGGGCCGGCGGCGCTCGCCGCCCTCCTGCTGGGCCTGCGCGCCCGCAGGTCGGCGCGGACGGGCGCCGGGCGGCCGGAGGCGGCACCCGCCGGGACCGGGACGGCAGCCCCGTCCGTCCCCACCGTCACGGCGGACGCCGCCGCGACGCGGACCGATCCGGCCGTCGCCGCCCCGCCCCCGACCGATCCGGCCGTCGCCGCCCCGGACGTGACGGCGGCGGTCGCGGAGCTGAGCCGCGACCCCGCGCTGCGGCACCTGGCCGCCGACGAGGCGGGCATGGCGTATCTGGCGGAGACCCGGCCGGAGGCGCGCGAGAAGGCGCTCATCGGCCTGGTGCCGGGCATGGACGACGAGACGGTGGCAGCGCTGCCGGCGATGGTGACGGCGCTGCCCGGCACCGACGAGCAGGAGCAGTCGCTCACCGGCGTCCTGGTCGACGTCCGGCGTCACCTGCGCGGCGACCCGCTCGCGCTGGACCGGGCGCTGGTGCGCGCCGGGAAGGTCCGGTGGCAGTCCCAGCACGAGCTGGCCGAACACGTCACGTCGTATGCGCAGCAGCATCCGGAACTGGACCGGCTCGCCACCGCCATCGCCGAGGCCCGCTGGTCGAGCGGCGCCGGGGAGCCGGCGCGGGGCAGCTGATCAGAGCAGCACGAGTTCCTGGGCCAGCATGTCGGTCCAGGTGCGCCGGGTGAAGTTGCAGCCGGTGTGCGCCACGAACTGCTCCAGGGTGCGTACCGGCCCGATGCCGAGCCGGTCGACCGGCGGGGTGTGCAGCATGTAGAGCACCCGGCGACGGCTCAGCTCCTCGTAGCGGGACCAGTCCTGCTCGACGTGGTCGCTCCAGTGCCGCGGCCGGTCCTGCCGGATGTAGTAGTGCCAGGTCAGCACCTCGGTGGGGTGGAACAGGTCGTAGCCCCACGTGTAGGCGCGCAGGGCCAGGGTGATCTCCTCGCCGTGGAAGTAGATGCCCGGGTCGTAGGGCACCTCGGCGACGAACGAGCCGCGCGCGAAGAGGAACCCGGCGGCCAGGAACAGCGCCGGCTTGGGCGGTACGCCGGGCGCGGCCCCCTCGATCAGGCGCTGACCGAAGACCGGTACGCCGAACGTCGTCCAGTCACTGACGACGATCTCGGCGGGCGCGCCCGCGCCGGTGAACTCCTGATCGGGCTCGTAGCTCGCCGGGTACGCGGTCAGGACCGGCTTCGCCGCACCCGTCTCCCGCGCCATCCGGATCATCCGCACGTCCCAGCCCGGCGCGAACCGGGTGTGGCTGTCCACCTGCAACAGCCAGTCCTCGCCGCGGTACCGCTGGAACGTCTTGTCCCGGGCCCAGCAGGCGCCGCGGCTGTCCCGGGCGTCGTACTCCTGCACGTCCACCTGCGGCAGGTCCCGGATGGCGGAGATGTCCTCGTCGCCGAGGTGCTGCCAGCACACCGCGATGCGGACGTCCTCCGGGTGCGCCGCCTTGGCCAGGCAGTCCAGCACCGTCGGCACCAGTTCCCGGTCCCGGTACGACGCGACCGCCACGAAGATCGTCACGCGTCCGCGTCCGCGTCCGCGTCCGCGTCCGCCTCCGCCGGGACGAGGGCGTACGACTGGAACAGCAGCGCCAGCGCGCGGTGCTCGTCGGCGGGGTCGGTGACCGGGAGCCGGTCACCACGTGACCGGATGTGGGCCAGGAGGTCCGGCTCCGGTGCCAGCCCGTACGCCTGGAGGTAGTAGGCGACGGACTCGGGCCAGAGCCAGCGTCCGTCGGTGCGGTAGGTCATCGGCACGACCCGGCCGCGTCCGGGCTCCACCACGTCGGGCCCGCGCGCGGTGGTGGCGAGCACCGGCGTGCCCGCGTCGAGGTACGCCGCCGCCCGTTCGAGGTCGGTGCCGGACAGCCGCTCCCGGTCCGGCGCGAAGCGAGCACCGTCGTCGTCCACCTCGTCGAAGACGCGGGCGATCCGCAGCGGCTCGGTGTCCCGGCCGGCCCAGAGCAGCGCGCCGGACCGGCGGGCCGCGGCCGCGTACGGCGGCAGCTTGTCGCCGGGGCGGTACACCTCGACCAGCGGGGCCGAGATCCCGGCCCCGGCGAGTGCCCGCATCACTGTCGCCGCCGTCACCGCCTGCGGCCCGTTCGTCTCCAGCACGTAGACCGGCGCGGGCGGGATCACCGAGGCCGCCCACTCCGGGGCGATCCGCCATCCGCGCCACAGCGCCACCGCGCCGGGCTGCTGCCGGGCCGCGGCGACCGCGACCCGGTCGGTGTCGTCCATCAGGCCGTCGCGGCCGGTGAGGTCGGCCAGTGGCGGCACCCGGCCACCGAAGACACGCGGATTCGGTACGGCCGACGCGAACGTGAACGGCAGGTCGACCGGTCCGGGCGGCTCCGGGAGAGACACCGTGCCGGTGTCGGCGAGCCGCAGCCGCGCCTCGGCGAGCATCGCGTCCGGCACCCGGCCACCGAGGTGCAGCAGCGCGGTGTGCAGCTCGTCCTGGTCCGTCATTCCCGGCCTCCTCGCGTCCTCGTCGGCGGGCGTCGGCGCATTCGACCACGGCGGCCGACGGGAGCGCCGCGCAGCGCCGGGGCTCGTGCCCGAAGGACACCGCGACCCGAGGCGTTCGTGCACCCGGTCAGAGCGCCCTCGCGCGTACCAGGGCGGCGAACGCCCGGTGGACGGCGACCGCGTCGGCGGGCGCGGGCGGGTCGGCCCGGCACCGCCGCAGGTGCCGCAGCAGACCCTCGTCGGCCAGCGCGCCCTCGTCGAGCAGCCGGTCGGCCACGTCGGCCGGCCAGACCCAGGTGCCGTCGGTGCGCAGGTGCGCGGTCAGGGCGGGCGCCGACCGCAGGTGGGTGACGAACGCCGCGATCTCGTCGTCGTCGACCGGGAGCCGGGCGTCCCCGTCGGCGGCCAGGTGCACCTCGCCGGGCGGCTGAGGAGCCCAGATCAGCGCGGACCGGGACCGGGCCGCCCACTGGTACGCGGGCAGCGGCAGGTCGGGCCGGTACACCTCGACCGGCGCGGCGTGCCCGGCGTCGGCGAGGGCCTGCTGTCCCCGGTCGGCGATCGCGGGCAGTTCGTCGTCGGGCGCCGTCGCCTCGACCAGGTAGACCCGCACGGCGTCGACGGTGCCGTCCGGCCCTCGGGTGATCCGCCAGCAGCGCCACACCCCGGCGGTGCGCGCCGGGTCCAGCACGTCGAGCAGGGCCCGGTCGAGGTCGTCCACGGTGCCACCGGCGGTCTCGTCCACCACCGGCGGCGCGGCCGTCGCGTACAGCGGCAGGTCGGCCGGCGGGAACGGGATGAACAGGGCCGTCGGTTCGGCGTCCACGTTCTCGTCCGCAGCCGGTTCGGGCAGCAGCGGCGTCTCCGGGGGCAGCAGCGCGGTGAGCACCGCGATCTCCGCCGCTGACTGCGGGAACGCGCCGAGCAGCCGTGCGGCGCAGGCGCCGTGGTCGCCGTGGTCGCCGTGGACGAGCAGGCCACGCAGGCCGGCGAGGTCGCCGTCCGGGATCCGGCCCGCGGCACGCAGGCAGAGCAGGTGCAGCAGACCGGTGCTCATCGCGTCGCCGCCGTCTCGTGCAGGAAGGCGGCGGCCAGCCGGGCGGGCGCCGGGCCGCCCGGGTTGACGAGCACGTCACCGTCACCGGCCGCCCCGGCCAGTTCCGCCAGGTCCAGCAGCCGCCACCCGGGCGCCGGCACCGGCTCGCGGTGGGGTTCGCCGGTGGCGACCACCACGCACCGCTCGTCGCCGGGGGCGCTGACGACGAGCGGCCGCCCGTCGCCGTTCACGGCCAGGTGCAGGGGGGACGCGCGCAGCACCGACCGCAGGTGAGCCGGCTGCGCCGCACCGGCCGCGACCAGGCGCAGCAGCGCGTCGACCGGGTCGGTGGGGGAGTCCGGGAAGTGCGGGCGGTAGTCCGGGTTGCGCCGGAACTCGCCCACCTCGCCGTCCGCGCCGACCTGCCACACCCCGACGACCGCCTCGAACGGCGGTTCGTCGTCCTCGCCTGCCGGCCACTGCGGGTCGAGCAGGAACAGGAACTCGTCGTCGCTCATCCGTCCGTGTCCTCGTCGGCGAACCGGAGGGCGTGCCAGACGATCGCGGCGGCCAGCTGTACCGGCTCGGGGCCGTTCGGGTCGACCAGGACGTCGATGCCGTCCGGAAGCAGCTCGGCCAGCTCGGCCGCCTCGACCCGGCGCCACCCGGGCGCGAAGGTGCGGGCGCGCTCGTCGGCCGAGGTGGCCACGACCACGCACGGCAGGTCGTCGAAGGAGCGGACGACGAGGGGACGGCCGTCGCCGTTCGTCGCGAGGTCGAGCGGGGAGGCGCGCAGCGCGGACTGGACCTGCTCGATCGCGGCGTCGCCGCGCATCATCCGGTGCAGCAGCACGTCGAGCGGCTCGGCGCCGTGGGTCATGGTTCCTCCAGGTGGCGGCGGCCCGCCGCGACGGTACGGTCACGGCGGGCCGTCCGTCCGGCTCAGGCGAACGGGTCCGGTGCGGCCGGGACCGGCACCGGAGGCAGTCCCTCCCGCGCGGCGTACTCGTTGAGCCAGCGCTCCAGCGGCGGGCCGGACGGCGCCACCCACGGCTCGGCGCCGTTCTTCGGCACGACCAGCGGGCCCACCGCGAGCGTGTCCATGATGTCGCCGGTCTCGGTGGCCCGGACCGTGTTGAACGGGTACACCCAGCACCACTCGTACTCGGCCGGTGCGTCCGGGGCGAGCAGCGTCAGCGGCTGCTCCGGGTTCTCCAGCCGGCGCAGCGCGGTCTGCGCCCGGGTGCGGGCGTCGTCGGCGTTCATCGGGTAGTCCTTCTCTGTCGTGGTTCGTCTGACGGGATGCCCGCCCCGGCCGCCGTGACGGCCGGGGCGGGCGGCGGGTCACCGCCGGGGTACTGGAGCGGTGTGCGGTTCCGGCAGGGAACCGCCGGACGAGGTGGACACTGTGGCGCCGTTCGCCACCCGGCCGGCGGCGTCGTGCTCCAGCCGGGCCTGCGAGCCGCCGTCCTCGGCGGGGACGGCCCGGCCCGCAGCGTCGTACGCGATGCGCGTCACCGACTCGCCGGTGCGCCGTTCCACCACCCGGCCGAGCAGGTCGTACGTGTAGTGCGTGACCTCGCCGGCCGCGTCGGTGTGCTCGACGAGCTGCCCGGCGGCGTCGTAGACGTACCGCTGGGTGCGGCCGTCGAAGTCGGTCTCGGACACCATCCGCCCGTTCGGGTCGTACGTGTAGCTCCACGTCGCACCCGCCGGGTCGGTGACACGCACCAGCCGCAGCTCGGTGTCGTACGCGTACTCGGTGCGGTTGCCCTCGTCGTCGATCTCGGCAGTGACCAGGTCGAACGCGCCGTACTCGCGGATCGTCCGGCGGCCTGCGGCGTCGACCCACTCGACCAGGTTGCCCTCGCCGTCGTAGAGGAACTCCTCGACCGAACCGTCCGGGTTCTCCCGCCAGGCCAGGTCACCCTCCAGCGTCCAGCCGAACTCGGTGAGACCGGTGTCGTCCTGGATGCTGAACAGGCGGCCGAGCGCGTCGTAGGTGTACTCCGTCTCGCCCTGCCCGGTGCTCACCGCGGTGATCTGCCGGGCCGTGTCGTGCACGACGGCCGTCGGTCCGACGTGGGTGGTCGTGCCCCGGCCGTCGGCGGCCGGCTGCTCGTACCGGACCACCTCACCGGAGGCGTCCACCTCGGCGATCAGCAGGCCGTCCGGGCCGAACTGGCGGTTGCGGGTGCTGCCGTCGAAGTCGGTCCAGGACACCGCGCGACCGAGTTCGTCGTACGTGGTGACGGACCGGCTGCCGTCCGGCCGGGTGACCGCGACCAGCCGCCCGTACGCGTCGTACTCGCTCGCGGTGGTGCGGCCCAGCGGGTCGGTCGTGGACCGCAGGCGGTACGCCTCGTCCCAGACGTTACGCGTGGTCGCGCCGAGCGCGTCGGTCTCCGCGACCACCTGGAAGCGGTCGTTGAGCTCGTATACGCGCACCGCGCCGAGCGAGTCGGTCACCACCGTACGGCCCGGCTGGTAGTCGAACCGGTAGCGCAGGTAGCCGCCCTTGCCGTCGGTGGCGACGCACCGGCCGGCCTCGTCGTAGGTGTACGTGTACCACTCGCCGTTGCGGTCCTCCCAGCGCACCAGCCGCCCGTCGGCGTACGTGAAGCGCTCGGGGTCGCCCGAGGAGTTCGTCACCTCGATCAGGTTGAGGTCGCCGTCGTAGCCGAACTGCGATGCCGCCATCAGGTCACCCGCCGCGTTGGGCAGCGAGACCATCGTGACCAGTCCGGCGGACGAGGTGAACGCGATGGTGGCCCCGGTGGACGACAGCAGCTGCGTCGGCGTACCCCGGCGGTCGCGGTGGATCGTCCAGCGGACGCCGCCGTCGGTGACGTCGGTGAGCAGCGACTCGGTGCGCGACGCCGCGGCGAACAGCAGGCTGCGGCCGGACGTCGGATCGGTCAGCAGCCACCCGCCGCCCACCAGCCGGCGCAGCGGCAGCGTCCGGCCGGTCTCCGGCTGCGCAACCTCACCCTCCGCCGGTAGCGGGTAGGTGAGCAGCGAGCCGTCGGCGGCCAGGTACCGGACCTGCTCGCCGTCGACGATGATCCGCTGGTCGAGCGTGGAGGCCCAGGCCCGGCCGAACGACCGGCCCCACCGGTAGTCGGAGCGGTAGGTCCGCTCCAGCGTGAGCCCCGGCATCACGGCGTCGGTGTGGGTGAGGATCATCCGGCCGGTGGTGACGTCGATCGGGTCACCCACGGTCGGCGTCTCCGCGGTGGTCTTCGCCACCGCTTCGGGCGCCACCCCGGCGAACGTCTCGGTGGTCGGCGAGAAGTCCGTCATGTCCACGTCGGAGTCGCTGTCGCGGACCGAGGCCATGTCGACGTCGCTGTCGGCGTCGCGGACCGAGGCCACGTCCACGTCGCTGTCGGCGTCGCGGACGGAGGCCATGTCGACGTCGCTGTCGGCGTCGCGGACCGAGGCCATGTCCACGTCGCTGGACGGGCCGGGCACCGGGTCGCTGGTCCGGATCAGGACGACAGAGCCGTCCGGTCCGATCTGCGGCAGCGTCGCCAGACCGGGCACCTGCGAGTCCTCGAACGTCACCCGGCCCCGCGAGTCCTTCGACACGTTCACCACGTGGCCGACGGTGCCGGGACCGCCCGTGCGGAAGCCGACGATGCCGTTGGTGCCGTTCGGCATGGCGCCGAGCGCGTCCACCAGCCCCTGGAGGGTGCCGACCTCCTCGGTGGTGCGCCCCGGGTACTGCTTCTGGAGGTCGCTCAGCTCCCTCGGCTGCGTCTGCGACGGGATCTGGGTGATCAGCCCGGACTGCTTGTAGCTGTCGACCGCCATCGTGAGCGTGATGCAGTCGTTCTGGTTGCCGGCGTCGCGGGACTGGTGGATCTGCCGCAGGTGCCGCCGGTCCGCGTCGTTGAGCGTCTCGAGGTCGGCGGCGGTGTTGGCCGTGCCGCCGTGCGAGTTCGCCGCCATGATCTGCAACGTCGACCCGTTGCTCAACGGGACGTCCCGGGACAGCGCGTCCCGGAAGGTGTCGAGGATCCGGTTCTGTGCCTGCGGGTCGCCCTGCGCCGCTGCCAGCTGCTCGGCCAGCGGCGTCGTGGTGTCCGCCTGCGTCGCGGCAGAGGCGGTGCCGATGCTGACCGGGCCGGTCTGCTGCCCCTGGAAGCCGTACTCCTGGCGACGGCCCCGCCGGTGGCTGCTGCCGCTGGGGCGGCTCCGGTCCCGCGGGCTGCGCGACCGGTCGCTGCGGTCACGGCTGCCGCTCGGCTCGCCGTCGACGGCGAACGCGTGCGTCGTGGTCCGCTGCGGCCTGCGTGTACCGGTGATCAGCTGATCGGGCCGGGGCCGCTGCGACGGCGGAACGTAGTCCTCCTCGCTGGCGTAGCCACGACGGGCGGGGCCGTACCAGTGACCGACGTTCTCCCAGTAGTGCTGTGCGCGTTCGCTCCTCGCCAGTGAGTGGATCTCCTGGAGCGCGTTCGCCGCCTCGTGGCGCTCCTGGGCGTAGCCGCGGGCCTGCTCCGCGAATGTGACCACGGTGGCGAACTCCCGGCCGGCGGCGCTGGTGATGGAGTCCAGCGCCGTGAACCCACGGAGGTAGTTCGCGATCTGGCCGGCGGTCCGGCGACCGCCGTCTGCCTCCGCGCCGATCCGGTCGCCGAGGCCGGTCCCCTCCGCGTTGTTGTACGGGCGGTTGCCGACCATCGGCTCGTTGAAGTGACCGTCCCGGTTGCTCCGCGGCCCGGTACGCGGGCGGTGCCCGGTGCTCGCGTACAGGTCGGAACGGATGCTCTGGTAGCTCTGGTACGCCGTCGAGGACGTGTCGGCCAGCGTCGTCTGCGAGGCGAAACCGACAGTGTCGAACCAGGCCTGGGCCTGCGCGGTGACCTGCCCGACCGGTGTGCTCAGCGGCGGCGGCGACGGGGTGTCGCGCTCCACGTACTCGTAGGTGACGGTGCCGTCCGGGTTGCGCCTGGCCTCCCGCACCCAGGTCGGCATGCCGTAGAGCGCGCTCGGCGGTGGCGGCGCCGCGTTCGTGGGCAGGCTGCTGGGCGTCTGGTCGGAGGGCGCGGCGAGCGCCGGCTCCACAGCGGCCAGCGGGTGCGGCGTCGTCGGAGCGGGCGTGCAACTGGTCAGGCCCAGCGGGTCGGCCACGGTCAGCGGGTTGCTGACGTACGCGGTCGGGTTCGGGCCGCCGGACAGGCCCAGCGGATCGGGGCTGACGTACCGGCCGGTGGCCGGGTCGTAGTAGCGGAACCGGTTGTAGTGCAGGCCGGTCTCGGCGTCGACGTACTGGCCGGGGAAGGCCAGCGGCGTCGCGGTCCGGTCCGCGCCGCGTCCCCACAGGTCGCCCCGCGACCACCAGCGCAGCCCGCCGCCCGGCTCGACCAGGTGGGTCGGGGTGCCGATGGTGTCGGTGATCACCGCGCGGAGCGTGCCGTCGTCGGTCTGCGCGACCGGCACCGCCGCGTCCGGCCGGTAGTCCCACGTGGTCGTGGTGGTGGCGCCGGCGGCGTCGCGGTGCGTCTGCTCCAGCATCAGGTCACCGGACCAGGCGAACGACACCTCCTCCAGCACCCGGTCGCCGTCGCCGAGACGCTGCTTGGCGATACGCCGGCCGAAGCCGTCGTAGCGGTAACGCCAGCGGTCACCGCCGGGCGTGACGGCCAGGACCAGCCGGTCCTCGGCGTCCCACTCGAAGCGCCACGCGCCCGCGTCGTCGACCCGGCCGGTGAGGCGGCCCTTCGCGTCGTAGGAGAACGTCGCGTCGTCGGAGCGCACGAGCATGGTGCCGGTGAACTCCCAGCGCCCGCCACCGGCGCCGACCAGGTTGCCGGCCTCGTCGTAGTCGTACCGCTGCGGGACGTCCCCGTCGACGGCCCGGATGCGGCCGGTGTCGTCGGCGGTGAAGGACTGGTCACCGGCGAGCGAGTCGGCGATCGCGGTGACCCGGTCGGCGGCGTCGTAGGTGTAGCGGCGCTCGGCGGCGTCGGCGATGTGCTGCCCGGTGAGCCGCCCGGCCGCATCGAAGGTCTGCCGCAGCGCGACCAGGCCGCCGACGGTCCGGCCGATCTCCCGGCCGGCGTCGTCGTGGGTGAAGCCGAGCAGGTGCTCCCCGGCGGTCAGGCTCTCCGGGCGGCCGGCGGCGTCGAACGTCCACCGGCTCGACCGGCCCGACGGCGTGGTGCGCGCCTCGACCGTGCCGGAGGCGGTGTACGAGGTGCGCACCGTCCGGCCGTTGATCGTCTCGGACAGCACCCGGCCCTCGGCGTCGCGGGTGAACCGCACCTGCGCGTCCGGGCTGAGCACTGCCGCCACGTGGCCGTCGGCGTCGTACTCGACGCGGGTGACGGCGTCGCCGACCCGGCGTTCCACGACCCGGCCCCGCGCGTCCCAGCGGTAGCGGGTGACGGTGCCGGCGGCGTCGGTGTGCGCGACCAGCCGGCCCGCCTCGTCGTGCTCGTAGCGCTGGGTACGGCCGTCGAAGTCGGTCTGCCCGCACAGCCGGCCTGCCGCGTCGTACTCGTAGCGCCACGTCCGGCCCGCCGGATTCGTCACCCCGATGAGCCGTAGTTCCGTGTCGTACGTGAACTCGGTGCGGTTCCCCGCCTGATCCACCCGTGCCGTGGGTAGATCGAAGGGGCCGTACTCGAAGCTCACCGCCCTTCCTGATGCGTCGATGACGTCCACCAGATTCCCTTCACCGTCGTAGAACCACCGTTGCGTGGAGCCGTCCGGGCGGACCCGCCACGCGAGATCCCCCTCGGCGGTCCAGCCGTACGTCGTGACCGCACCGTCCGGGGCCCGGGTCGCCCGGACCCGTCCGAGCGCGTCGAACTCGATGTCGTCCGCGTGCGCGGGCGGGCGCGGCGGGACCGGGTGGGTCGAGCCGTCCGGAAGCGTGAGCGTGCGCGCCTCGTGGTCGAAGCGGGTGACGCGACCGAGCGGGTCGGTGCGCGACAGCAGCCGGTGCGCCGCGTCCCACTCCTGCCGGACCGTCGCGCCCAGCGGGTCGACGATCGTGGTGACCAGGTGGCGCTCGTCGAACTCGTACCGGGTCACCCGGCCCAGCGAGTTCGTCACGTGCGTGACGCCGTCGTCGTAGCGCAGGGAGTAGCGCAGGACGTCACCGCCGCCGCCGGCCCGGACGCAGCGGCCCGCCTCGTCGTAGTCGTAGCCGAACCACTCGCCGTTGCGGTCCTGCCAGCGCACGAGCCGGCCCGCGTCGTCGTAGCGCAGCCGCGTCTCGTGTCCGGAGGAGTTGCGGACCTCGACCAGGCGCCGCCTGTCGTCGTAGCCGAAGGAGGGGAGGTGGACGGTGCCGTCGGCGGCGCGGACGTGTGCGCCGACGACCAGGCCGCCGGCCAAGTGCGGCACTACGACCAGGCCGGACGCGGAGAGCAGCAGGCCGGGCATGCCGTCGGCGGAGCGTTCGATCCGCCACCCGGTGCGGTCGGTGACCACGTCGGTGAGCCAGGAGTCGCCGTGCGCGTCGGCCGGCGCGAACAGCAGCGACCGGCCCGGCTCGGTGAGCAGCCAGCCGCCGCCGGTCAGCCGGCGCAGCGGCCCGCCGGGGCCGGCGACCGGCAGCGTCTCGTCGCCCTCGGCCGGCATCGGGTACGTGTGGATCGAGCCGTCGGCGGCCAGGAACCGCGCGTACGTGTCGTCGGTGACGACGCGCTGGTCCAGCGTGGAGGCCCAGGCCGGGCCGAAGCAGCGGCCCCACCGGTAGTCGGAGCGGTGGGTCCGTTCCAGGGTGAGCCCCGGCAGGCGGGCGTCGACCTCGGTGTAGAGGACCCGGCCGGTGGTGACGTCGACCGGGTCGCCGACCACAGGGGCCTGCGCGGTGGGCGTGGCCACCTCGGCGGCGGGCACGTCCACCGGCGGAGCCGGGGCCGGTGGTGGCGGGGCCACCTCGGCCTCGTGCGCACGGTAGGCGTCCCACCAGGCGTTCTCGGCCTCCGTCACGGACTGCTCGGCCTCGGCGACGGCGTCGGCGTCCGCGTCCGTCCGGGAGGCCAGGCCGTCCAGGCGGGCCGCCGCGGCCGACAGCTTCTTCGCCGCGTCGGCGACGGCGAGCGCGGACGCGCGCAGACCGGGGGAGAGGTCCCGGCCGATGACGTCCCGGGCCGCCGCCTCGTCCAGCCGGACCACGAAACCGCCGGGCACCCGGACCTCCGTGCCGGCCCGGTGCCTGCCTGCGGCGTCGCGGGAACGCGCGACGAAACGGAACTCGACGTCGTACTCGACCGCGGCGGTGAGCTTGTCGTCCGGGTCGGTGCGCCGGGCCGGCTTGCCGGTCGTGCTGACCGAGACCTTGCCCTCGTCCTTCACCTGGGCGCCCGGGTCGGTCCGGTAGAGCTGCTGCTCGACCAGCGTGGCCGCGTTGACGGCGGCGAAGTCCTGCCGCTCGCCCACCCGGCTCGCGCCGCCCGGATGGCCGACGCCGCCGACGACGAGCGGCCCGGCCGTCTTCAGCGCGAACGAACGTCCGGCGGTCTGCTCGTACTCGGTGTCCGCGGCGCGTTTCGCCGAGCCGCCGATCTTCACCGTGGCGTCCGCGCGCAGGAGCTTCGGGCGGGCCACCAGCCGGGCGTCGAGGAACAGGTCGCGGCCCAGCCCGGCCGGCATCGGCAGCGGGAACGCGCCGGTCAGCATCGCCGGCAACGCCTTGATCCGGCTCACGGTCAGTGTGTCGCGCAGCGCCGCATCGACGTCCCTGCCGGGTGCGGCGCCGGAGGCGACGAGCGCCTGCCGGGCCGCATCGTGCAGGCCGGGCAGGTCGACCAGGACGTCCTCGACGGCGAACCGACCCGGCTCGGGCAGCCGGTCGAAGCCGGCCTCCTCGCGCCATCGCCGCCGGCCCTCGTCGGTGGTCTGCCCGGCGGCGACCGGTGTGACCGGGCCGGACACGGCCAGTTTCCTGCCCTCGGTCGCCGAGTACGTGGTGACGTCGTGGACCGCGTGGACCGACACGCCGCCCTCGGGCAGCCCGCGCCCGGTGACGGTGACGGTCAGGCGGACCGCCCCGCGGTACGTGGGCACCGGGCCGGACACGGTCAGCGACTGCTCGTACGTGCGGCCGGTGCGCTCGATCGCCTTGGTGGCCTGGTTGCCGAGGGCGGCGGTGCCGGTGAGACCGGCGGCGACGGTGCCGGAGGCCGGGCCGTGCCCGGTGGTGCGGGTGGCGTCGTCCTGAACCCGGTCGGTCTCGGTGCCCTGCGCACGTCCGGTCAACGTGACCTGCGCCGCCGTCCGCGACGTCGTGCGGGTCTGCGCCTCGCCGACGACCGCGCGGTCGGTGACGGACAGTTCGTCGACAAGGTCGATGCCGGTGAAGCTCGGCTCGCCCACCGGCTCGGCGGTGAGCGTGACGTCGTACGTGGCGCCCCGGAAACGCCGCTCCAGCCGTACCGTCTCGCTCCGGCCGCCGTTGAGCGCGTCGGCCAGGTGCAGGTGGGCGGCGCCGAGGAAACCGGTGCTGCCGAGCCCTCGGATCGGGTCGTCCGGGCCGCGGTCCCGGGTGGACGGCAGGATCGCCTGGGCGAGTTCCTCGCTCGACTCCCGCGCCAGGGCACGCCGCAGGTGCGGGATGCGATCGGTGAGGTCGATGTGGGTGGTGACGCCGCCGATGCCGAGGGACCGTTCCGGTCCGGCCCGGAACTCCGGTTGTGCCGCGTGGGCCGGTGCGCCGGGGCCGGCGGCGTCCTCGTTCTGCCGCTGCTGTGCCTCGCGTACCAGGTCGCGTTCCCGCTGCTGCTGTTCGGCCTGCTCGGCCCGCTCCCGCTCCTGCGCCGTCCGCAGCGCGTCCGTGGCCGCCTCGTGCGCCGCGGCCAGATCCTCGCGTTCGCGCCGGTGGCGTTCCTGGAGATCGGCCAGGTAGTCGTCGGCGAGCTGCCGGCCCGCCGGGCTGACGCGGCGGTCCCGCCGGACCCGGTCCACGTAGGCCTGCACGTCACGCAGGTCGGTGTGCTGCCGCCGCAGCAGGTTCCCGAGTTCCGTGGCCTGTTCGCGCGCCATCCGGGCGAGCTGCTCGCGCTGCTCGGCGCGGAGCGTCTCGGCGTTCTCGGCGTGCCGCAGGTGCAGCCGTACGTCGGCGGTGCCGTGCCGGCGGGCGCGGTCGCGGTCCTGGAGTCGTTTCAGCTCCGCCGGGGTCATCCGCATGACGACAGCGCCGGGCAGGGTGAGCCGCCGGCCGGCCCGCCGGGCCGGTGTGCCGGGCCAGCGGCCCAGCGGACGCAGGTTGCTGTCGTGCCGGGCCTCGGCGACCACCTCGGCCTCGACGTCCACCCGCACCAGCAGCTCGCGTTCGGCCCGGCCGCCGCCGAGGCGCAGCTTGGAGACCCCGGAGGCGCTGCGCTCGCTGATCCGGCCCCACGCCCGCCGCCACGGTGTGACGGACAGGATGACAGCGCCCCCGGGCCGGCCGGTGCTGCCGCCGTGGTCGGCGACCGGCCCGCTGACCGACGCGACGCCGGTGCCGGAGACGCTCAGCTCGACCGCGCGCGCGTGAGTGGTCTTGCGGGCGGTGCCGCTGGCGAAGGTCCGCTTGACGCGGGCGAACTCGGCGCCGTCGAGCACCGCCGGGTTGGTCGGGCGCAGCCGTACCCGCACGTCGGCGCGGGCGTCGGCGGCCCGGCGGCCGTGCCACAGGTTGCTCAGCGCCAGCGGGCGGCTGAACAGCTCGGCGTCACCGGTGAGGCGCTCGGGCGACAGCTCGTCGGCGACCACAGTGGAGATCCGGCCGTCCTCGGCGGCGTAGATGTCGTCCCGGGCGGCCTCGCGCAGCGTCTCGACCACTGCGTCCTGCAACCGGTCGGCGCAGACGAACGACTCCACCCGGCGTCCGTCGAGGTCGTGCGGCCCGCCGGTCATCCGGTTCAGCGGCGGCGGGTACGCCATGGTCTCCACGTCGCGGGGGACCGGGCTGGGCTCCGCGCCGGGGCGTTGCCGGGAGACCCGCGACTCCGGGACGAGCATGCGCACGTCGAGGCGGTGCGTGCGGGGGCGCTGCTCTGATGCGGCTACGACGGTGGGCACGTCCCGGCCGTACGCCCCGAACGACAGCTGCCGGCCCGCCTGGTTGACCCGCACCGTGGACGTGGTGGTGACGGTGAGGTCGAGGGTGGCGGCGAACTCGCGCAGCCGTACCCCGGTGGGCTTGCCCTCGTCGTCGAGCGCCGGCCCGTGGTCGCTCTCGGTGGACTGCCCGCCGGTGACGGCGCTCTCGTCGGTGGTGCCCCAGGTGACCGCGGCGCGCGGTCCGCCGAGCAGCGTCGAGGCGGCCTGACCGAGCGGGCCCAGGATGCGTGGCTCCAGGCTCAGCTCGGCCGACCGGCTGTCGTCGCGGGCGCTGGTGACTGTGGACCTGGCGGTCCGCTTGGCGGCGGTGCCGATCTTGTCGTGGTCGAGCAGGTCGCCGTCGGACACCTCGCCGAGGCTGCCCTTGATCGTCACCACCGTGACGTGGTCGTGGAACGTGCCGGTACGGATCAGCGGGATCTTCAACCCCGGGCCGACGATCCGGTCCGCCAGGTGGCGCAACTGGTCGGGGGAGAGCTGCGTGCGCAGGTCGGTGGCCCGGGTCAGTGCCGCCTGAAGCTCGGGGGTCAGCCCGTCGGCGAGCTGCTGGTCGCCGAAGTGCCGCAGCATCTCGTCGCGGGTGGCCAGGCGGAAACGGTCGTGACCGGGCACCGACCGCACCGCCTCGGCGACCGTCTCGTACAGGCTCCGGTCGCCGACCCGGGTCAGGTACGCGCCGCCGAACGACTCACCCCGCTCGATGCGCGCCGGTGCGAAGTGGGTCCGGTCGGTGCCGCGCCGTCCGCGCCACTCCCGGCCGTCCGGGTCGAGGGCGGTGCCGGGCAGCCGGTCGCCGGTGGTCCACTGGAGCGCGTCGACGGAACCGGACAACATCCGCGGCGCGCGGCCCAGGACGCGCACCTGGACGCCGTACTCGACCCGGTACCGGACGCCGGGCGCGGTGCCCGTCACCGTCTGCTTGCCGCCGGTCCGCTCGGCGATCGTCCGGGTGGCGCCACGCTCCCGGCCGCCGCCGACCCGCGGCCCGACGACCAGGCTCAGCGGCGCGGCGTCCACTCCGGCGCCGGCGAGGCCCCACAGCCCCCACTGCCGCTTGGTGGCGGCGGCGCTCGTGCTCTCGGCGGCGAGCGCGGACGTGTCGACGTGCGTGAGCCCGTCGACCCGCTCCACCTCCTCGACGTGCCGGGCGACCAGGCGGACCTCGACCTGCCGGGCGCGGCCCGGGAAGAAACGCCGCCAGCCGCTGCGCGCGGCGCGCGGCAGCGAACCCGACCGGACCCAGCCGTCGTGGACGTTCGCCGGGTCGGTGACCACCATCGCCGGCAGGCTGCCGGAGAACGTCGCGTCGCTGAGCAGCTTCTGCATCACCGGGCGGCCGGGCGCGCCGATCCGCACGAGGTCGGCCATGCCGTCCTCGGCAAGGATCGCCTCCACCTGGTCGAAGAACGTGGCGCCCGGATCGGCCGGCCGGCTGCGTACGCTCTCCACCCCGAACCGGGCCGGCACGGGCGCGCCGAGCGCACGGTCCGCGGCGGCCGGCGCTGTCGCGTCTGCCGTCCGCAACCCCGTGTGTACGGCGAGAGCGACGCTGCCCGACGTCTCGACCGGGAACCCCGTGTGTACGGCGAGAGCGACGGTGCCCGACGTCTCGACCGGGTTGACGGCGGGACGGCCGGGCCGCACGAGCCTTGCGACGAACCGGATCGGCACCGTCACCTCGGTCAATCCGGTGACCTTGACCGTGGTGGTGGACGTGTAGGTGTCCTTGTGGGCGGCGGAGTGCTCGGTGGTGGGCGCCGTCGGCACCGACCCGCCGACGCCGACGACGACACCGGGTATCGCGGTGACTGTCACCTTCGGCTCGACCCGCCGGTCCCGGTTGTGGCGCAGCGTGTGGGTGAGGTTCTCCCGGTTCTTGGCGGAGACCTTGCGCGGGTCGTCGTGGGCCCGGTCCACTGTGAGCGCGTCCCAGTCGAGGACGGCGGTGACCCGCAGCTCGGCCGGATGCCCGTCGATCGTGACCGGGTACGGGCGGCCCTCGCCGAGGAACTGGTCCACGTCGTCGCGGCTGTCCGCCTCCACGGCGGCGACCACGTCGTCGGACAGGCCGGGGTCGAGGGTCCGCAGCGCCGCGCCGAGCGCCGCGTTCTCGGTGGCGCGCAACTGTTCGGCGAGGCCGAGGGTGCGGCTCTCCCGCAGGTAGGAGGGCAGGCCCCGGCGTACCGCGTCGGGCGACGGCAGCGGCGCGATGGCCCCGGTGGCCGACGACGTCCCGCCCGCGGTGTCCTCTCCGGTGGTGGTCTCTTCCGCTGTGGTCTCTCGTGCGGTGTCCCGCTCGGCGGTGGTCTCGCCCGGGGTGTCCTCCGCGGCGGTGGTCTCTTCTGCGGTGGTGTCGTCGGCGGCCGACCGGGTGGCCGGGTCGCCGGCCGGCGTGGACGTGGCGAGCCCGTCGTCGCTGTCGTCGCTTCTGTCGTCGTCGAAGCCGCCGTCGAAGCCTCCGTAGCCGTCGTCGTCGCCGAACAGGTCGAAGCCGCCGGAATCGCTGTCACTGTCGCTGTCGGTGTCGCTCGCCGGGGCCGACGGAGGTGGCACATGGCGTGCGTAGGTGACGTGACCGGACGGGTCGATCGTGCGGAGCAGCTCCAGCCGTCCACGCGGCCGGGCGCCGACCACCGGGTAGTCGCGCGGCGTCCCGGCCGGGTCGTCGTACACGACGAGGTGCACCTGGGTGCCGCGGGCGGCGGCGAACTCGACCACGTCGTGCGCGTTGGCGATGCGCTGCCGTTCGGCGTCGTCGACCGGCGTGTCGCGGCGTCGCTCCCCGGGGTCGGGGGCGAGTACGGCCCGGACGAAGTGGCCGTTGTCGTACGGGTTGCGCTGCCGCATCGCCGCGGCCCCGTCGAGACTCGTCGTGTCCCGGCCGGCGTGCAGCGTGCGCATCCGCAGGTCGTCGGCGTCACCGTCGGGCAGCGCGGCGGCGATCGCGTCGTAGAGGGAGCCGGACTGCCGGTCGAGCCCGCCACGGTCGGCGACGGCGGTGGCGGCGGCGAACTCCTGCTGGATGGTCCCGGAGTCGTTCGACGTCGCGACGAGGTGCGCGGCGACGAGGCGCTGGCTGTCCGGCAGGCCCACGGTCCGGGCCGGCCGTGCCGGGTCCAGGTCGGGATCGAACTCGGGTGGGACGTCCGGCGCCGTGGTGGTGTCCGGCGCCGGCAGCGAGACGGCGGTGACGTACCTGTTGTGTGGTTGCGCGCCGAGCTGCCGCAGCTGCTGCGGCGTGAGCGTCTGCTGCCACGTCCACGACGGGCCGGGCACCACGTCGGTGGGCGCGGCGAACGGCTTCGGGGCGGCGAGGTCCGGCCTGCGCAGTTCGGCCCGGTACTCCTTGAAGCCGGTGCCCTCGGTGTAGAACAGCTGCCGGTTGACGTTCGTCGGCACGGCGTGCGACTGCGGCAGGAAGTTGCCGACGGCGAAGTCGGCCGCGAGCCGGGACAGGTCGGTGGGCGTGGCGGCGCCCACGAAGTCCGTCATGAAGGCCAGGTCGCGGTCGGGATGCCTGTTGTTCTGCGAGTCGACCTGGACGTCGACGGTGAGGACGTCCGCCGGCAGACCGGCCGGCGTCGCCGCGCCGTGGGCGACGGCAAGCTCCTCGCCGTACGCCCGGTGCAGGCTCTCGGCCAGCAGGAGGAACTCCGCGCCCGCGTCGCCGAACCGGACCTCGGGCCGGCCCAGGGTGAGCAGGCCGTCGACGAACAGGTTCGGCTCCGGCGAGTACGGCAGCATCGGGTGGACCGTGGCCTGCCGGTCCCGGGACCGCATGTCCTCGTCCACGGCTGTGGTGAAGTCCCGGACGAAGGCGTCCCGCCCGGCCTGCGTGTCGAGCTTGGCGAGGCCGTTGTGCACGGCGGCCAGCTTCTGCTGCTCGGTCGTGCGTTCGCTGCCCGCGGGGAGGCCGGCGATCCTCGCCCGGTGGTCGCGCGCGCGTCGTTCCAGCCGTTCCCGAGTACGCCGGATCAGCTCCTCGGTGTCGCCGACGCGGTATCCGCCGGAGATCATCATGGGCCGGGCCGGTGGCTCGTCCTGCGGTCCGGTCGCGTCCGGGTCGAAGCGGGTCCGGCTGTCGATGCGGTCGAACACGTGGGTGCCGTCGGAGGTCGTCCGGGCGCCCATGTCGAAGTCCTGGATCGACACGTACGGGTAGCGCCTGGCCTCGCCGTCCGGACCGCCCTGCGCGAGGCCCTGGATCGCGGCGACCGTGTCGGGGTCGCGGAGCACCTGGTTGCGGGTGCGGCCGTACGGGAACTTCCCGTTCTTCGTCCCGACCGCGTAGCCGTTGACCGCCACCGGCACGTCGAGGCTCTCGGCGAGCCGGGCGGCCCGGGCGACCGCGTCCCGGAAGGCGAGGTCAGGTACCTCGGCGGTGGTGTTGACGCCGAAGACGAACGCGACTGTGGTGCCCGGGGCGAGTCCCTCGGTGACGGCGCGGACCACCTCGGGGATCTGGTCGACGTCGTCGGCGGGCAGCATCGAGTTGACGACGAACCCGATGGGCGCGCCGTCGTCCTTGAGGTCGGCCGTCTCCTTCCGGTAGTTGCCCGGACCGACGTCGCGGGTGTGCCGGGTCAGCTCGTCGAACCGTGCGTTGCGGCCGCCGGGCACCCGTACCGGCTCGAACCGGACCGGCGCCGTCCGGGGCGGCAACCCGCCACGGTCGGGTGAGAGCACGTCGCGCTGCTGACCGGCGATCCGGTGGACGTTGCGCGCCAGCAACCGCGGATCGTTGCCGGGCTGCCGCGTGGTGGTCGCCATCAGCGAGTTGTCGCCCTGGACGAAGGTGCCGTCCAGGGCGCGGTCCGCCACCGAGTACTCGTCGCGCAGACCGAGGAAGTGCCCGATCTCGTGCGCGAGGTCGAGGTCGGAGGAGTGCGTCGACCAGGTGGTCTGGGTGGTCGGTGACGGAGAGCCGTGCAGCGCCACGACTGCGTGTGCCTCGCTCGGCCGGGTCACGAACTCCACTGTGACGTTGAGCTGATCGGCGCCGATCCGGAAGCCCTGGTTGTAGATCGCGTCGACCGCGTCGCGTACCCGGGTCTCCACGTCCGGCCGGGCATCCGCCGCCGCGTCGTCCCGGGCGTCCAGGAAGACCTTGACCGTGAAGTCCTGCACGTTGCGGTCGCCGAGGTCCAGCACCCGATGGTCGTACGCGATGCGGTTGTCCACCGCGTCGAGGCGCAGGCGGGGCCGGTCGCCCGCCGGAACGGTCAGGCCGGCCTGCTCGTACGAGCGGGCGACCACGTCGGGCACGCAGGTGTCGGGATGGAGCCCACGGTCGATGACGTCGTACGCGCTGGTGTGCGCGATCCGCCGTGGCGCGGTGTCGTGCTGCTCGGCGCGTGCCCGGGCGATCTCGTCGCGGGTCTTGGGCGTGGGGAACCGGTCCGGCAGGACTCCCGGGACGCGCAGGGTGTTGTCGGCCGGGGGAGCGCCGGGCGCGGCGTCGGTGCGCGGGCGGGCGTCCGGGTCCAGCGGCAGGCCGGTGACCGTGGCGAGAGCCTGGTCGACCTGGTCGGAGCCGGTCTGGCCGAGGGCGTCCCGCCATCCGTCGAAGTATGTGCGGACACCGCCGTCGTCGTCCTGGACGAAGTCCCGCACCGTGGCGGGGTCGCCGCCGTTCCGCAGGTACTCCGACGCGTTCACGAGCAGGTCGTGGCCGCCCTGGGCGGAGTCGTTCCGGACCGACGCGGGCTCGTGATCCCACGGCCGGGTGTCACCCACGGATCCGGTCACCGAGAGCGTGGGCCTGCCCGCCGTGAGCGCCTCCTGCCACGTGTTCGCGCCCTCGGTGACCACGAGCGTGGCGCGGTCGCGGAGACCGGCCATCTGCTCCGGTGTGACACGGGGCAGTGCCGCGACGTGGACGTCGGCGTTGCTCGTGGTGAAGCCGCGCTCGCTGTCGCCGAGCACCAGGACGACGGTCTTCCGGCCGGGCCGGGCGGCGGCGGCCAGCCGGTCGACGACCTCCTGGTGCGGGGGAGTGTCAGGCGTGTCGCCGTAGTAGACGAGCACCACGTCGGTGGCGTCGTCGTCGACCACCGTCGCGAGGTCGTCGGCCCCGGGGATCCCGGTGGCGGTGATGACGTCCCGGGCGGCCGGCCGGGTGGAGGGCGGCGGGCGGCGGTAGGACGGCACCCCGGTCGAGGTCTCGTCGAGTTCCGCCTCGACCGTCCCGGTGGTGCTGCGGACCTGCCGGGGGAACTGGTCCCACAGGAACGGCTGGAGCGTGACGACGTCGTGGTCCCTGCCACGGGCGGCGTCGCGCAGCGGACCGACCCACGCCTGCTGGAACCACTCCCGCTTCTGCTCCGCGGTCCACTCCGAGCTGTCGTCGTTCTTCGGTACGTCGACAGCCGGCAGCACCGTCAGCACGTCGCCCTCGGGGAGCAGGCGGGCGGCGAGCTCGTCCATGCGCAGGCTCTGGGTGTTGCCCTGCTCGCGGATCTTCTTCTCGCGGAAACCCTTCTGCCGGTCCACCTGCCACGCCTTGGCCCCTGGCGCGCCGGGCCAGTCCGTCGTCTTCCAGGCTTTCTCATTGGTGCCGGGCGGCCCCTGCGGTCGCATGACGACGTCCATCCCACCGCGGTGGCCGGTCCACTCCCGGTGGAACAGGTCGTACGAGCCCGCCGGTGTCTCGAACTCCTCCTGCCGGCCGAGCTGCTCGGCGTAGAAGGGCGTCTTGTTGCCGGGATAGGTCAGCACGACCGTGCCCCGGTAGCCGGTGGCGGCCAGCCCGTCGAGCATCGCGACCGTCGCGGCCTGGTGTCCCACGCCGGGCGACCCCTGGTCCACGACGTGCACGACGCCGTACTTCTCGTTCAGCCTCTGGCCGACGGGGGTGGGCGAGGGCCTCGGGTCACGGTGCCGCAGCGTGGCGGGTGAGAGGTCCGTCGGGGTCAGGTCGACGGCCTGAGTCGTGGGACCGGCCGACGGCGGTGGCGGCATGCCGGGTGGTGGCGGCATGCCCGGCGGTGGTGGCGGTGGGAGCATGCCCGGCATACCGGGTGGCGGTGGCGGTGGTGGCGGCATGCCCGTCATGCCGGGCGGTGGTGGCGGCGGCGGTGGCGGGGCCGGGGCGCGGGACGGGATCTGCGGATTCGGACGCGGGTCCGGCGTCTGGTCGTGCGCCGTCTGCGGCACCGGCAGGTCGCGCACCGGGCCGGCGGTCAGCGCGGCGTCGTGGATCGTCGCCAGATTCTGCGCGGTGAGATAGTCGACCGGCCCGGTCGAGGTCGCGGCCTGCTCCGACGACGTCGGCAGGGCGCCGACGTCGACGCCCATCACCCCGGGACGGTCGACTGTGGTGAACAGGTGCTCGGGGGCCTGGTGACCCTCCTTGGCCCCGAGGTAGTGCATCACCTCGTGCACCATCACCGAGAGACGGTCCCCGGTGTTCCACAGGTGCTGGTCGGTGCTCACCCCGGTCTCCGAGGTCACCTCGACCGGCGGGTTGCGGCGCGGATCCGCCTGCCAGTCGCGGGTCATACCGTCGCGCCACGGAGGCGTGTTGACGACCAAATCGATGTGCAGCAGCCGGCCGTCGGGCAGCGTGTACCGGCCGTTGACCATCTCGTCGACGGTGCGCTGAACCGTCTCCGCGAAGTCCCGCAACTCCCGGGGGGACATCTGGTCGTTCTTCGAGACCAGATCCAGGTGTACGTCGAACGAACGGTAGTCCCTGCCGTCGGCGGTGAACTCCCGGGTGGTGAAGTCGATAGTCGTGATCTCGCCGCGCAGCAGGTGCGTGCCGGGGACGACGGTGTCCTTCCAGGGCACGTACCGCTCGGTGCGCAGCCGCTTCGGTTCCGCGCTCGCCTTGGCCTGCCGGAACTGCGGGCTCCGCTCGGCCCGGGTGGGCGCGGCAGGGTCCGCGACGGCGAGCGGCGGCGCTTGCACGCTTCGCGACCCGTCCGGCGTCGGTTCGGCGGTGTCCTCCTGTCCTGCCGTCGGTCCGTCCGGCGTCGGTGCGGTGCCGACGGCGCTCGTGTCCGTGGCGTGGTCCGCCACCGTGGCGGCGGTGGCGTCCACCGAGGCGTCCGAGTGGACGTCGCTCGATGCGGCGTCGGTGGTCGGGCCTGGTACCGCGACCGCCTGCTCCCCTGTGGACGGCGTGCCGACACCCGGATCGGTGGCCGGGGAGGCGACCACGGCCGGGCCGTCGACCGAGATGCCGTCGACGGGCGCCATCGGTGGTGGGGGCGCGGCGCCGACGACGTCGCGTGGGGGAGCGGTCGGCTGGCCGCTGGTGGTCGAACTCGACGACGGCGTACCGGTGGCCGGTGCGCTCGTGGTCGACGTGCCGGTGCTCGGCACGTTGGTCGGTGGGCTGGTCGACGGCGTGCTCGCAGACGGGGTGCCGGTGCTCGAAGCGGTGGTGGTCGGCGTGACGGTGGTCGGCGGTGCGGTGGTGCTCGCGGTGCCGGCGCTCGGTGCGGCTGTGCCCGGCGTGGTGGTTGTCGGGGTGCCTGTGCTCGGTGTGGCGGTGGACGGTGCGGGGTCGGCCGGGACGGCCACCGGGCCGGCAGTGGTGGCGGGCGAGGTCACGGGTGCCGGGGTGTCGGCACCGGCTGTTCCGCCGCTCGACGTCGGAGTGTCGAAACCGGGAAGTCCGCCGCCATAGGGCGCGGCGACGTCGGCGCCCGCTGCCGGGGTGCCGGTCGTGGGCGTACCGGTGCCGGTGCTCGCCGGGCTGCCGCCCGGCGTACCCGTGGAGTCGGCGCGCGGTGCCGTGGCCTCGCCGCCTGCGGCCGGGCCCGGCCCCGTGGCGACCCCGCCGACCCCACGCGGGTCGGCGCCGACGCCCGGACCGGCCGTGCCGGGCCCGCTCGGGGTCTGACCTCCGACGCCGTCGGGGCTCGCGCTGCCGTTCGATACGCCCGCTTGCGACCCGTCGCGGACCTGATCACCGGCGGTCTGACCATCCGCGACTGGACCGCCCGCGGTCTGACCTCCCGCGCTTTGGCCGCCCGGAGTCTGACCTCCCGCGGTTTGGCCGCCCGGAGTCTGAGTGTCCGGGGTCTGACCGCCTGCGGTTTGGCCGCCCGCGGTCTGACCGCCCGCGCTTTGGCCCCCGGAGGTCTGACCGCCCGGGGTCTGAGCACCCGCAGTTTGGCCGCCCGCGGTCTGGCCCCCGGGAGGCTGGCTGCCCGGAGCGGTGCTTCCGGCGCTGCCCTGACCGGTGTCCTGGTTGCCCGGACCCTGGTCACCGGAGCCCTGATGCGCCGGCCCCTGACCCCCGGCGTCGCCCGGGCCGGACCCCTGACCGGCACCGCCTCCGGCGACCGGGCCGCCCGAGGGCTGCGGACCCGGGCCGCCGCCCTGACTGCCCGGGACGGCGGAGGAGCCGGCGGGTGGGGGCACGGGCGGTCCGTCCACGGCGGTGGGCGGAGGCGTGGGCGCGGTGGTCGTGAGGTTCTTCGTCTCGATCGTCGGCGGTGGCGCGCCGGCACCGGCGCCCGGGCCGTAGCTCTGGCCCACCACAGTGGCGTAGTGGTGGGCCATTCCGCCGATCATCGACGACGTCATGGTGGCCCACGGGTTGAAGCCGCCGCCACCGACCATCATGGTGAACAGGCCCTCGAACAGCGTCTCGGCGAGCGCCGACAGGCCCTCCCGCGACAGGACACTGTTGTTGATCTTCGGGAAGAACTTGCCGCCGATCATCTGCACACCGCTGACGCCCGCGCCGATGAACGCGCCACCGGCGAACGCCATCGCCAGGTCCTTGTAGTCCAGGGACTTGCGGTTGCCCTCGATGATCTGCGTGACCTGGGCGGCGGCGCTCTGCCAGAGTTCCTCCAGGCCCTCCTGGAACGCCTCCCAGGCCAGCCGCATCAGCATGTTGCGCAGGCGCTGGCGGAACAGGCTGATCAGCGCCCCGACGATCTCCTGACCGATCTTGATCAGGGCGGGCACCGCTGCCGCGCCGAAGCCCGAGGCCAGCGCGATGGCGATCTCCACGACCTGGGTGAAGGCCGCGATGACGATGTTGTACTGGGTGTTCTCCGAGTCCAGCGCGAAGTTGTAGGCGGAGCCGCCCAGTGCCAGCGCGATGTTGCCGCCGGCCGGCACGTTCTTGGTGATACCGACCTGGTACTGCTGGAACGCGTCCATCGCCGGGCCGGACAGGCTCCCGGCCAGCCCGTAGCCGAGGTTGGCGGTCGCGCCCATCCCGTTGAGGATGGTGCTGCTGAGCGCGTACAGCTCGTCGCCCATGGCCCGCAGGGCGGCGGGGTCGGCCTTCGGGTACTCCTCGCCGACGGCGACGAGGATCAGGTCGTACGCCCACTGCCACTGCGGGTCGTTGGGGATGTGGAAGTCGGGCATGTCCTACCGGGCGCGGGTGGGTGGCTCAGGCGCCGGGGATGATCGGGGTGGGCGTGCCGTCCGGCGCGTAGCTCAGGTACAGCGGCTGGTAGCCGGGCACAGCCGGGTCCACGGCCGGGTTCTCCTTGACGACGAAGAACCGGCCCTGTCCGGGATCGATCGCCCTGCCGTCCGGCGTGGTGACGGGTGTGCCGGTCAGCGGGGTGATCGAGTCGTAGAGGTTCGCGTCCACCCGGGTGCTGCCGTCCTCGAACGGGTTGAGCGCGATCAGCCGGTACCCCTCGGGCAGCGGCCGGCCGCCGACGTGCGCGGTCGCGTACTCCGGCCGCACGAAGTAGGACGAGATGGCCGGAGTGGCGGCGGTGAGCGGGATCAGCGCCTCGGCGGGCTCCAGCGGCAGCAGCGGCGTGCCCTGCTGCTGCGGGAGGAGCCTGGCCCGCTCGGCGACCGGCTCACCGGCCGGCTCGCCGACCGCCAGGCGGCGGGACAGCAGATGGGGCCGGCGCGGCTCACCCTCCGCCGTGGGCTCCAGCACCGGGCCCGCCACCGCCCGCCGCGCGTACGTGGGTCCGTCCAGGCCGTCGAAGTCCTTGGCCATCTTCCGGCTGACGTCCAGGGCGGCCTCGTCCGCCTCCCGGTACGCCCGGCCGCTCTCCTTGAGGCCCTGGGCGGTGTAGTGCAGGGTGCCCTTGACGCCGCCGATGATCGCTTCGAGGTTGTCCAGGCCCTGGAGGAACTTGGTCGAGAACTGCTCGCCCATGTCGTCGTCGCCCCAGGCGTCGGCGTACCGGGCGCGCAGGGCGGTCAGCTGGGAGAGGTAGGACTCGTAGAGCTGCACGTGCGACTCGTACGCCTTGCCGAGCCCCTCCACGCCGTCCGGGTCGACCCACAGCCGCCCGCCGGGATTGTTGCTGATCATTCGGGCCCCCGGGTCAGGAGTTCCCGCACGCTCGTCACCATGCGGGGTTCCTTGGGCAGGAACGCGTCGGCCCCGGCCTGGCCCCGGACCAGCTTGTGGGCGTCGAGGCCGTCCGGCAGCATCGGCGCGAGCACGTCGGCCGCCTGGTTCATCACCTGTTCCTTGGCGTCGGCGTAGGTGTCCATGATGAGCCGCGTCAGGTCGGCGGTGGTGAGCCGCTTGTGGGCGCCGGAGGGGAACTGGATGTCGGTCAGCACGCCGTTCTGGCCGACGGTGACGCTCACCTCGCGGCGCGGTGACGTCGCGGTGGCCGAGAGCGCGCTCATCCGGGCCTGCATCTCGGCGAGGCTGGTGCGCTGCCGTTCGTACTCCTGGAACAGGCCTTCGATGCGCTCGCTGTAGTTCACGACGGACCACTCCCTCGACGTCGCGGTCCAGTGAAGACGCCACGACCGTCGCGCCGGAACTCCGGCCGGGGATCAGTGCATGAAAGTGCAACCACTCTTCCCGGGCTGTCGGCCGGTGGCGGCGGTTGCGGGGGCGCTGCCGTGCAATGTTGGGTGACGTTCGGACATGGTGGCGCGACCGGGTTGCCGCGGGGCGCGGCCGCGGATCAACACTCTTCCCTGCCACCTTTCCCTGACATGAGGAGTCCGGCCGTGACGATGCCGACCGTCAGTACCACCGAAGAGGGTATGCAGCGGGCTGCCCAGGAGTTCTCCGACAAGGCCACCGCCTTCACCGGCCAGCTGCGGGCCGTGAACGGGCAGATGGCCATCCTGATCTCCTCCTGGACCGGCCAGGCGTCGGAGGGCTTCAACCAGGCGATGGACAACTGGGAGAACGCGTTCCAGCGGGTGATCAACGAGCTGCTGAACATGCTCGAGGTCATGGGCGTGACCACCAAGGGCTACCAGACGGCCGAGGACGAGGCGTCGAGCGTGGCCAACTCCTTCGGCGCCGCCCTGCCGGGCATCTGAGCCGTACCCCGACCCCCGATCTCCCGAGAGGACTGACGTGTCCAACTACACCTTCGACTTCGTGCAGGCAGACGCCGTGCTGACCGACATGAACCGCATCAACGGCCAGATCCAGTCGTCGCTGGAGGAGATGGAGCGCACTGTCGAGGCCAGCCTCGCCCAGTGGACCGGTGCCGCCCAGGAGCAGTACAAGGTCTCGAAGCTGGCCTGGAACCAGGCGGCCGACTCGATGGTCGGCTACCTGGAGCAGGCCCGCATGACGCTGCTGCAGATCTCGGACAACTACGGCACCACCGAGCAGCGTCACGCCATGATCTGGAACGACGTCCGCGGCGGCTGAACCGCCGGACGGCCGCCGCGGACGCGGCGTGGCGGCCGGCGTCGTCCGTCCCCGGCCCGGTGAGCTAGACGACCCGGGCCGCTGGGGTCTGTGCCAGCGTTCCGCCGTCGACACCCGAGTGGAGTGAGCTCCTTGGCCCGCATTGACTGGGGATACCCCAACGACAAAGCCATCAGCGCGATGAACGCCTACGGCATGGGCGACGCCGCCATCGGAAAGCCGGAGGGCACCACCCAGGCGGCGTACGACTCCTGGATGGCCTTCTACAACAAGCACCAGAACAACCGCACCGGGGTGAACTACGAGCGGTGGAAGGACGAGGTCCGCGCCGAGCATCCGGAGTGGATCGAGGCCCGCGAGTGGTACGACAAGAACATCCTCGACACCGACGGCTGGCGGAACCTTGTCAAGACGTACAAGGACAAGATCACCGACCCGTCGAACGTGACGCCGCCCGCGTTCACCGACAAGTCCGACTGGATCGACGAGGACAAGACCCCGACGAACTCGGGCTTCACCCCGCCGGGAATCAACCCGACGTTCAAGGGTGACACCGCCTCGACCAGCGGGGTCGCGGTGAACACCGCCGCGCTGGAGTGGTTCGCCAAGGAGATCCTGGGCAAGATCACCGGCGCCGGGAACATCCTGCTCACCACGGCTGACCAGGTGGGCGCGATCGACCCGCGTCCCGGTGCCTTCGCCCGGGCCGAGGTGCTGCGGCAGGCGGTCGTCGGGGCGACGGCCCAGGACGGCGGCGTCAAGGGCGACATGAAGGACATGCTCGTCAACATGAACACCGCCCTCCTCGCGGTGCAGACCGCCCTGCTGAAGATGGCCGCGGACTACCGGAACCTCGAAGAACTCAACGCGCTGACCACCGACAAGCTCGGCGAGATCATGGGTGACTCCTTCAAGGGCCTGGACAACCTGAGCACCTACGGCCAGAAGATCATCAAGACCGACGGCAACTGACGCGGGCGGACAGGTCCGGCAGCTCGCGAAGAGGGACGGGGCATGGGAAACGGTCTCGGCGACACCAAGCTCGACGGGTGGAACGACCCGGCGGAGCCGGAAGGAACCTTCCCCCCGAAGGTGATCCCCGTCGGCGACCTGTACGACTACCGGACCTGGGCGACCGAGACCCGGGGCTGGCGCAAGCTCATGGCCTCGGTCAACGGCGGCGCCGCGGTGTTCAGCGAGGAGGGCCTGAAGTACGCGGCCGGCCGCGTCAACGTGGGGTCGGTGGTCGAGGCCGCCCGGGCCTTCCAGGCGACGCAGGACCTGCTGATCTGGCTCGAACAGACCATCCGCACCGCCGTCGCCTCGATGGTCGGCGACGACAAGGCGTGGAAGGGTCCGGCGGCCAACGGGTTCCGGGACAAGATGAACTTCTACGCCGACCTGCTCGGCAAGCAGGCCGAGCACCTCGCCGGCGGCGCGGTTCCGGACTCCACCACGGCGGCCAACAGCATCAACTCTTCGACCAACGTCACGTCGCTGCCGTCGCAGCTCTACGACGCCGCCAACCACCTCTCCTGGGCCCAGCAGACGATCTCCTACCTGGACGGCGCCTGGGCGACGATCGCCTCCCAGAACGGCGTCGGCAGCGGCAGCGGTCCGGTGCCGATCAGCGGCACCGAGTACGAGAAGCCGATGGCCCAGCAGATGGCCGATGTCGTCCACACGGTCGCCGAGCAGTACAAGATGACCACCGACAAGGCGGGGACGTCCGGCATCACCATGCCGACGCCCAGCATCACCACGCCGACGATGCCGAACTTCACGACGCCGAACCTCACGACGCCGAACCTCACACCCCCGCCCACACTGACCCCGCCGGGGTTCACCCCGCCACCCGTCGGCGGCATCACCACGCCGGGGTTCACCACGCCGCCGAACATCACAGTGCCCACCATCACGCCCCCGAACCTGGCCGGCATCGGTGGTCCGGGCTCCGGCCAGGGGCCGGGCGGCGTCACCCCGCCGTCGTTCTCAGGCCCCGGCGAGATCGGCGGTCCCACCCCCGGCGGCGGCAGCGGGCTGCCCGGATTCGACGCGCCGGGCATCAACGGCCCGGGGGGCGTCGGCTTCCCGGGCGTCGGCGTACCGGGTGGGGGCGGCCTGCCTGGCGGGCTCGGTTCCGGTGTCGTACCGCCGGGCGTCAAGCCGCCCGGCTCGGCCAACCTCGGTGGCGGGGCGGGCGGCGCCGGCTCGGTCAAGCCGCCGTCGTTCTCCGGGCCGGGTGAGGTGGGCGGCCCGAAGCCCGGGGCGGGCACGGGCACGGGAACCGGCATCGGCAGACCGGGCGGCGGGTTCACCGCGCCGAGCATCCCGGGATTCAGCCCGCCCGGCGGCGCCGGCCCCGGCGCGGGCGGCAGCCCCGGACTGCCGGAGAAGCCGGACGCGAACGGGCTGCTCGGCAACAGCGACGACTTCGCCCCCGGCGCCGTCGGCGGTGTGGACATCCCGGCCGCCCCCGGTGGCGCCGTGCCCGGTGGCGGTGGCTTCCAGTCGCCGATGATGCCGGGCATGCCCGGCGCGGGCGCGCCCGGTGCCGGTGCCGGTGGCGGCTCCGGTGTCCCCGAGGCGCCGGACGCCAAGGGCCTGGTGGAGGGCGACGAGGCGGACTGGCGGTCACCCGGGTTCGACGGTGTGCAGGTTCCCGGCGCACCGGCCGGCGCCTCGTCCGGCGGTGCCGGGCTGGGTGCCCCGATGCCGGCCGTGCCCGGCATGCCGGGGCCCGCGGGCGGAGCCAACAACCCCGCTGGGGCCGAGTCGCCCGACGCCCGGGGACTCGTCAGCGGCGACCCCGAGACCTGGGGACCGGTGGGCGTGGACGCGGGCGTGCCGGACGGGTCGGCCGGTGCGCCGGCCGGTGGCGACGGGCTCGGCGTCGACGGTCCGCAGATCCCCGCCGGCCCGCCCGTGGCCCCGGGCGTCGGCGTCGACTCGCCCGTCGCGGCGGCGCCGCCCGGAGCCGCCATGCCGATGATGCCCGGCGCGCCGGGCGCGCCGGGCGCCGGTGCGGGCACGCCCGGCGGGGGCGTGCCGGACGCACCCGACGCCTCCGGGCTGATCGAGGCGGACATCGACGACTGGCGCCCGTCGACCCCCGACGCCGCAGGACCGCAGGCGCCCGCGGGCGCAGGTGCGGGCGGCACCGGGCTGGTGGAGCCGCCTCCCTCCGCGCCGCTGATCGCCGGTGCGACGCCGCCGATCGCGGGTGTGGTGCCGCCGGTGGCCGGCCCGCCGGGCGGCAACGCACCCGCCGGGACCGCGCCCCGGACCGCGCCCGACGTGTCCGGCCCGCAGCCGGGGCCGGGGGGCGGCACGGCGGACCTCGACGGTTCCGTGCCGGTCACCGGTGTGCCGGGCGCGCAAGCGGGTCCGGACGGTCCGCCGGCCGGTCCGGATCCGGGTGTGCCGGAGGCCGCCGTCGAGGAACCGGCCGCGCCGGACGTTCCGGCAGCGCCCGTGTCCGGCACCGGCGGTACGTCGCCGGGTGCACCCGTACCCGAGGTGATCGCACCGCCGACGGCGGTGGAGGTGCCGACTGTGGTCGACCTGTCCCCGGCGGCGGAACCGCAGCCGCATGCCGAGCCGCCCGCGGCCGTCGCGCCACCGCCGGCCGTCGTGCCGCCGGCGGTCGGCGGTGTCGTGGCGGCTCCGGTGATCGTCGGCCACCCGGGCCAGCCAGGGCAGCCGAGCCTGCCCGCCCAGCCCGGCCCGGTGCCGAACCCACCCGCCCAGACGGCCACGCCGAACCCGTCCGGGCAGCCGAACCCGACCGCGCAGTCGAACCCGTCGGTCTCGCCGGGAGGCGGCAGTCCGGAGGGGACGCACCGGAAGGCCGGCGTCGCCGCTGCCGTCGCCGACGGTGAGGTTGCGGTCGCCGTCCCCGGCGCGCTCGGCCTGGCCGGCGCCACCGCCGTGGCCGGACTCGCCGGTCCCGGCCCGCAGCCCTCCGGTCGCGCGACGCCCGGCGCGGACCCCGACGACCCGGCCCGCGCCGGTACGGTCCGGGGTCGCTCCGATCGCGACGACGACCGCGAGCCCGGCGCCGACCGGGAGCTCGCCGCCGGCCTGCGCGAGGACGACGCCGTCTGGGGCGGTGACCGCGCCCGGCCGGCCGCCGACGACCATGTTCCGCTGGTCCGGCCGGACGACGACCCGGACGACACGACGGACTGGGACGACCTCAGCGACGCGGACTGGCTGACCGGTACGTCAGCGGACGACGGCAGGGAAGGGTGACCATGTCGGAGACACCGCAGCCCCCGCGCGCCGTATGGCGGCGGGTCACGCCCGCGAAGGCGCCCCGGCCGGCCGGCGGCACGTTCGACTTCTTCAGCGCCGACCTGGAGAAGATGCGCCGGTGCGGCGAGCCCGGCGTCAGCGACGCCGAGTTCACGACGTCGCTGGCCGAGGAGGAGAAGGCGGCAGCCGCCCGCGCCGAGGCGTTCTGGGCCGAGCAGGAGCGACGCCGCAGGGACGAGGAGGAGCGGGCGGAGAAGGAGAAGAAGCGCCAGGCCGAGGAGGACGACGACGTCAAGGTGGCCGAGCGCTACCGCAACGACCGCTACGCGGTGAAGCTGCTGCGCCAGGAGCGCACCGTCTGGGGCGGCGACGGCGCCGACGCGGGGACGATCGGATGAGTACGGTCACCGTCAAGCGCCCGCCCCGCGCGCCCGGTCCGGAGGCGCCGGAAGGCTCGATCGAGCTCCAGGAGCCGCCGCTGATGGCGGAGGAGGCCCCGCTCGACTTCCGCTCGTTCGCGATGGTCGTGCCGATGGGCCTCGGCATGGGCGCGATGCTCGCCATGTTCGGCCTCTACAACCGCACCCCCGTGATGTACGTGATGGGCGGCGCGATGGCCGGCGGCATGCTGCTCATGGGCGTCATGCAGATCGGCCGGGCGGCCGCCGAGCGCAAGCGCAAGATGCGCGGCGAGCGGCGCGACTTCCTCCGCTACATCGGGCAGTTGCGCAAGCAGGCCCGCGAGGCGGCCGACCAGCAGCGCCGCCACGTGCTGTGGAACAACCCGCAGCCGGGCTGGCTGTGGTCGATCGCGATGGGCAGCCGGCTGTGGGAGCGCCGGCCCAGCCACGACGACTTCGGCCGGGTCCGGATCGGTCTCGGCCGGCAGACCGCGATGCTGAAGTTCAACCCGCCGTCCACCAAGCCGATCGAGGACCTCGAACCGCTGTCGTCGATCTCGCTGCGGCGGTTCTCCGAGGCGTACCGGACGGTGTCCGGCATCCCCACCTCCGTCGGCCTGCCGAGCTTCACCAGCGTCGAGTTCGAGGGCGCGATCGACCCGGCGATCGACCTGGCCCGCGCCATGGTGGCGCAGCTCGCCACGTTCCACGCCCCGGACGAGCTGCGGATCGCGGTGCTCGCCGCCGAGGTGCACCGGGGCCCGTGGGAGTGGGTCAAGTGGCTGCCGCACAACGCGCACCCCACCGCGTACGACGCGGCGGGTCCGGTCCGGATGTTCGCCGGCAGCCACGACGCGCTGATGGACATGCTCGGCCCGGAGATCACCGACCGGGGCGACCACGACCGGGCCGTCAGGCCGACCACCAGCGAGCCGTTCCTGGTCATCGTCGCGCATCTGGTGGACCTGCCGGACAGCTCCCGCCTGCTCGGCGCGGGCATCCGCAACGTGGTCCTGCTCGACCTGACCGGCGCGATGCCCGGCGGCCCCAAGGTGCTGCGGCTGACAGTCACCGACGACGTCGTGGAGTTCCCGGCCGGCGCCACGACCGGCTCGGCCAAGCGGGACGGCCTGGACCAGACCCAGTGCGAGGCGCTCGCCCGCATCATCGCGCCGAAGCGGACCAGCGGCACGCTGGAGGTCTCCGACGAGCCGCTGGACACCAGCTTCGAACTGACCACGCTGCTCGGCATCCGCGACGCCATGACCTTCGACGTGCAGGCCCTGTGGCGTACCCGCACACCGCAGCGCAACCGCCTCATGGTGCCGATCGGCGTCACCGAGGAGGGCGAGGTCATCGAGCTGGACCTGAAGGAGTCCGCGCAGGGCGGCATGGGGCCGCACGGCCTGCTCATCGGCGCCACCGGCTCGGGCAAGTCGGAGCTGCTGCGTACCCTCGTCTGCGGCCTGGCCGCCACGCACAGCTCGGAGATCCTCAACCTGGTGCTGGTCGACTTCAAGGGCGGCGCCACCTTCCTCGGCATGGACAAGCTGCCGCACACCTCGGCGGTGATCACCAACCTGGCCGACGAGCTGCCGCTGGTCGACCGGATGCAGGACGCGCTGAACGGCGAGATGACCCGGCGGCAGGAGATGCTGCGCGCGAGCGGTTACGCCTCGCTGTTCGACTACGAGAAGGCGCGCGGCAACGGCGCCCAGCTCGTGCCCTTCCCGGTGCTGCTGATCATCGTGGACGAGTTCAGCGAGCTGCTGTCCAGCAAGAGCGAGTTCATGGACCTGTTCGTGTCCATCGGCCGGCTCGGCCGGTCGCTCGGCGTGCACCTGCTGCTCGCCTCCCAGCGCCTGGACGAGGGGCGGATCAACCGGGTCGAGGGACACCTGTCGTACCGGCTGGCGCTGCGCACGTTCTCCTCGATGGAGTCGCGGTCGGTGATCGGCGTGGGCGCGGCGTACGAGCTGCCGCCCGAGCCCGGCAACGGCTACCTGAAGGTGGACACCACGAACCTGGTGCGCTTCAAGGCGGCGTACGTCTCCGGCGCGTACACCGGAAGTGGACGCCGCGGCGGCGTCGCGGACGCCGGGGACGAGCCCACCGCGGACGTGGTGCCGTTCACCACCCGGCAGGTCGCGGTGCGCCACGACCCCGGGCCGGAGCGCCCGGCCGAGCAGGTCGAGGAGCCCGCCGCCGACGCGAACGGGCCGAGCCTGGTCGAGGTGCTGCTGGACCGGCTCGCCGGCTCGGGCCCACCGGCCCGCCAGGTCTGGCTGCCGCCGCTGTCCAGCGCGCCCAGCCTGGACTCGCTCATGCCGAGTGTGCTGCCCGACCCGGTACGCGGCATGACCATCGACGACCCGGCCGTCCAGGGCGGCCTGCGGGTGCCGGTGGGCGTGGTGGACCGGCCCGCCGAGCAGCTGCGCGAGCTGCTGGTGGTCGACCTGAACGGCGCGGACGGCCACGTCGGCATCGCGGGCGCCCCGCAGAGCGGCAAGTCGACGCTGCTGCGCAGCCTGATCCTGGCGCTGTCGCTGGCGAACACGCCGCGCGAGGTGCAGTTCTACGGCCTCGACTTCGGCGGCGGTGGTCTCGCCTCGATCGCCGGCCTGCCGCACGTCGGCTCGATCGCGACCCGGATGGAACGCGACCGCGTCGTCCGGACGGTCGAGGAGGTCCTCCAGGTCATGGAGAGGCGCGAGGCCGAGTTCGCGCGGCACGGCCTCGACTCCATGACCAGCTACCTGGCCAAGGTCGCCGACGGGGTGATCGAGGACGGCTTCGGGCACGTCTTCCTGGTCATCGACGGCTGGTACACGATGAAGCAGGACTTCCAGGAACTGGAGCAGAAGTTCCAGGAACTCGCCTCGCGGGGCCTGTCCTTCGGCGTGCACGTGATCGTCACCGCGACCCGCTGGTCGGAGCTGCGTACCTGGATGCGGGACCTGCTCGGCACGAAGCTGGAGCTGCGGCTCGGCGACGCGATGGAGTCCGAGCACGGCTCCCGCAAGGCGGCCACCGTGCCCAACCAGGTCGGCCGCGGCCTCACCGCGGGGGCGCTGCACTTCCTGGCCGCGCTGCCCCGGATGGACGGCAGCTCCGAGGTGGGCGACCTGGCCGAGGCCACCAAGTCGGTGGTCGAGGAGATCGGCACGTTCTGGCCCGGCCCGGCCGCCCCGCCGGTACGGATGCTTCCGGCGCACCTGATGGTCGAGACGCTGCCGCCGCCCGAGTCCGACTTCAAGTTCGTCATCGGCCAGGACGAGCAGCGTCTCGCCCCGGTCTGGCACGACTTCATGACCACCCCGCACATGCTGGTCCTCGGTGACAGCGAGACCGGCAAGACCAACCTGCTGCGGCTCGTGCTGCGGTCCATCCAGCAGCACTACCCGCCGGAGCGGGCGAAGGTCGTGCTCGGCGACTCGCGCCGAGACCTGGACACCGCGATCGGCGCCGCGTACCAGGTGGGCTTCGCGTTCACCGGCGACAAGATGCACGAGCTGGCCGGCCAGGCGTCGGTCTCGATGAACCGGCGGATGCCCGGGGCGGACGTCTCGTCCGAGCGGATGCGCAAGCGCGACTGGTGGGAGGGGCCGGAGCTGTTCGTCATCGTCGACGACTACGACCTGATGACCAAGAGCACCGGGATGGGCTCGACGCTCGACCCGCTCCTGCCGCTGCTGGCCCAGGGCGCCTACATCGGCCTGCACGTGATCGTCGCGCGGAGCACCTCCGGCGCGATGCGGGCCATGATGGACCCGGTGATCCGGCGGATGTGGGAGCTGGGCACGCCCGCGACGCTCTTCTCCTACCCCAAGGAGGAGGGCAAGTTCCTCGGCGAGGCGAAGCCCCGTCAACTGCCGCCCGGGCGCGCCCAGCTCGTCACCCGGCGCGGCGTACGCCTGATGCAGACCGGTTTCGTGTCGGACACGGCCCGATGAGAGAGGCTCGCTGGTGACCGCAGCGCTGAACGACCAACTGTGCCGGATCACGGTGATCGGGCCGGCCCGCCGGGCCGATCTGGCCGTGCCGGCCCGGATGCCGGTGGCGAACCTGATGCCGCTGCTGGTGCGGCACACCACCGACGTGGCCCGGGTGCCCGACGGCGAGGTGCCCGACGAGTCGTGGGTGCTGCAACGCCTCGGCCAGCCGCCGTTCGAGCTGTCCGGCACGCCGGAGAGCCTGGACTGGCTGGAGGGCGAGGAACTGCACCTGCGCCCGGCACAGGACCCGCTGCCCGAACTCGACTTCGACGACCTGGCCGAGGGCGTCGCCACTGTGGTCAACCGGCGGGCCGACAGGTGGCAGCCGGAGTACCGCCGGGTGCTGTTCCTCGTCCTCTCCCTGGTGGCGATGGGCCTGATCGCCGCCGTACTCGTGGACCGGGGCCCGGTGCTGCCCCAGGTGATCGCCGGCGCGGTGCTCGCGGCCGGCCTGTTCACCGCGGCGATCGTCAGCGCCCGCCAGCAGACCGACGGCGCGTTCCCGCTGCTGTTCGGCGGCGGCGCGGCGTTCTTCGCGGCCGTCGCCGCGTCCAGCGCCGTCGACGGCGACCCGGACGGCGTGGCCTGGACCGCCGCCGCCGGGCTGGCCGCCGCCGTCGCGGTCGTCGCGGTGACCGCGTTCCTGCTGATCGCGCAGCGTACGGTCACGCCGGTCATGCCGTTCGCCCCGCTGCTGATCGTCGCGCTGACCGCCGCGATGGTGGTGCTCGTGCTGCTGGCCGGTGACGGCTTCGCGCTCACCGCGCCGCAGGTCTCCGCGGTGGCCGTGTCGGTGATCCTGGTGCTGATCGTGATCGCGCCCCGGGCGGCGGTGAAGCTGGCCCGGCTGCGCGGACCGCAGCTGCCCAAGACCGGCGCCGACATGTCGTACGACATCGAGCCGGAGGACTCCGACCTGGTCAAGTCGCGCGCGGACGAGGCGGACACCTACCTGACCGCCTGCATGACCGCGTCCGCCCTGGTCCTGCCGGTGCTGATGCACCACACCATGCGGGTGCCGGGCTGGTCCGGGTGGACGCTCGTGCTCGTGACATCGAGTGCAATCCTGTTGCGCTCGCGTACCTTCTTCGGGTTCTGGCAGCGGGTCGCCCTGGTGGCGGCCGGTACCGTCGGCTACCTCATGGTGGCCCTGATGTTCTCCGACAAGCTCGCCCCGACCGGCCGGTACGTCCTGCTCGGCGGGCTCGTCGCCCTTCTGGTGCCGCTGGTGATGGCCGCGCTGCGGCCGTGGCCGCGGCGCATGCTGCCGTTCTGGGAGTACACCGCCGGCGGGCTGGACGTCGCGACCGGCCTGGTCGTGCTGCCGGTGCTCGCCCAGGTGCTGGGGCTCTACGCCTGGGCCCGCGGACTCTTCGGGTAGCCGGCGGTGCAGACCCAGCGCGACCACGTCCACGCCCACCAGTTCATGATGGGCCGGTTGAGTTCCGCCCTGGTGCAGGGCGACCCGTCCACGGCGGAGATTCCCGGGCAGCGTGCCGTCACCGGCCTGGCCTTCGGCGTGCTCATCAGCGTCCTGGTCGTGGCCGGGTTCGCCGTCTACGGCTGGATCGTCCCGGGCGGCAGCAAGGCGTACACCAAGAGCGGTGTGATCCTGGTGGAGAAGGAGAGCGGCAACCGGTACGTCTACCTCGACGGCGTGCTGCGCCCGACGCCGAACCTGACCTCGGCCATGCTGATCCAGGGCAGTGGCGCAACCGTGAAGCTGATCTCGAAGGAGTCGATCAAGGACGTTCCGCGCGGACCGTCGATCGGCATCGACGGCGCCCCGCAGTCGGTCGCCACCGGGTCGATGGTCGCCGGCCCGTGGCTGGCCTGCCTGCCCGGCTCGGTCACCGACGAACCCGGCGACCGCCTCGGCCTCAACCTCGACCCGCGCGCCGAGGCCGTCCCGCTGCCGGCCGACCGCTTCGCCGTCGTCCGCGCCGCCGACGGACCCACCTACCTGGTGACCGCCGGCCGCAGGCACCGGGTGGCCGACCCGGCGGTGCTCGCCGCGCTCGGCGCCACCACCACCCGCAAGGTGCCCGCCCCGCAGGACTGGCTCGACTTCCTGCCCGACGGACCGGACCTGGCGCCGGCCGAGATCCCCGGCGAGGGCCGCTCCGGGCGGGTCGGCGACCGCTCGTACCCGATCGGCACGCTGTTCCGGCAGCGGCCCGACACCGGCGCGGAGCAACTGCTGGTGCTGCGCCGCGACGGCCTCGCGCCGCTGAGCCGGACCGAGTTCCTGCTGGCCACCGCCACCTCCGGGGAGGAGCCGGTGGAGCTGAGCGCCGCCGACCTCGCCGCGGCCCGGATGTCGGCCGACCGGTCGCTGCTCACCCGGCTGCCCGACCTGACCGGCCTCACCCCGCAGGAACCCGGCCCGTACGCGCTGTGCCTGCGCCAGAGCGCGGTGGACGGGACGCGGTTCGACAGCACCGCGGTCCTCGTCCCGTTGGCCCGCTCCGGCGTCCGCCCCGACGGCCGCACGACGGTGCTCCTGGCGCCCGGCAGCGGCATGGCGGTGCTCCCGGCGCCGGTCGGCCCCGGTGCGGCGCAACCCCTGCCCACGTACATCGCGGACGACGGAAAGGCGTACCCGATCGGCGACCAGGACGCGGTACGGGCGCTGAAGCTCGACCGGGTCGTGAACGTTCCCTTCCCGAGAGAGCTGCTCGCGCTGGTGCCCCAGGGCCCGGCGCTGGGCATGAGGGCCCTCGCGGCCGCAGAAGTGGGGTAGGTCGATCATGGCAACCCGGATCCGGGACCTGTTCGGCGGCGGCAAGGACCGTCCCGAGGGCGTCGTCCAGCACACCGTCGGCAACGCCCTCGTGGTGCACGCCGAGGACGCCATCAGTCCCGAGGCCCAGTCGCTGGCGCTGTCCGTGATCGAGGACGCGGAGAACGACGTCGTCGTGCTCGACCTCGGCGACGGCATGCCGATCAGCGCGTGGGAGGCGATGGCCGGGGTGCTGCCGCGCCGCCGCCGCGGCATCCGGCTCATCGCCTGCGGCCGGCACGGCAACTCCGCGGCGATGGCCGGTCAGTGGCTCTCCGAACGCCTCAACCGCACCGTCATCGCCCCGGACGGCGACCTGGTACGCGGCTCCGCCGGAACGCTGTTCGTCCACTCCGCACCGGGCAGCGGCTGGGTGCGGTTCCGGCCCGGCCGTCCGCCCGCCTGGGACGCCAAGCGCTACCCGACGCCGCGATGGGACCGGGCCGTGATCGACACCCGGCCGTCCAGCGCCACCGCCGAGATCGAGCCGATCCCGGCCGGGGTCTGGATCCACAGCAGCCGTGCCCCGCAGGTGGTCGACCCGCAACGGCAGCGGCTCACCGCGTACGTGCCCTGCCAGGCGGAGACGATGACCGTGCTGCTGGGCTGCCCCGGCACGCCGCCGCTGTCGCTCGACGACGTGGTGCGCTTCTGGCGCGGACTCGACGAGGAGAACCGCCAGCGGGTGCGCTTCGTGCAGTTCGGCGAGGTCCGGATCCCCGAGGGCGAGGCGTTCGGCCAGGCGCTCGCCGACCTGCTGAACACCGACGTCACCTGCTACACCGGCGTGCCGATCGGCAGCCCGCACCGGTACGAGATCCGTACCGTGCTGCCGGACGGGGCGTTCGGCTGGGCGCCGTACGCGCTCGAACTGTCCTACTCGCCCCGGGCGCACCCCAACTCGCGGGCCCGCCGCCCCACTGTGCTCAGCCACCGTCCGCCGCTGGCCGGCGCCGAGGAGGTCGCGCCCCGGGTCTACTGGTTCGCCCCCGGCGCGGTGGTCGAGGTGGTGCAGACCGGCCTCTGGGTACGCTCCACCGCCGAGCCGAAGAACGCCGAGCAGGTCCGGTCCGCGATGCTCGACGCGGGCAGCGGCACGCTCGTCTTCGACGACACCGTCCACTCCACCGCCCACCGGATGCGGGAGCTGGCGCTCGACCTGGCCGCACGCGTCGACGGCATGGCCGGTACGAGCCGCGCGCTGATGCCCGCGTCGGTGCTGGTGCCCGGCGCGAAACCGGCCAGCCGGGCCGAGGTGGTCATCGACCTGGAGACCGAGATGCGGGCGGTGGGCGCGACCGTGCCGGTGCCCGCGTACATGGAGGTCGCCCCGCCCGCGCCTGTCGCACCGCCCGCGGCGGACAGTGTGGTGGTCGCCGTTCCCGCGCCGGTCCCGCCCCTCCCCGCCGGCCGGGAACAGCCGGCCGCACCTCCCGCGGTGCCGCTTCCGGTCGCGCCCGCACTGCCGCCGCCCCCTGTTGCGCCGATCGCGTCCGAGTTGCCGGCTCCGCCCGTGGTGCCGCTCGTGTCCGCGCTCCCGGCTCCGCCCGCGGTGCCGCTCCCGGCAGCGCCTCCGGTCGTCTCCGAGCCGCCTGCGCCGCCGGTCGTGGCGGAGCTGCCGGAACCGCCCGCCGTGCCGCTCGTCTCCGAGCTGCCCGCACCGCCTGCGCCGCCGGTCGTGTCCGAGCTGCCGCCTCCACCTGCTGTGCCACTGCCGACGGCACCGCCGGTGGTGCCCGTGGTGGTGTCCGCACCCACGCCGCCGATCGCCGCCGGTGAGCCGGTCACACCCGCCGTGCCTGCCGCACCTGCCGGGCCTGGCGCCGCCGACGGACCGGTGGTCGCCGCCGACTCCGGGAGCGGGCCCTCGGCGGCACCCGTCGAGGACGCCGGACACGACACGTACCCCGCGCCGCCCACCATGCCGGCGGGCTTCGGCGAGCCGGCGCCGCCGACCATGCCCGCCGGTTTCGGCCAGGCGCTCGCGACGCCGCCGGTGGCGGCCGGGCCGGCGCCGGTCGCGGCCCTGCCGTCGCTGCCTGCCGTCGCGGTCGACCTGCCGCCCGCCCCGCCCGCCGGAGCCGGTCCGTCGCACGTGGCCGCGCCCGCGCGGACCGCCGAGCCCGACGGACAGGCCGAGCCGTCGAACGCCGCCACGCCGTCGGAGAACGCCGAACCGCCGGAGGTGGCCGCCGAGGCGCGGGTGCAGCCGGTGCCCTCGGCCGGCGCGGGCGCGCTGCTGTCGGAGAAGAAGGGGCTCGCCGACGAGCGCGCATGGCTGCGCCGCACGCTCAGCCGCGAGTTCGACGTGATGGCCAGCTCGGTGTCCCGGATCATGTCCGAGCACCCGGGCATGCAGGGCTCGGGCGTGTCCACCGAGGACGTGCTCGCCGACTCGGTAGCGCTGCGGCTCTATCTGACCGGTCGCGGACCGGGTGTCGACGCGGGTCTGCGCTCCGGCCGCAAGGGGCCGCACGTGCCGTTCGCGCGTTGCGTGGTGGCCGGTGTCTCCCGGATGCCGTCGTTCCGGGGCACCACCGTCTACCGGCTGTCGCCGACCGCCGGGGAGTGGGCGCTCTACCAGGACCGGCGGCTGGTGACCGACTGGAGCTTCGTCAACGCGCTGACCCAGCCGTGCGCGTCCGAGGACGGCGACACCGACGTGCTGATCTGGTCGATGACCGCCCGCCGGACCAGCCTGCTGGAGCCGGAGGGGGACGAGCACGTCGAGGACCGGGTGCTGTTCCTGCCCGGTACGAACTTCAAGGTGCTGGACCTGCGCCGGCCCGCCGAGGGTGAGCGCGGCGCGGTCCTGCTGCGGGAGATCGGCGCCAACGAGATCGACGACACCGGCCGGGTCGACTCCAACCGGGTTTCGCTCGACGAGCTGGCGATCACGTCGCTGCGGCGCAGCGTGGACCGCTGGGCCACGGCCGAGCCCCGGGTACGCATCGGCGCGGCGGCCCGCGGGCGCCTGCGGGTGCTGCCCGGGCTGGACCGGAAGGGATGACGCGGTGAGTCGGCAGGTTCTTGTGGTGGGCGACCGGAAGCCGGGCTCGTACCCGACGATCGGCTCCGCGCTGTCCCGGGCCGAGCCCGGCGCCACTATCGACGTCCACCCCGGCCGGTACGTCGAGAAGCTCGTGGTCGGTGACCGAGTGACGATCAGCGCGGCCCGGCCCGGCACCGTCGAGGTGCACGTGGAGGAGGGCAGCGTCCTCGTCGTCCGCGGTGAGGGCGCCCAGCTGCGCGGCATCACGCTCAGCAGCGCCGACACGACGCTGGCGGCGGTAGACGTGTACGCGGGCGAGGTGGCGCTCGACGACTGCCGGGTCAGCGGCGCCTCCTGGGTGACGCTGCTGGCCCGGATGCAGGGCACCGTCGCGCTGCGCGGCTGCGACGTGACCAGCTCGGCGGGCGCGGGTGTGGTGGTGATGTCGGCCGGGTCGAGCACGATCGAGGACACCGACGTCCACGACGTCGCCACGAGCAGCGTCGTGGTGGGGGAGCAGAGCGCCCTGACGCTGCGCCGCTGCCGCCTGCGCACGGCCGGCGCGAACAGCGTGTGTGCCGGCGGCGACGCCCGGCTCACGATCGAGCAGTGCGAGATCACCGGGGCCGGCAAGCCCGCCCTCGTGGTCGAGCAGCGCGCCTGGGCGCGCATCCGCGGCCTGGCCGTCACCGGCAGCGGCAACGTGGACGTCTTCGTGCGCGGCGAAGGCGACGTGCAGATCAGCGACTCGACGTTCACCGGCGCCGCGGTGCAGTCGGCGCACATCGCCGAGGGCGCGTCGCCGTCGTTCCGCAACTGCACGTTCGGCGGTGCCGGGCACACCGCCGTGCAGGTGCTCGGCGGCGGCCGCCCGACCTTCACCGACTGCACGGTCCAGGACGCGCCGGTCGGGGTCGCCGTCACCGGCGGCTCGCCCCGCTTCCTCGGGCTGACCGTGCGGGGCACGCGCGACAACGTCGCCGTGCTCACCGGTGAGTCGGCTGTCGTGCTCCAGCGGCTGCGCGCCGAGATCACCACGGGCGGCGGGGTGCTGGTCCAGGACGGCGCCTCGCTGGAGGGCACCGACCTGGTGGTGGACGCGGGCGAGGCGACAGCGCTCGCGCTGACCGGCCCCGCGCGGGGCGTCGTGCACGAGGCCCGCCTCACCGGAACCGGCGTGGCCTGCGTCCGGGTGGGCGCAGGCGCCGACCTGACGCTGCGCGCGTCCCTGCTGCGGGGCGCGGGCGTGCTGGCCGAGGGGACGCTCCAGCTCGGCGACAGCGAGATCGTCGGCGCGGCCCGCGACGGCCTGCGGGTCACCGGGTCGGCGTCCGTCACGCAGACCCGGGTGCGCGACGCCCGGGCCGACGGGATCGTCTTCGAGGCGGGCTCCCGCGGGTCGGTGAGCGACGGGGAGGTGTTCGGCAGCGGCGGGGCCGGCATCGGCGTGGACACCGTGGAGCCGGTGGCGCTGACCCGGTGCGTGGTGCGCGACAGCGGCGGCGAGGACGTCCGCCGCGGGCCCGGCGCCACGGTGACGACCGAGGCGCTGACCGTGGGCCGCCCGCAAGCCACCCCGGCGCCCGCCGGTCCGCCGTCCGCCGCGCCGGCCCCGGTGGTCGGCGACGAGGGTACGGCGGCGGAGAGCGGCGCGGACGAGCTGAGCGAGCCGCTTCGCGAGTTGAACGGGCTGATCGGTCTGCGCGGGGTGAAGCAGGAGGTCACCGCGCTGATCAACCTGATCAAGATGTCGCAGGTCCGGCTCCAGATGGGCCTGCCGATGCCGCCGATGAGCCGGCACCTGGTCTTCGCCGGGCCGCCCGGCACCGGTAAGACCACAGTGGCCCGCCTGTACGGCTCGGTGCTCAAGGAGCTGGGCATCCTGTCCAAGGGCCACATGGTCGAGGCGGCCCGGGCCGACCTGGTGGGCCAGTACATCGGCTCCACCGCGATCAAGACGACCGAGCTGGTCACCAAGGCGCTCGGCGGCGTGCTCTTCATCGACGAGGCGTACACGCTGTCCAGCGGCTCGGGCGGCTCCGGGCCGGACTTCGGTCAGGAGGCCATCGACGCGCTGATGAAGATGATGGAGGACCACCGCGACGAGCTGGTGGTGATCGTCGCGGGCTACTCCGAGCTGATGGAGCAGTTCCTCGCCTCCAACCCGGGTATGGCGTCCCGCTTCACCCGTACCGTCGAGTTCCCGAACTACTCCGTCGAGGAACTGGTCACCATCACATCGAACCTGGTCAGCAAGCACTACTACGAGCTGACCGACGACGCGGTGGACGCGCTCACCGCGTACTTCACCCGGGTGCCGAAGAACGCGACGTTCGGCAACGGCCGGGTGGCCCGCAAGCTGTTCGAGGCGCTGATCAACAACCAGGCGTCGCGCCTGGCGACCACGCCGCCCACGAAGGACAGCGAACTCAACCGGCTCACCGCCGCCGACGTCGAACCCGAGCTGGCGCTGCTGGAGGACCTGCCGGTCGAGCAGGGCGAGCAGCCCGACGCGGCGACCGACCCGACCGGCGCGATCAACGCGGCCCGCAGCTGGAAGCGGATCTGCGGCCTGGTCGGCGGGCAGCGCGTCAAGGAGGCGGCCGGGCAGACGCTGTTGCAGCTCTGCGAGGGACGCAACCGCCGGCGCGGCCCCGGCCGCACCGGCAACGTGCTGCTCGGCGGCCGGGCCGGGAGCGGCCGCAGCGAGTACGCCCGGCTGTACGCGGCATGCCTGTCGGAGCTGGGCCTGGTGCCGGTCGGCCAGCTGGTGCGGGTGAGCACGAGCCGGGAACTGGCGCCGCAGTGGCCCGGCCAGGCCGGGAGCCTGGTGGACGCGGTCCTCGACGACGCGGCCGGGGGCGTGCTCCAGCTCGACTACGTCGACGACTCCTCCGGCGTCGCGCCGGAGATCGCCGAGGCGCTCGTGAGCCGGATGCGTTCCCGGCTCGGCGATCCGGTGGTGGTGCTGACAGGCGAGGAGGCGGCGCTGGCGAACCTGCGGACCGCGGTGCCGGCGGTGAACGAGGTGTTCGGCCAGCAGTGGTCGGTGCCCGAGTTCAGCACCGACGAGCTGGCCACCGTCGTGCTGCGGCACCTGGTGCGGCGGGGCCATGAGGTGCCCGACGACGTCCGGGCCGCGCTGACGCAGATGGCCGGCCGGCTGCCCGAGCGCACAGTCCACGCCGCCCACCAGTTCTCGCTCGCGCTGACCCGGCGCACCGGCTCCCGTACCCTCGCGCTCGCCGACCTGGCCGCGCCCGGCCCGGCGGCCGGCGAGCGGCTCGGCGGCCTGGCCGCCGTCGGCTGACCACCCGCCCACACACAGAAAGGCCCGGCATGCAGCCCGAGTCCACGCCGATCCCACCCTCGTTCCAGGAGTTCATGGAGAACGCGCAGCGCCTGGAGGACCAGATGCGCAACGCGCAGTCGGAGCTGGAGCGGGCGATCGTCACCGGCCGCTCCCAGGACGCCACTGTGGTGGTCATGGCCAGCGGCCTGGGCAAGGTCCAGGCCGTCCGGGTCGACCCACGGGTGTACGAGCAGCGTGACGCAGCGTCGTTGCAGACGGCGATCATGGAGGCGATCCAGGCCGCCGCCGCGAACGCCGGGAAGCTCGCGACGGAGAAGATGGGCCCCGTCGAAATCAATCTTCACTGACTGAAAAAAGTCTGGCCAGCGGTTATGGGCAGATCTTCATGGCTCGACGCCATCAGGAAAGAGAGTGTGGAGATTTCTTGAAGGACTCTCCATGAGACTGTCAGCCCCTACTGACAGTGATGGAGATGGCTGTGGAGCAAGTTGCCGTCTTTGTGCACGCGCCCGACCCGCTGACCCACACCGGCCTGACCGCCCACCTCCGGTCGCGCTCCGACATCACGCTGCTGGACAGCGCGGACCGGACGCGGGCGCAGGTGCTCGTCGTCGCCGCGGAGCGGCTCACCACCGACGTGATCGCCATGCTGCGCCTCGCGGCGACCGAGATCGGCGCCCCGGTCGTCCTGATCACGACCGAGGTCAGCGAGCAGGAGCTGCTGACCGCTGTGGAGTGCCGGGTGGTGGCGGTCCTGCCGCGCGTGGCGGTCACCGCCGAACGCCTCGTGCACAGCGTCCGGGCGGCCGCCTCCGGCGGCGGCGTGCTGCCCCCGAACCTGGTGGGTGAGCTGCTCAAGCACATCGAACGGCTCCAGCGCGACGTGCTCAACCCCAACGGGCTCAACGCCTCCGGCCTGACCGCGCGCGAGATCGACGTGCTGCGGCTGATGGCCGAGGGCTTCGACACCAACGAGATCGCCGACGAGCTGCGCTACTCCGAACGCACTGTGAAGAACGTCATCTACGGCCTCAACCACCGGCTGAAGCTGCGCAACCGCTCGCACGCGGTGGCCTACGCCCTGCGCTCCGGCATGATCTGAGGTGATCACGCGCCACACCGTCGGCAACGCCCTGGTGCTGCACGCCAGCGAGCGGATCAGCACGGAGGCCCGTACGGTCGCGCTGTCGGTGGACCGGGATCCCGACAACGACATCGTGATCCTGGACCTGCAACACGAACTGCCGTTCGACATCTGGGACACGGTCGCGACCGAGCTGCGCCGGCAACGCCTGCGCCGGGGCATCCGGCTGGTGGTCTGCGGCGCCCGCCCGGAGACCGGGGCGCTCGCCGGCCAGTGGCTCTCCGACCGGCTGGGGCGGCCGGTGATCGCCCCGTTCGGACGGATGATCCCGGGTGCGGCGGGACTGCTGTTCGTGCACGCCACCGATCTCGGCGGCTGGGTCTGCTACCGGCGCGGCCACACGCCGGTCTGGCAGTCGAAGCGCTATCCCGTACCGGCCTGGGACGGCGCCGCCGTCGACCACCTGACGATCAGCTCGACCTGCGCCGCCGAGCCGCTGCCCGGCGGCGTCTGGCTCCGGGAGAGCCGCGACGAGGCCGCCGTCGCCGTACACGGAAGCCACCTCACCTCGACGATGCCGTGCCTGCCGGACGCCATGCCGGTCCTGGTGGGCTGCCCCGGGACGGCGCCGCTGCGCCTGGACGACATCGCCCGGTTCTGGCGCGGCCTGGCGCCGGAGGGGCGCGAGCACGCCCGCTTCGTCCAGTACGGCCCGGTCGCGCTGCCCGACGGCGAGCAGTTCGGGCAGGCGCTGGCCGACCTGCTGCGCAGCCCGGTGCGCGTCTTCACCGGCGTGCCCAGCGGCCGGCCCGACGGCCCGGCCATGTTCACTGTCGACGCCGACGGGCGGCCCGGCTGGCAGGTCTTCGCCGAGGAGCTGGCCTACCGGCCCCGGGAGACGCTGGGGGCGAAGGCGGTGACGCCGCGCATCCTGCGTCACCGCGCGCCGCCGGAACTCGGCGAGCCGGTCGGCCCGCGCGTCTACCAGTACGCCCACGACGCGGTGGTCGAGGTGATCCCGTCCGGCCTCTGGCTGCGCGCCCCGGAGCCGCCCCGCCACGCCGACCGGATCCGCGCGGTGCCGATGGATCCGAACCGGGTCCGCCTGGTCGTGGACGACCCGGCGCCGGCCGCTGCCGACCGCCACCGGGAACTGGCCGGTGACCTGGCCGCGCGGCTGGACCCGGCGACCCGCAGGCGCGCGGCGGTGCAGCCGTCCTCGCTCGTGGCGCCGGGACGCCCAGGGCTCTCGGCGCGCGGGATCGAGGCCGGGACGTACCGGCACACGACGGGTCACGCCGCCGACCTGCTCCCCGCGCCGTCGGTGCCGGCGCCCGTCCCGGAGCCGGTGCCCGTCGCCGTGGCCGGCCCGCCCGCCCCGTCGGCCGGCGAGGTGGCCGCGACCGTTCCCGCAGTCGCCGGTCCCGCCGCCCCGCCGGACACGCCCCTGCCGGGCGGCTCCGGGCTTCCCGGCCCAGGGGCAGAAGCGACCGGGCCTCACGATGCCGGGCCGGACGCGGCGGGGCTTCCCGGGGCCGGGCTGAGCGTTGTCGGGTCGGAGGCGGCCGGGCTTCCCGGGGCCGGGCCGGGCGTCGCCGGGCTCGACGGCATCGGGCCGGACGCGAACGGACCGGAGGCGGCGGCGCCCGACGCGGCCGGACCGGTGCTCGACGGCGGCGCGGGCTGGGCGACCAGCCCGACGATGACGCTGCCGGTGCACCGTCCCGCACCGGCGCCCGTCCGCTTCCAGCGCACCCCCGGCGACGACGCGCGGGGCGTACGCCCCGGCCCCGACCTGGACGAGGAGCGGACCTGGTTCCGGCGCGCGTTCCGCCGCGAGATCGCCGCGGTCTCCGCCGACGTGGCGGACGTGCTCGCCGCGCATCCGGCGCTCGCCGGCGGCGCCGACGCGGTGGAGTACGCGACAGCCGTCCGCCTCTACCTCTCGGCCGCGGGCGACGGCCTCGACCAGGCGCTGCGGTCCGCCGAGCCGGGCGGACACGTGCCGTTCGCCAGGTGCGTGTCAGCGGGCGTACGCCGGCTGCCCGTGCACCGTGGCGTCGCGTACGCAGGCGCCGGGCTGACCACGGCGGACCTGCGCCGGATCGCGCAGCGGCGGGTGCTCACCGACTGGGGGTTCACCAACGCCCTCGCCGAGCCGCCCGCCGACCTGCCGGGCACGGTCGAGGTGCTGATCTGGTCGGCGACCGCGCGGCGCACGGCGGCGTTCGAGACCGGCGACGGCGTGCCCGCCCGGGTGCTGTTCCTCCCCGGTACGGCGTTCACGGTGCTCCAGGTGCAGGAGCCCGAGGCCGGTGCACCCGCCCGGCTGCTGTTGCGGGAACTGGCGGTGGAGGAGCCGCCCGTGGACGGGCGGGTACGCTTCGACGCCCTCGCCCTGGCCGCCCTGCGCCAGCACCTCGTGCGCCGCACCGGCCCGGGTACGCCGGTCCCGGCGGCCGCCGCACGCCGGTTCACGGGCGTTCCCGGGCTGCGCTGAGGCGCTGTACCGGCCGAGCGCCGAGGCGCTACCGGTCGAGACCGTCGAGGAGGGCGGCGAGCGTCGCCCGTTGCGCCGGCGGCAGCCGGTGGCTCGCCAGGGCGCGGCGTACCAGCTCGCGGGCCGCCTCCGGGGCCTGCCGGGACAGCTCGGCGCCGTGCGCGACCAGCCAGCCCACCAGCCACTCGTCCACTTCGGGCGGCCCGGCGAGCAGGTGGTCGGCGACCCGGGTGACGGGGCCGCCGTTGTCCGCGAGCGCCTGCGCCGCGTGCCGGTGCAGCGTCGGCCGTAGCGCGGCGGGGATGCTGCCGGCGAGGGCCCGCCGCAGCACCGGTTGCCGGAACGCCAGCTCGCTGCCCGCGTCCACGAGGACGTCGGCGGCGACCGCCTCCTCCAGATCGGCCATCAGGTCGAACGGGGTCCGCCCGGTGACCGCCGCGACCTCCGTGACGGCGAACTCGTCGCCGAGCAGGGCGGCGTAGCGCAGCGCCTCCCGGGCGCCGGGGGAGAGGTGGTCGAGGCTGGCCCGCACGGTGTCCAGAAGCGAGCGCGGCATGTCGTCGGCCCGCGCGTCGACCTCGGCGAGCCCGTCGACCACCCGTACCCCGTCCTCCGCCACGAGGCCGGTGACCAGTTCCCGGGCGTACAGCGGGTTGCCGGCGGCCAGCGGCGCCAGCGACCGCAGCGTGGCGCCGGGCGGCACGCCAACGGTCCGGCCGAAGATCTGCTCGATGTCCGACGGGGGCAGGGGAGTGAGCCGGATCAGGTGCCCGGCGCGGGTGCTCACGCCGCGCCGCAGCCGGGCCAGGTCGCGGCGGCCGGGCTCGGGCCGGGCGGTCGCGACGAGCAGCAGCGGCAGCCACCGGGTCAGCGCGGCCAGCCGCTCCCAGGCGAGCAGGCTCACCTCGTCGGCCCACTGGAGATGGTCGACGGCCAGGACCAGCGGGCCCTCGGCGGTCAGCCGGCGGACGTGGTCGAGCACCCGGTCGACAGCCGTCGCCGGGTCGTCGTGCGGCGCGTCCTCCAGGCGCAGCGCCCGGCGCATCACGTGCAGGGGGATGCGGCTGCTGAGTTCCTCGGCGCTGCCGCGCGCGACCCGGTGGCCTCGCGCACGCGCCTCGTGCAGCGTCGCGTCGAGCAGCGCGGACTTGCCGATGCCCGGCTCACCCTCGATCCACACGATCGCGCTGCGGCCCTCGCCCACCGCGTCCAGCAGGTCGCGCAGCAGCGCCAGTTCGGCGTCGCGTCCGACCAGCCGGCCCCGCTGCGGTACGGGCGGCGCGGCCACCGCTGCCGGCACCTCCGCTACCGGCGTCACCGGTACGGCCGGAGGGGCCGCCGCCGGCTCGGCGAGGATCCGGCTCTGCAACTCGCGCAGCGCCGGGCCGGGCTCGACCCCGAGTTCGTCCACCAGCACCCGGCGCGCCGCGTGGAAGACGTCGAGCGCCTCGGTGCCCCGGCCGGCCCGGTGCAGCGCACACATCAGCAGCTCGTGGAACGGCTCGTGCAGCGGGTGGTCGCGGACCAGTGCGGTCAGGTCGGCGATGAGCGCGTCGTCGCCGCCGCCGGTCAGGACCAGCCGGGCCCGCCGCTCGGCCGCGGCGATCCGCATCTCGGTCAGGCGGTGCCGGTCGAGGTCGGCGAAGAGTCCGGTGACGTTCGCGTACGGCTCGCCCTGCCACAGCGCGAGCGCCTCGTCGAGCAGCGCGACGGCCGGTGCGGGCCGCCCGGCCGCGGCCGGTGCCACTGCGGCCTCGCACAGCGCCTCGAACCGGTCGGCGTCCAGCGCGCCCGGGTCGAGGCGCAACGTGTACCCGGCGCGGCCGGAGCGCAGCATCCCCCCGGCCGGGCCCAGGCTGCGCCGCAGGCCGGAGACGTAGGTGTAGATGTTGCCCGCCGCGGCGCTCGGCGCCGAGTCGCCCCACAGCGCCCGGATCAGCTCGGCGCGGGTGACCGGGCGGTTGGCGTTCGCGGCCAGCATCGCGAACAGGGCCCGCCGCCGGGCCGGTCCGAGGTCGATCTCGACCTCGCCGTTCCAGGCGCGTACCGGCCCCAGAACGGTGACGCGCAGTCTCCTCACCGGTGCCCGACGACCGCCGGTCCGACGCTCGGGGACGGCCCGCCCGGGCCGGCGATCCGGCTCATCTCGGCGCGCGTCGCGGCGTCCCCGGTGTGCGCCGACACCCAGCTCGCCTCGGCGCCCGCGGGCAGCCCGCAGCGGTGCAGCACCCGGGCCAGTTCCGCGGTGAGCAGCTCGCGGGACGGCGCGGAGAGGCCGGGCGAGGCGACGGCGTGCCGCAGCACCGCGATCGCGGGCGCGGGGGCGACGGCGCCCAGTTGCGCGGCGTGCGTGGTCAGCCAGTCCTGCACCCAGGCGTCGACCGGCACCGGTCCGGCCAGCAACTGGCCCGCGACCCGGCCGAGGTCGCCACCTGCTTCGGCGAGCCGCTGGGCGAACTGCCTGTGCATCAGCACCCGCAGCGCGGTCGGGATCGCGCCGCGCAGGACCCGGCGCAGGACCGGATGCCGGAACCGCAGGCGGCGCCCGTCCTCGACGAGGACCCCGGCGGCCAGCGCCTCCTCCACCGCGGGCACGAGTTCCGGCGCCGACTTGCCGGTGACCGCGGCCAGGTCGGCGACCAGGTAGTTGTTGCCGAGGAACGCGATCGCCCGCAGCAACTGACGGGTGTCGTCGGCGAGCGGTTGCAGGTGCCGGGAGACCGCGTCGGTCAGCTCGGGTCCGGGCGTGTCGGCGGTCCGGCCGTCGCGGTCGGCGAGGACGAGATGACGAAGGTAGTACGGGTTCCCGGCGGCCGCCGCGACGAACGAGCGGGTGGTGCCGGGTTCCGGGCCGGGCGGACGGGACCAGTCGCGTACGAGCGCGGTCGCGGTGTCGTCGTCGAGCGGACCGAGTTCGACGAGCGTGGTGCCGTCGCGGGGCAGCACCCGGCGCAGGAGCCGCACCTCGTATCCGGCCGGAACCGGGCGGGCGGCCGAGACGAGCAGCAGCGGCAGCCGCGTGGTGAGCTTGTGCAGCGCGTGCCAGACCAGCAGCGACATGTCGTCGGCCCACTGGAGGTCGTCCAGGACCAGCAGCAGCGGCCGTTCGGCGCACCGCGCCACCACGAACCGCTGCACCGTGTCGATCACGGTCATGGTCGGCGGTGCCCCGGCCGTGCAGGCGTGCAGCGAGGCGGGCAGGCCGTCCGCGTCGTTGCCCAGGGAGAGGCACTCCAGCACGATGCTCAACGGCATCCGGTACGCCAGCTCGTCGCCGACGGCCCAGCCGACCTGGACGCCGAGCGGGGCCGCGCCGCTCAGCCCCTCGGCCAGCAGCGCCGACTTCCCGATGCCCGCCTCGCCGCTGATCCAGACGCTGCCGCCGCGTCCGCCGGCCAGGCCGGTGACCGCCGACCGCAGCCGGGCCAGCGCGGCGGAGCGGCCCCGGAAGCCGGGGTGCCGCCGCGGGGCCGGGCCGGGGCCGCGTGCCGGGGCCGCGGTGCCGGCCGACAGTTGTTCGTGGATCTGCCGGACGGCGGCGGCGGGTTCGGTGCCCGACTCCTCGACCAGCCGGTCCCGCAGCGTGGCGTAGAGCGCGAGTGCCTCGGCGGTACGCCCCTGCGCGGCGAGCGCGCGCATCGCCACCGCGTACAGGCTCTCCCGGGCCGGGTGGCGGTCGACGAGCGCGAGCAGGCGGTCGACGACCTCGGCGCCGCGTCCGAGGCCCAGCATCAGCTCGGCCTGCCGTTCCACTGTCGTCAGGTACAGCTCGCCCAGCCGGATCCGGTGGCCGGCGGCCCGTGGTCCCGGTACGCCGACGAGCGCCTCGTCGCCCCGCCACTGCGCGAGCGCGGCGTCCAGGGCGGCCAGTTCGCCGGCGGTGTCCCCGGTGGCGCGGGGCGCGCGGCTGCGTTCGCGCAACCGCTCGAAGCGGTGCACGTCGACGGCGTCGGCGTCGAGGTGCAGCCGGTAGCTGCCGCCCTCGGAGGTGAGCACCCGGCCGGAGGACCACCTGTCACGGTCCGGTTCGAGCATCCGGCGCAGGGCGGAGACGTACGTGTAGAGGTTGCCGGTCGCGCTGGCCGGCGGGTGGTCACCCCAGACGGCGGTGATCAGCTCGTCCCGGGACAGGCCCCGCTCCGGGGTGAGCGCCAGCGCGCTGAAGACGGCCCGGCGCTGAGCCGAGCGCAGTGGCAGTTCCCGCCCGGCGTACGTGATCCGGAGATTGCCCAGCAAGCGGATGTCGAAGCCACTGCACTGTGCCGTCATGCCGTCCTCGTGGTGACCGGATACCTGCCTCGGTGACAACCGTTCGGCGGAACCCTAGCCCAACCATCTACCATGTCAACTTCGTGTGGATGGCGGAAAGGCTTACGGCGCAGGGCTTTCCGGTGTACGTCGCGTTCATCTCCGGCCGCTGCCGGTAGCGCTAGCAGGCAGTCTTCCCGAGGGCGGGCCCGAACCGTCCACGACGGACCGGCGGGCGGCCGGGCGTCCCGGCGAGACGATACTCACCTCGGGCGGGGCCGGGGTCCGCGCCGGCCCCGCCGAGGTGGTTCAGCTACCGGCGCAGGTGGCGGTGGTGCCGCCGCCGGTCCCGGTGCCCTGGAATCCGAAGGTGGTGCTCTGGCCCGCGCCCAGCCGTCCGTTGTAGCTCTGGTTGGCCACGGTGACGGTGCCGCTGGTGCCGCTGGGCACGCCGTTCCACAACGAGCTGATCGCGGCGCCGCCCGGCAGGGTGAGCGTCACGCGCCAGCCGGTCAGCGCGGTGCTCCCGGCGGTCACGGTCACGTTGGCGACGAAGCCACCGTTCCACTGGTCCTGGACGGCGTAGACGGCGGTGCAGGAGGCCCCACCCGGCGGGGGCGTGGTGGGCGGGGGCGTGGTGGGCGGCGGGGTCGTGGGCGGGGGCGTGGTGGGCGGCGGGCCGTCCAGCGTCAGGTTCTTCTGCTGGACGCTCCACTGGCTGTGGCACAGACCGCAGTCCGGGCCGACGAAGTTCGCGCCGGCGCCGACGTCGCCCTTCAGGCGCCACTTGAGGTAGAGCACCGCGACCCGGCCGAACTCGCCGCCGTTGGTCTGGTCGTACGTGCCGCCGTGCCCGACGTTCAGGTTGCCCATGAAGGCGGGCAGCCCGGCCGGCAGCTTGCCCCAGTCGTCCATCGCGTTCGGGTACGCGATGTCGCTCGGCCCGCCGACGAAGTACGCGATCGGCTTGGTCAGTCGCCGCAGCTGGTAGTCGTCGGCGTCGTTGAGCAGGCCGCTGCTGAAGATGCCGGTGGTGGTGACGCGCGGGTCGTTCGAGACCGCGTACGCCTCCAGGCCACCGCAGGAGAACCCGGCCACGGCGATCTTCGTGGTGTCGATCCGGTTGTAGTACCTGCTGCCCGGCCGGGAGTTCTCCGCCACGGCCCAGTCGATGGACTGGGTGAGCATCTGGGCGTTCGTGGAGCCGGAGCCGTTCGGTGCGCCGTTGGCGATGGCGAGGAAGCCGTGGGAGGCGATCTCGCGCAGGAAGTTGCCCTGCGACAGGCCGTTGGCCGAGCAGCCGCCGTTGCCCCAGACCAGGACGGGAAGGCGCTCGGACGGGAGCGTCTGGGGCCGGAAGATGGTGTGGTTGGGCAGGCTCGACGAGGTCTCGTAGTCAGCGGGGTAGGGCCCCGAGCCGCCGATCGCGGCACCCGCGGGTGTCGCGCCGAGCGCCACGACCACGGAGGCGAGCGGGACGAGGGCGGCTGCGAGCCCCGCGTAGATCTTCGATCGTCTTCTCATGCGCCCTCCAGGGGACACGTCGTGACGGCGCTCCCTGGATGGTGGTGGTGGCGGTGGGTCGGCCACGTCGGTGTGGCGCCGCCGCGATGCGTCCCCGCGGAGGGACCGGCGGGAGCTTTTGCAGTTACTATCACCGCCGTAACAAAATGTGTCAATACACGTTGGTCGATGCCTGACACTGATTTGGTTGACAACTCAACCTTCCTGCGGCACCGTTGGCATCGATGCGCATCGCTCCTGACGGGGTGGGAAACCGCCGCCCCCTCTTGGCCGCCCACCGTCCCTGGAGGACAGAATGCGCACGTCCACCATGCGAATCGCCGCCGGTCTCGCCGCCGCGGCCCTGACCGTCCCGCTGTTCGCCGCGCCCGCCGCCGCCGAGCCGGCCACGATCCCGAACCCCGACACGGGCCTGGTCTTCTACTCCAGCGATCCGCTCGCCGTGGTCGCCCGGCAGGCCGCGCCGGACGACCTGTGCCGCCCGTTCCCGGCCGACGCCGACTGGCTGCTCGGCTGGAGCGGCGGCTTCCAGAACGTCATCGGCTACCAGTCCGCCGACTGCAGCGGGCACGGGTACGGGCTCGGCCTGTTCCGGGGCTGGACGACGCGCGGCACCTTCGGCTCGTACAAGACGCTCTGACCGACCCCCGCGACGCCGGTCCGCGGTACGCCGAGCGCGGCGTGCCGCGGACCCCTCGCGCCACATGTCTTGCGCGCACATCGCCGACGCGCTGGACAGCGGACGCGACACCGCCGAGATCCTCGCCGGTCTCGGCGCACCGAGCGCGGTGGCGGGCCAGGCGCGGGAGGAACTGGGCCTGCCGGTCCGGGACGGCGCGGAGCGGGCCGCCCGGACGCTGTCAGTGGTCGCGGTGGCCGCCGGTGTGCTGATCGCCGTGTGCGTGAGCTTCCTGCTGCCGTCCGCGGTGCCGGTGGACCCGCTCGGCGCGGACTCCGGCGAACAGGGCGTCGTCCGGCGGTTCGGCCCCGGCATCGCGTTGCTCACGCTGCTGCCGGCGCTCCTCGTGGCCGCGCCGCTCGTGCTGCGGGGCCGGTCCCGCAGCACGGCACGGTTCGCCGGCGCGGCGGCGCTCGTGCCGTGGGCGATGCGGCGAGGCGCCGGTGCACGGTGGTGGCGCTACCTGACCGGCGGCTTCGTGGCGATGCCCGGCGTGCTCGTGACCGTTGCGACCGTCGGTGGCTCGGTCGGCATCGGCTGGGCGGGTGCGGCGCTGTGGATCGCCGGACCCCTCGTGGTCGGCGCGCTGTGCGCGTACGGGATCCGGGCGGGGTACGCGGTGACCGCCCTGGCCGGCGTACGCCGCGTCGCTCGCCGCCCACGGTGACCCGGCCGCAACGCCCGGCCCGTCGCCGCGACCCGCGCCGGCCCCCGGAGCCTGACCAGGGCCGTGACGCCGGCGGCGCCGGGCGCGGTGAGCTGACCCGGTGGCCGGCCGGGGGTGCCGGTGCGGCGAGGCGCCACACGCCACCCTCCGGATCGAGGTATTGACACTTGCCTAAGTGGACGCCGAGAATTCTCCGAAAAGGTTTTCGGAGAATTCTCGGCCCACCTCGCCGGGCTGAGCCCGAGGGCCGGCATCGGCAACCGCTTACCGCTTCAGCCGTGGAGCCGGCTCCGGCTCCCTCAGAGAACGGGAGGCCGACATGACGATCACACCGAGCCGACGCGGACGGCGGTGGCTGGCCGGGCTCACGGCGGCCGTGCTGGTTCTCGGCGCGGCGGCCTGCGGCGACGACGGCGGCGACGACGGGGCACTGGCCCAGGCCGGCCCGAACGGGCTCGACGACGGCAGCAAGCTGACGCTGTGGACCCGGGCGCCGCTCGAGAAGCAGGCGAAGCTGCTGGTCGAGGCGTACAACGCCAGCCACCGGAACAAGGTCGCGCTGACCGTCGTCCCCAACGACGACTACGTCGCGAAGGTGGGCGCGGCGGCCGGCTCCGGCAGCCTGCCGGACCTGTTCGCCGCGGACATCGTGTACGTGCCGAACTGGGTGAGCCAGGGACTGTTCCAGGACCTCGGCGCCAACATCGACGGCCTCGACTTCAAGGACTCGGTCAACAAGGGCCACCTCGCCGCCGGTACGCGTGACGGCCGGAAGCACGTGCTGCCGTTCGTGCTCGACCTGTCGATGCTGTTCTGGAACAAGAAGCTGTTCCGGGAGGCCGGGCTCGACCCGGACCGGGCGCCGGCGACCCTCGCCGAGTACGCCACGGCCGCCAAGGCCGTCCAGGCCATCGGGAGGGACGGTGTCTACGGCACCGCCACCGGCCTCAACTGCGGCGGCTGCCTGGCCTTCACCTGGTTCCCGTCGATCTGGGCGGCGGGCGGCGAGGTGCTCGGCGCGGACGGCACCACCTCCGAACTCGCCGGAGACACCGCGGAGAAGGTCTACCGCACCTGGGCGGACCTGTGGCGCTCCGGCGCGGTCCTGCCGTCCTCGGCGGGGGAGACCGGTCCGACCTGGACCGCGGCCTTCACCGAGGGCAAGGTGGGCCTGATGTTCTATCCGGCGACGCTGCTCTCCTCGACGCCGTTCGACGTCGGGGTGGCCGGCATCCCCGGCCCCGACGGCGGTGCGTCGACATTCGTCGGAGGCGACGGCATCGGCGTGTCGAAGGACTCCCGGAAGTCCGGGCAGGCCTGGAACTTCCTCAACTGGTTGATGTCGGAGCAGGCCCAGGTGGAGGTGCTGGCGAAGAACAAGGACGTGGTGTCGCGCTCCGACCTGGCGGACAACAGGTACGCCGCGCGTGATCCCCGCCTGGTCACCGTCAACGAGGTGGCCGGCAAGGGCGACACCCCGGTCGCCCTGAACTTCCAGCAGGCCTTCAACGCCCCGGGCAGCCCCTGGCTCGCCCTGGTCCGCGGCCAGGTCCTCCAGGGCGGCGGCGACATCCAGAAGCAGAACGACCAGATCACCGCCGTCCTGAAGCAGTAGGCCGCGGCGGGGGAGCGAGGAGCTGCCATGGAGGTCACCGCACCACCGGATCCGCGCCGCGCGACGACCCGCCGCCGCTTCCGTTCCGGACGCCGGCAGGCGCTGCTCGGCTGGCTGTTCGCCGCACCCACAGCGGCCTTCGTCGCAGCGCTGTTCGCCGTTCCCCTGCTGCTGGTGCTCAAGATGGCGGCGTCGAGGTGGCCGCTGCTGGCCGGCGACCAGGGACTGAACGCGCCCGACAACGTCACCCGGGCGGTGAGCCACCGCTTCTTCAGCGACTCGGTCGTCTTCACCGTCAAGTACACGGTGCTCGCGACGGTGCTGCTGATCGCGCTCGGGCTGGGACTGGCACTGCTCGTACAGGAGTCGAGCCGGTGGAACAACCTGCTGCGCGCGTCGTTCCTCGTCCCCGGCGCCCTCGGGCTGGCCTCGGCGTCCCTGCTGTTCTACGTGATCTACTCGCCGTACGCCAGCCCGTTCGCGCCGGTGATGCGCCGGCTGGACGTCACGTTCCTCGGCTCACCGAACGCGGCGCTCCTGTCGACCGTCTTCCTCGTCGTCTGGCGCTACGCCGGCTTCTACATGGTGCTCATGCTCGTCGGCCTCCAGAGCATCCCGGCGGACGTCTTCGAGGCCGCGCGCGCGGACGGCGCGAGCCGCTGGCAGACGTTCCGGCGGGTGACCCTGCCGCTGCTGCGCCCGACGCTGGCGCTGACGACGGTGCTCTGCGTGACCGGTTCCCTGCTCGCGTTCGAACAGTTCTACATCCTCACGAAGGGCGGCCCGGACAACAGCACCGTCACCGTCGTGCAGCTGATCTACATGATCGCGTTCCAGGGCCAGAACGACCTCGGCGTCGCCGCCGCGCTGTCGGTCGTCGTCCTGGTGGCCCTGGTCCTGCTCAACGCGCTGCAACTGCGCGCCTTCCGGCCCGAGGAGCGCTGAACCATGGCCGTCGACTCCCGTTCCGCCCGGACCCCTGTGGACGGAACGCCCCGGCGTCCTGCCCCGGCGCCGGCCGCCGCGCGCAAGCCGGACGGTCTCACCGTCGCCGGCGTGGCGCTGCGCACGCCGTACTGGGTGTTCACCGGAGGGATGGCGCTGATCTTCCTCTTCCCGCTGGTCTGGACGGCTGTCGCGTCGGTGTCCCCGCAAGCCGGGACCGGCCAGACGCAGGGCTGGGGGTTCGGCAACTACGCGACCCTGGCCGGATATCAGGCGGGCGTGGGGCGCTATCTCGCCAACTCGGCGCTGGTGTCGCTCCTGACGGTCGTGCTCACCCTGTCCGTCTCCCTCCTGGGCGGCTACGCGTTCGCACGGTTCCGCTTCCCCGGGCGCAACGCGCTGTTCCTGCTCACCCTCGCCATCCTGATGGTGCCGTACGCGACCCTGCTCATCCCGCTCTACGTCCTGCTCAACCGGGTCGGGTTGCAGAACTCGCTCGTCGGCGTCGCCCTGGTGCTCACCATGTTCCAGCTCCCGTTCTCCACGTTCCTGATGCGGATCTCCTTCGAGGCGGTGCCGCGTGAACTCGACGAGGCGGCGATGGTCGACGGGTGCTCGTCGTTCGGCGCGCTGCGCCGGGTGCTCATCCCGGCCGTCAAGCCCGGCCTGATCACCGTCGGACTGTTCGCGTTCCTCGCCTCGTGGAACGACTTCATGGCGCCGCTGATCCTCATCAACGACTCCGAGCGGATGACCCTGCCGCTCGCGGTGGCCAACCTTCGCGGCCAGACCCAGGGCGTCGTCGACTACGGCGCGACCGAAGCGGGTGTCGTCGTGCTCGCCCTGCCGTGCGTCGTGCTGTTCCTGCTGCTCCAACGACACTACGTGCGCGGCTTCATGTCCGGCGCGGTGAAGGGATGACCATGGCTCGTAGCGTGCCCGCCGCCGCACCCGTCCTGCCGACGCGCGGCCGATTCCGGCCGCTCGGGCTCGGTGAGGTACGCATCACCGGCGGGTTCTGGGCGGACCGGCAGTCCGTCAACGCGGACGCGAGCCTGGGGCACATCGGGCACTGGCTGGAGCGGGAGGGCTGGATCCGCAACTTCGACCTGGTCGCCTCCGGCGGGCCGGCCGGCGGGCGCCGGGGGCGCGAGTTCTCCGACTCGGAGGTCTACAAGTACCTCGAGGCGATGGCGTGGGAGATCGGCCGCAGCGGCGACCCGCGGCTGGAGTCGGTCTTCGGCCGCGTCGTCGGCCGGGTGGCCCGGGCGCAGGACGGCGACGGCTACCTCAACACGCGGTTCGGGCACCGGGGGCAACCACCGCGCTGGTCCGACCTCGGGCACGGGCACGAGCTCTACTGCGCCGGCCACCTGCTCCAGGCGGCCGTCGCCCGGGCCCGGACCCGTCCGCACGCCGACGACGGACTGGTGGCGGTCGCCCGGCGGGTCGCCGACAACATCTGCGACACGTTCGGGCCGGACGGGCTCGACGGGCTGTGCGGGCACCCGGAGATCGAGACCGCGCTCGTCGAGTTCGCCCGCACGACCGGCGACGACCGCTACCTGGCCCAGGCGGCGCTCTTCCTCGACCGGCGCGGCCACGGCCGGCTGGGGGACGTGGAGTGGGGACGCGAGTACTTCCAGGACGAGACGCCGGTACGCGAGGCGACGGTGCTACGGGGACACGCGGTCCGCGCGAACTACCTGGCCTGCGGGGCGGTCGACGTCGCCGTAGAGCGGGACGACCCGGGGCTGATGAAGGCGGTACGCCACCAGTGGCGTACCGCTGTGGCCCGGCGGACCTACCTCACCGGCGGGCAGGGTTCCCGGCACCAGGACGAGGCGTTCGGCGCCGACTGGGTGCTGCCGCCCGACCGCGCCTACTCCGAGACGTGCGCGGCGGTGGGCTCGGTGATGCTGGCCTGGCGGCTGCTGCTCGCCTCCGGCGACCCCGGCTGTGCCGATCTCATCGAGCGGACCCTGTTCAACGTGGTCGCGGCGTCCCCGGCGGCCGACGGCCGGGCGTTCTTCTACACCAACACGCTGCACCGCCGGGAACTCGGCGCCCGCCCCGACGACGACCGGCCGAGCATCCGCGCCGAGGCGGCCCAGCGGACGCCCTGGTTCGAGGTGTCGTGCTGCCCGACGAACGTCGCGCGCACCCTGGCCGGCCTCGGCGCGTACGTGGCGACCACCGACGACGAGGGCCTCCAGATCCACCAGTACGTGCCGGCGACCGTCGCCCACCACACCCCGGACGGGGGCGGGCGGCACCTGACGGTCACCACCGGCTATCCGGACGACGGCATGGTCCGGGTACGGATCGACAGCGACGACGAGCGGCCCTGGACCCTGTCGTTGCGGGTGCCGGACTGGGCGGGGCGGGGTGCGACGCTGACCGTCGGCGGCCGGACCCGCACCGCGCATCCGGGCTACGTCACCGAGCGCCGGACGTGGCGGAGCGGGGACGAGGTCGTGCTGAGCCTGCCGGTGCAGCCCCGGTTCACGTACCCGGACCCCCGCATCGACGCGGTCCGTGGATGCGTGGCGGTGGAACGCGGGCCGCTGGTGCTCGCGGTCGAGTCGGTGGACGTGCCGCCGGGCGCGGACCTGCAAGGGCTGCACGTCGACACGACCCGGCCGCCCCGGAGCGCCGGCGACCGGGTGTCGGTGCGCTGCCGGCGGCTCGACTGGCCCGACCACGACTGGCCCTACCGTGGTGCGGCCGCACCGCCGGCCGAGGCGGTGACGGAACCGGTCGAGGTCCCGCTCGTGGCGTACCACTCCTGGGCCAACCGGGGGCCGTCCACCATGCGGGTCTGGCTGCCGGCCGGCTGACTCAGCGCGCCGCCGGGGGCGCCGCCGTGCTGTTCCGCACGACGAGTTCGGGCGTCAGGAGCACGCGTCCGGGCGCCGATCGGTCCCCGCCCGCGTCGAGCTGGGCCAGCAGCAGGTCCAGGCTGCGCCGGCCGAGTTCGGCGAAGTCCTGCCGCACAGTGGTCAGCGGGGGCAGGAAGTAGCCCGCATCGGGCATGTCGTCGAAGCCCACCACGCTGACCTCGTCCGGCACCCGCCGGCCCGCCTCGTGCAGAGCGCGGAGCACACCCAGGGCGATCTGGTCGCTGGCGCAGAAGACCGCCGTCACCGACGGATCCCGGGCCAGTCGCCGGCCCTGCGTGTAGCCGGCCCGGGCGGTCCAGGCACCCGGCACGGCGTACGGCGACGGCCGGCCGGTGGCGTGCAGGCCTGCTCGCCACCCGTCGGTCCGCTCGGTCGCCTCCGGCCAGTCGGCCGGGCCGGCCACGTGATGCACCGTGGCATGCCCGAGGTCGAGCAGGTGCCGGGTGGCCAGCCGGGCGCCCGCGGCGTTGTCGATCTGGACGTTCGGCACCGCCTCGTCGTGCCCGCCGCCCACGCCGACGACCGCCAGGCCGTCGGACACCTGGGCCAGCGCGGCGGCCACGACCGGCTTCGGGGCGATCGCGATGATGCCCTCGACCGACTGCGCGCGCAGCCAGTCCACCGCGTCCAGCACCGACCGGCGGTCCAGGTCGCGCAGTCCCGCCACGGTCAGGAAGTAGCCGGCGGACCGGGCCGCGCCCTCGATCGCGTACAGCATGGAGGTCGGGCCGTACAGGGCGCTCTCGTACGCGATGATGCCGAGCGTCCCGGAGCGGCGGGTGACCAGCGCGCGGGCCGCCGGGTTGCGGCGGTAGTCCAGCGCCCGCACCGCCGCCAGCACCCGGCGGCGGGTGTCGTCCCGGACGTGCGGGTGCGCGTTGAGCACCCGGGAGACCGTCTGGTTCGACACCCCCGCCAGCCGCGCGACGTCGCGCATGATCGAGTGCCTCGGCACGGGTGTGTCCTCCGGCGTCCTCATCGACTCGGGCGAGGTGTCAGCCGGCCGGCTCGCCGGAGGGGGCGGGGAGCCGCACCCCGGTGGCTACCGGAGTGCCGAAGTTCGGTGTGCCGTCGGCGTTCCAGGTGAACTTCTGCGCCCGGGTGCTGCGGTTCATGTCGCAGCCGCCGGATGCCGAGCTGTTCGCGTGGTAGACGATCCAGTCCTCGGTGCCGTCCGGCGACGTGAAGAAGCCGTTGTGGCCGGGGCCGAAGACGCGGTTGGCGTCGCTGCGCTGGAAGACCGGCTGCGGGGACTTGACCCACGACGAGGAGTTGAGCGGATCGCCGCCGTTCCAGGTCAGCATCCCGAGCTTGTAGTCCGGTGTGCTGCAGTGGCTGGCCGAGAAGATGATGAACGTCCGGCCGTTGCGTTGCAGGACCTCGGCGCCCTCGTTCACGGCGCCCCCGGACGTCTCCCAGCCGTAGGTGGGGGTGGACAGCAGGCGCCGCGTGCCGGCGGCGGTCCACGGGTTGCTCAGCTCGCGGATGAAGTTGGGCTGTGCGCCGTTGTAGTACGTGCCCAGCAGGTACAGCTTGCCGTTGAGCTGCATGATGCTGGGGTCCAGCTCCCAGGTGTTGTCGGCGGTGGGATCCAGCAGGTCGGCCTTGAACGTGTACGGCCCCATCGGGTCGGTGCCGGCGCTCTCCAGCACGTGGATGCGCTGGCTGCCCAGGTCGAACGGCTGGCGGCCGGCGACGTAGTACAGGTACCAGCGCCTGCCGTTCGGGCCGTCGAGCAGGTGGAACTCGGGGGCCCACATGGTGCCCGCGCCGTTGGGGCGGGTGAGGGTGAACAGCACGGTGTCGGCCGCGCCGGCCAGCCCGTCCAGCGTCCGGGACCGCCGCATCGTGACGGTGTTGTTCCAGGTCGTGGTCGCCAGGTAGTAGTAGCCGTCGTGGTACTTCAACCACGGGTCGGGTCCGTTCACCTTGATCGGGTTGGCGTACGTGTTGGGGCCGGGGTTCGGCCCGCCGCCCGGGTAGCCGGTGAGCCGCCACGTCCGGCTGGCGGCGCTGGTGCAGGGCAACTGGACCAGCGCGGTGCCGGCCGCGCCGCCGTCGTTGACCGGAGCGATGCACTTCCCGCTGGAGACGGCGGCCAGGTTCACGGTGCCGGCGGCGCCGTTGGCCACCAGGCGGAACTGCTGGTTGGTGCCGCCGTGGCAGGTGTACTGGATGACGGCGGCGTTGTCGGCGGTGGACGCGCCGTAGATGTCGAGACAGCTGCCGGGGGTGAGTGTGGTGATCGTGTAGCGGTCGGTCGTGCCGGCCACCGGCGTGACGGTGAAGGTCTGCCGGGCGCCCGCGCCGCAGCCGGCCTGGACGAGCTGCAGCGCGTTCGTGGCGGCGCCGCCGGGCACCTCGACACAGTTTCCGTTCGCCTGGTTGACGACTGTGGTGCCGAAGGCGCTGACGGCCTGGGCGGGGCTGCCGGGGAGCAGGGGCAGGAGCGCGGCCAGCAGCAGGATCGCGACGGCGGCCCCACCGGTACGCCGGCGGGGGTGCCGGGACGGGTCCATGGGGAGGTCCTTTCGGTGTGGTGACGGGGCGGACGCGCGGCGGTGGGTGGCGGGGCCTCCCACCGCCGCGGCTCAGCTGACCTGGATGCGGTCGAGGTCCGGCGCCCAGCCCGCGGTGTTGCCGAAGGTGAGGGTGTTCGTGCCCGCGTTGAGCGGGAGCGTGACGCTGACCGTGCCGACGGTGTCCCAGCCGCCGGTGCCCGGGGTGGCGACAGTGACCGGGGCGCCTCCGTTGACGCTGATCTGTGTCGATCTGGCCTCGGCCGAGGCGTAGGAGACGGTGACAGTGCGCGGTCCGGCGGCGTTCGCCGTGACGTTCGTGAACCGCAGCGTGTTCGCGGTGCCGTTGCCGACGTAGCCGACGAGCGCGCCGCCGGAGGCGCCGGCCGAGGAGCGCACCGCGGCCTGCCCGGTCAGGGTGTTGCCGCTCGCCTCCGCCTCGTACGAGGTGGAGGCCGGTGGCGTGGACCCGCCGCGGTGGTAGGCCTGCACCTCGGTCAGGCCGGACCGCGCGCCGCTGGCGTGCGTCAGCACCACCCGGATCCGCTGGGCGGCAACCGCGGCGAAGCGGACGTTGTTGTAGTTGCCCTGGGGTGCCGCCGGCGTGCCGACCTGTGCGCCGACGTTCACCCAGGCGCTGCCGTCGTGGTACTGGACCTGGTACGACGCCGGCGGCCGGTAGGTGGCGCCGGCCGGGCGGCTGTCCTTGACGTACAGGCGCAGCTCGTCGACGGTCTTCGGCGAACCGAAGTCGATCTCGTACCAGTCCTGGGCGGCGGACCCGCCGGCGCCCCAGAACGGCTCGTTCGTCGGGTAGCCGTCGATCGCGGCGCCGGCGCTGGTGCCGCTCGCGGTGGTCGAGGCCGTTACTCTCGCGCCGTCGGCGAGGTCGGGCAGGTTCGCGCTCAGATCCACCCCCGCCTTGGCGAGCAGGTCCACCGTGCCGGCGTCACTGTGGACCACCTGGTTGGGGGCCCGCATGCCGGGCACCGGCGTGCTGAAGGTGACACCGGCGGTGGCGCCGGGGAAGCTGACCGATCCGCTGGACGGGTCGAAGACCAGCGGCACGAGCTTGTCGACGGTGACGGCCCGGTTCCCGTTGACGTAGATCGAGTACCCCTCGGGGACGCCCGGGTACCGGGTCACCCCGTCGCCCGGGTCGTCCCAGACGATGGTCAGGTCGCTGTTGCGGTAGCGGATGTTGTTGACTGTGAAGTTCGGCCAGCCGATGGCGATCGGCGACAACTCGACCCGGTTGTCGTTGCGCGGCCGCAGACCGGCCACGTCCTCGACGACCGTCCAGTTGCTGCTGCCGAGGATGTTGTGGTGAATCCAGGAGCGGTAGTCGATGCGCTTGCCGCCCGGGTTCCAGTCGGCCCAGAACTCGTTGGCGTCGGGCCAGCGGGTGTCGCCGTTGACGTACTGGGCCCAGACGTTCCAGTAGAGCAGCTTCTTGTAGTCCTCCGGGCCGACCCACTGGTTGGGGTAGGTGCGCAGGACCGAGGAGAGCAACCGGAACTGCACTGTGGAGTTGATGGTGGAGAAGTTGTTGCTGCCGGGCGAGCCGGCGGCCGCCGCGGCGGCCTTGTCCCGCTGGTTGGCGGTGTAGAACGGGAAGATCGGGTACTCCGCCGGGTCGGCGAGGAGGCGCAGCGCCTGCTTGTACTGATCGGTGGCGGGCATCAGGCCGACCGCGTACGGGTAGTAGTTGTTGATCTCCTTCCACGGCACGTGGGCGTTCGTCGCCACGTGCCGGTGTTCCAGCAGGTTGTCGGCCGGGTTCCAGAGCACCGTGACGATCGCGTTGCGGATCCGGGCGGCCAGGGCCCGCATCTCGGCGGCCTTGGCCGAGTTGCCGACCGCCTCGTACGCCTGCGCGGCGGCCAGCGCGCCGCTGTACTGGTACGCGCCCTCGGCCCGATCCAGGTTGCCGGGGCGCCAGTGGAACGAGACGGCGTCGGCGTCGTTGCCGGTCAGCGCGCCCCAGTCGTACTCGATGATGCCGTTGCCGTCGCGGTCGTAGTGGGCGAGCTGGCCCTTGACGTCGCCTTCGGCGTAGCGGGCGAGGCTCGCCGCGATGCCGGGCTGGCCGCCGTGGAGCTGGTAGCTGCGCCAGGCCGCCTCGGCGATGTACTGGGTGTAGCTGTTGGACCAGTTCTCCGGGTCGCCGGGGTTGTCCAGGAAGCGTCCGCCCTTGGACACCTGACCGACCGAGAGCCAGTCGCCGTAGGCGTACTTCGGGTCGCGCAGGTACTTCAGGTCGTCGATGTGCATCGGCTGGGTCAACGCGATGGCGTTGTTGTAGCCCAGCGCGCCCTCCACCGACGTCGGGAACTGGAAGGTCTGCCCGGGGATGTCGGCGTCGAGGTGGTTGAAGCGCATCAGCCACCAGCGGTAGTAGATGTTCTTCTTGATCGCCGGTTCCGGCACGTCGATGTAGGGGACGTTCTCGGCCCACCACCTGTGGTAGGCACGGACGTGGGTGGCGAACGCGGCGTCCGGGGTGGCGTCGCGGTAGCTCAGGTAGTCGGTCGACGACTGCGGGATCTCCCGCGCGGTGAACCCCATGACCACCTTGGTCTGCAGCGTGGCGCCGGCGGCGACGGTGACCGTCCGGGTCAGCGCGCCGCCGGAGGCGGTGAAGCCGTCACCGGCCAGCCTGGTGGCGAGCGTGGTGAGGCCGTTCTTCACCCCGGTCGACCCGGTCAGCTCGTTGCCGCTGCCGGACGACGCGTACGGCGAGGTGGCCCGCAGGGTGAGTGTGACAGGTGCGCCGCCGCTGTTCCTGATCGACAGGTTGGTGACCGCGACGTTGTTGTCGGTGATGAACTTGGTGACTGTGGCCTGCACCGAGCCCCCGGCGTACACGCTCCTCCAATGGCTGGGCGCCTGCCAGCGCTGGCTGCTCTGCTCGGTGAACGTCCCCGGGCCCAGCGCGATCGAGTACGCGGCGGCGTCGCTGATGCTCTCCCAATACGCCACCCGGCCGCCGAAGCCGATCACCGCCGGGTTGTGCTGTTTCATGAACAGGGCCCGCCCGCGGGTCATCAGGATCCCGCCGTCGGCGTCGGACGGATCGCCGCCGCCGGAGCGCGACAGCAGCCGGTCGATCCAGAAGTCGGTGCCCGCCTTCTCCGCGTCGTAGATCGACTGCATCATGTTGCCGGTGGTGTACCCGACCGGCGGCTGCGGGACCGCCGGGCCGCCGAAGGTGGGATAGCCGATGGTCTGAGCGGCCTGTGCGGGGCTCGCGGCCACCGGGGTGAGCGCGCCGACGACCACCAGGGCGAGCGCCGCTCCGGTGACCCGCCGGAACCGGCGGACGGCCGGGGGTGGCGACGTGCGCACCTCCGGCCCGGCCCGATCGAGGTGTGGACTTCCGGGAGGATCCCATGTGTTCATGGGTGCTCACCGAGACCTTTCGTTGTCGGGATGAGAACTGCACCGCGACAGGCCGGACCGCCGGTACCGCGGCGGGGCGGCGGTCGGGGTGACACCTCGTACCGGTTTCGGGCGGTCGTCGTGACCCGCGTGCGCGGCGGGTGGAACGGCCCCCGGTCGTCGACGCCCGGTCGTCGGCGACTGCCTCGCCCGGCCGGCCGGCTGCCCCGCCGACCTGAGCCGAAAACCTTTTCAGCAACATACCACCGCATCGGAGGCTGTCAATCCTCTGCGCAGCCCGGGAGCCGTTCGGTGTGCGGCAGACGGGGTGCCGGCCGGGGCGCCGATCGTCCGAAAAGCTTTCGGGCGAGAGGTGTCGGCGGGCGGGCCGGCGGTACGCGCCGGTGGTGGCCGGCACAGGCGCGGTGCTCGAAATCCTTTTCAGAAATCGGCCGCGGGGTCGGGTATAGTCGGTACGCCTCGGTGGCTGCCTCGGTGATCCAGCCCCGGCCCGAAGGGGATCTCGGTGCGTAGACGACGTTCGCAGTCGGTGACTCTGATGGATGTGGCGAAGCTGGCCGGCGTGTCGGTGGCCACCGCGTCCAAGGCGCTCAACGCCCGTGAGGAGGTGGCACCGGCCACCCGCCGGCGGGTGCAGCAGGCCGCCGAGCAGCTCTCCTTCCAGCCGAACGGGCTGGCCCGGGGGCTCATCTCCGGACGCTCCCACACCATCGGGCTGCTGACCGAGACGCTCGGCGAGCGGTTCGCCTTCCCCGTCCTCAGGGGAGTGGAGAACGCCCTGGGCAACGAGCGGATGTGCGTGCTGCTGTGCGACGCCCGCGGCGACGTCATCCGCCGCCAGCACCACATCCGGACGCTGCTGTCACGTCAGGTCGACGGTTTCGTCATCCTCGGCGACTCCAACGACATCCGGCCGTCGCTGAGCCGCGACCTGCCCGTCCCGGCGGTCTACGTCTACGGCGAGTCGGACGACCCGGACGACCTGTCCGTCCTCGCCGACGACGAGGGCGGCGGGCGGCTCGCGGCCGAGCACCTGGTGTCGCTGGGCCGCCGCCGCATCGCCCACATCACCGGCCCGCAGACCTACCGGGCCGCCCGCGACCGGGTGGTCGGCCTGGAGGCGGTGCTGCGCGAGGCGGGTCTGCCGCTGGTCGGCGGCGGTCCCCGCTACGGCGACTGGTCGCAGCGCTGGGGCCGGCAGGCGGCGGCCATGGTGATCAACGCCTCGCCGGACACGGACGCCGTCTTCTGCGGCAACGACCAGATCGCCACCGGGGTGGTCGAGGCGCTGCGCGACCTCGGCCGCCGTACGCCGCAGGACGTGGCGGTGGTCGGGTACGACAACTGGGAGGTCTTCGCCACCGACTGCCGTCCGCCGTTGACCACAGTGGACCTGAACCTGGAACAACTCGGCGCCACGGCGGTCAAGTACCTGTTCGCGGCGCTGGACGGCAACCCGTCGCGCGGCGTCATCCGGCACCCCGGCCGCCTGGTGGTCCGGGACTCCACCGGCCCGCCCCCGCTCGGGGACGGGCCGGCGGAGGGCGTCAGGACAGGAAGGCGCCGTACGGGCCGGCGAGGATCTGGTTCTTCTGTGCCTGGCTGAAGTGCGTGTTCGGATAGTCGTAGAACGAGGCCGACATCGGGGTGCCGTCCGTCGACGTCGAGTCCGGCAACCCGAGCGCGTGGCCGAGTTCGTGCACCATGCCGCCGTACCAGCGGTTCATCGGGCCGTTCACGCCCGCCGCGCCGTCGGCGTCGTGCTGGCAGAGGATCACCCAGCCGCCACCGCCGCCACCCCCGGCGCCCGGACCCTCGGCGCTGATCTCACCCACGTTGATCCAGCGGTTGTCCGGTGCGCGCAGGCTCAGCTTGCGCATCAGCTCCTGCTGCATGTTGAACACCGACCACCAGTATCGGTCGGAGCCGTTCGGGGTGTTCTCGTACCAGGACTTGACGTGGTCGCCGTCGACCACCTCCACCACCGGGTTGTTCAGTGTGAACGTCCGGCCCAGCTCCTGCCGGTAGTACCGCTGGGCCTCGCGCATCACGGCGGCGATGCCGTCCGGCCACCGCTGGTCGTACGCGACGTCGGAGGGCTTGAGCCAGTAGACGCGCACGGTGCCCGGCGGCGGTGTGCCGCCGGGCGGCGGCGCGGTCCCGGTCGGTGCCGGCGTGGCGGTCGGGGCCGGCGGTACCGACGTCGGCGGCGTACCGCCGGTGCAGGCGACGCCGTTGAGGGTGAACGCGCTCGGGGCCGGGTTGGCGGAGCCGTTCCAGGACCCGTTGAAGCCGAACGACGCGGACGCCCCGGTGCCGAGGCCGCCGTTGTAGCTGACGTTCGTCGCGGTGACAGCGGCGCCGCTCTGCGCCACCGTCGCGTTCCATGCCTGGGTGACTGTCTGCCCGGCCGTGAACGACCAGCGCAGCGTCCAGCCGCTGATCGGGTCGCCCAGGTTGGTGACCTGCACGTTCGCGCCGAAGCCGCCCGGCCACTGGGAGCTGACCGCGTACGCGATCCGGCAGCCCGCGGCGGCCGCGTGGCCGGCGCCGCCGGTCGCCACGACGGCGCCGGCCAGGATCACGGCGAGCGTCGCCGCCGCGAGACGGAACGGGTTTGCACGCATCGGGCACCCCCGTCAGTAGCCGTAGCGGCTCTTGAGGTGCCGCCACCAGTCGCGCAGCATCCAGGCGTCGAAATCGGTGATCGAGGCGGCGCTGCCGGCCTTCATGACGAAGCCCTGGCCCGGCAGCGGGTCCCAGTCGTAGAAGTCGTCGAGGCCGTAGGTGTGCCCGATCTCGTGCAGCAGGATGTGGATGTTGTCGCTGCCGAGGTTGGACATGAAGTACTCCCGGCCGATCCGTTGCCCCCAGTCGCCGCCCGCGCCGCCGCCGAACCCGTCGGTCAGCCAGAGCGAGTGGTCGTAGTGGCGGCCGGCGCCACCCGGGCAGTTCGGGTACTGGCCGTTCTGGTTGAAGAACCGGCCGCACGGCTCGCTGCACTGCGGCGCGTTCTCCCGGATGTCGTTGACGTAGATGTCGACCGAGTTGTCGGACCACTGCAACTGGTTGCGGTCCCGCACCGCCCAGCCGACCACCTTCACCGGTACGTCCGTGTAGGGGAAGCCGTTGTGGCCGGCCAGGACGTTCATCCACTTCTTGTACTGGCGGGCCAGCGCGGCCTGGATCTGGTCACGTTGCGCCGCCGTCACGGTGGCCGACGAGTCCCATCGGACGCAGTAGTTGATGTAGCCCCGGTTCGCGAACAGCTGGTCCCAGCCGTAGTTGCGGAAGCCGTACAGGTTGCCGTTGTTGTAGGTCTGCTCCACGTGCTGCCAGACCTGGTTGAGCGGTCCGGCCAGGTTCGACGGCGGGTTCCAGCCGGAGCCGGGGGTTGGCGTGGTGGGGCCGGAGGTGGGGGTGGGCGCCGGTGTGGTCGGCGCGGGCGTCGTGGGAGCGGGCGTGGTCGGCGCCCCGGTGCAGGCCGTTCCGTTCAGGGTGAACGACGTGGGCGCCGGGTTGGTGCCGGTGAAGGCGCCGTTGAAGCCGAACGAGGCCGCGGCGCCGGTGCCCAGGGAGCCGTTGTAGGAGGCGTTCGTCGCGGTGACCCGGGTGCCGCTCTGGCTGACGCTCGCGTTCCACGCCTGCGTCACCGTCTGTCCGGCCGCGTACGACCAGGCCAGCGTCCAGCCGGTGACCGGGTCGCCGAGGTTGGCGATCGTCACGTCGGCGCCGAATCCGCCCGGCCACTGGCTGGTCACCCGGTAGTCGACCCGGCATCCGGGCGCCGCCGCCTGCGCCCCGGTGACCACGAGCGCCGCGCCGGCCACAGTGGTCAGGGTGGCGGCCAGGACGACCGCCAGCCGCGCGCCACCTCTCGCTGATGTCACGGACCTCTCCTCTCCTCTCGGTCGGGGCGGCGGCCCGGGAACAGCCGTCGCGCCGTCCTAGGTGAAATCGATTAGCATCTATTGCTTTCTCGACCACCATGGAGCCCGAAAAGGTTTTCGTCAAGGACCGGCCCACGTGGCAGGCGGACAGCGCGCAACCGCCGGACGGCCCCGGCAGGGGCACATCCGGCGGTACGGCGGATCAGCGCCGCGGGGCGGTCAGACCGGCGCGGACCGCGGGTCGGTGGCGGCGTCGTGGGCGGCCATCGTCTCCTGCCGTGCCGGCTCCTCCCGCAGGATCGCGGCGTGCAGCCACGCGTCCGGGATGGCGAAACCGTCCACCAGCGTGCGCATGTACGGGCGCAGCTCCTTGAGCAGCCCGTTCACCACGCCGGTGATCGCCTTGGACCGGGCCGGGGTGAGCCGGCCGTGCTCCATCAGCCAGCCCTTGTTCGCCTCGATGACGCTCAGCGCGTACAGGTCGCAGACCCGGGACAGCAGCTCCTTGACCGCCGGGTCGGCTGTCGCGTCGATACCGGCGACGAACGCCTCCAGGGTCACCCGGTCGACGTGCGCGGCGGCGACGGCGAGGACGTGGTCCTGCACGTCGTTGAAGATGTCGAACGGACGGTCCTTCTTGGTGGAGGCGCCACCGCGCAGGCGGCGGACCGCGCTGTCGAGCAGGTGCTCCTCGCGGTCCTCGAACACCTTGAGCTGCCAGCCCCGGTCGGTGACGGCGACCTCGTCGTCCCGGCCCGGCACGGCACCGACCAGCCGCGCGATGAGCGCCCGCGCGGCGGTGCGTTCCAGCACCATCTCGCGTACCTGCTCGGCGACGAACGAGGCGCGCCCCCAGCCGTCCAACGAGCCGAACTCGTCCCGGTAGCCGGTCAGCAGCCCCTTGGCGACCAGCTGGAGCAGGACCGTGTTGTCGCCCTCGAACGTGGTGAACACGTCGGTGTCGGCCTTGAGGCTGGGCAGCCGGTTCTCGGACAGGTAGCCGGCGCCGCCGCACGCCTCCCGGCACGCCTGGATGGTGCGTGTGGCGTGCCAGGTCTGCGCCGCCTTGAGCCCGGCGGCACGGGACTCCAGCTCCCGCTGCCGGTGCTCGTCGACCGGCCCGTCGCCGCCCTGGATCTCGTCGAGCGCGGCGACCAGCTCGGTCTGGGCGAAGTGCAGCGCGTACGTGGTGGCCAGCGCGGGCAGCAGCTTGCGCTGGTGGGCCAGGTAGTCGTTGAGGAGCACCTCGCGGTCACCCTCGGCGTCACTGAACTGACGGCGGATGTCGCCGTAGCGCACCGCGATGGCCAGCGCCGCCTTGGTGGCCGCCGACGCGGCGCCGCCCACGCTGACCCGGCCCCGCACCAGCGTGCCGAGCATGGTGAAGAACCGGCGGGAGTCGTTCTCGATCGCGCTGGAGTACGTCCCGTCCTCGGCCACCTGCGCGTACCGGTCCAGCAGCATGTCCCGCGGCACCCGTACGTGGTCGAAGCTGAGCCGCCCGTTGTCGACGCCGAGCAGGCCGGCCTTGGGTCCGGCGTCGCCGATGGTCACGCCGGGCATCGGGTTGCCGTGCTCGTCGCGGATCGGCACCAGCCACGCGTGCACCCCGTGCCGGCGCCCACCGCTGATCAGCTGGGCGAAGACCACAGCCATCCGCCCGTCCCGGGCCGCGTTGCCGATGTAGTCCTTGCGTGCCGCCTCGTGCGGCGTGTGCAGGTCGAAGGTCCGCGTCTGCGGGTCGTACACACAGGTGGTGCGCAGCTGCTGCACGTCCGAGCCGTGGCCGGTCTCGGTCATCGCGAAGCAGCCGAAGATCCGGCCCTCGACGATGTCCCGCAGGTAGGCGTCGTGGTGCCGCTTCGTGCCGAGCGCGGCGACCGCGCCGCCGAACAGGCCCCACTGCACGCCGGCCTTCACCATGAGTGACAGGTCGACCTGCGCCAGCATCTCGGTGGCGACGATCGAGGCGCCCACGTCGGACCGGCCGCCGTACTCGGCCGGGAAGCCCGCGGCGATGCCCAGCTCGACCGGGAGTTCGCCGAGCAGCCGCGTGATCCGCTCGCGCGCCTGGTCGCCGGTCTCGCCGTAGACCGGGAGGAAGCGTTCGTCGAGGTGTTTGCGGTGGGCCTGGCGGACCTCGGCCCACGGTCCGTCGAGCGTCTCCTGAAGGCGGGCGATGTCGATTCGGCCGGACGCGTGATCGAGCATGGTCGCTCCTCGGGGCAGCGGACATATGGGTGCACTCTCGGCCTGATCAACATTACCGGCGGTCACCGTGCCCCGCTGGCGGAGGCTGTGGTGAGCCGTGCCACCCGCCTCGGCCACCCCGGAGGCTGAGGTTAGGCTGTCCTCACTTCGAGCACTGGAGGCAACCCCTCGTGTCCCCGCATCCCGCCGGCGGCGCCGTCACGGCCCGGTACGTGCTGCGTCAGGCGTTGCGCCGCCAGCGACGGCCGGTGCTGATCGGCGTCACGCTGCTCGGCCTGCACCAGGTCGCCGAGGCGCTCGTGCCGGTGGCGATCGGCGTCATCATCGACCGCGCCGTGGTGACCGGTGACCCGTGGGCGCTGGCGTACTCGGTCGCCGGCCTCGCGGCCCTGTTCGCCGTGCTCGCGTTCGCCTACCGCAACGGCGCCCGCCAGGCGTTCGCGGCGGTGGAGCGGGAGGCGCACCTGCTGCGGGTGGAGATCGCCGAGCGCGCGCTCGACCCGCGCGGACACCGTTCCGGCCTGCGCGACGGCGAACTGCTCTCGGTCGCCGCCTCCGACGCCGAACTCTCCGCGCTCGTGGTGCGGGTCGCCGGATTCGGTGTCGCCGCGGTGACCGCGCTGACCGTCGCGGCGACCGCGCTGCTGGTCATCGACATCCCCCTCGGGCTCGGCGTGCTCGTCGGCGTACCGGTGCTGGTCCTCGTACTGCAACGGATGGCGCCGCTGCTGTCCCGGCGCAGCACCTCCCAGCAGGAGGCCCTCGCGGAGACCACGGCGCTCGCCGTGGACCTCGTCTCCGGCCTGCGCGTGCTGCGCGGCATCGGCGCCCAGCACCACGCCGCCGGCCGGTACGCCGCCGCCAGCCGCAACGCGCTCGCGGTGACGCTGCGCGCCGCCAACACCAAGGGACTGCATCTCGGGCTCACCACCGCCGCCAACGGCCTGTTCCTCGCGGCGGTCGCCGGGGTGGCCGGCTGGCTCGCCCTGCGCGGCCGGCTCACCATCGGCGAGCTGGTCACAGTGGTCGGACTCGCGCAGTTCGTGGCCGAGCCGGTGCAGACCATGGGCTGGTGCGTGCAACTGTTCGCGATGGCCCGCGCCTCCGCCGCCCGGGTGGTGCGCGTGCTCGGCGCCGAGCCGCTGACCCGGCCCGGCGACGCGTCGGCGCCGGCCCACCCGGACGGGCCACGGCTGGCCCTCGACGACGTCGGGCACGCCGGACTGGACGGGGTGAACCTGCGCGTCGGCCCCGGCGAGGTGGTGGGCGTGCTCGCGTACGACCCGGCCGACGCCGAAGCGCTGGTGGCGCTGCTGTCCGGGCGGGTGTCGCCGGACGCGTGCCGGGGCACCGTGCGTGTCGACGGCGTGCCCGCCGACGACCTGCACGTCGACGCGCTGCGCGGCACCGTGCTCGTCGAGCCGCACGACGTGACGCTCTTCGAGGGCACGGTGGCGGCCAACCTCGCCGCCGGCGCCCCGGCCGACCAGGCGCGGCTGCACGCCGCCGTCCGGGCGGCCGCGGCCCAGGACGTCGTGGACGCACACCCCGGCGGCCTCGACCACCGGCTCGTCGAGCGGGGCGCGAACCTCTCCGGCGGCCAGCGCCAGCGGCTCGGGCTGGCCCGGGCGCTGCACGCCGACCCGCCCGTGCTGGTGCTGCACGATCCCACCACCGCTGTCGACGCCGCGACCGAGGCGCAGCTCGCCGACGGACTGGCCGAAACGCGCCGGGTGGGGCCCCGGGGCACCCTGCTGATCACCAGCAGCCCGGCCCTGCTGCGGATCACCGACCGGGTGGTGGTGATCGCCGACGGCCGGGTGGCCGCCGAGGGACCGCACGAGCACCTGCTGGCCTCCGACGCCCGCTACCGCGAGGAGACACTGCGGTGACCGCTGACCCGCGTACCGCCGAACCCGGCCGGACGTTGCTGCCTGTCGCGTCCGCCCGGCAGACCTGGACGACGCTCGGCGCCCAGTTCCGCGCCCGGCCCGGCCTCAGCGCCGCCGCGGCGACCGTGCTCGTCGTCGCCGCCGCGGGTGGCCTGGTCGCGCCCTGGGTGCTCGGCCGCCTGGTCGACGACGTCATCGCCGACGCCCCGGTCTCCCGGATCGCCGGCCGGGTGGCGGTGATCGCCGGCGCCGCCGTGTTCACCGGCCTGCTCACGGCGCTCGGCGCCGCGCTCGCGTCCCGGCTCGGCGAGACGGTGCTGGCCCGGCTGCGCGAGCGCGTCCTCGACCGCGCGTTGCACCTGCCGTCCGCGACGCTGGAGCGGGCCGGCACCGGCGACCTGCTGGCCCGCGTCGGCGACGACGTGGCGGTGGTGACGAACGTGATCGCGGTGAGCGGCCCGGCGTTCGTCGGCGCGCTGCTGTCGGTGGTGCTCACCGTGTTCGGGCTGGTCGCGCTGGACTGGCGGCTCGGCCTCGCCGGGCTGCTAGCAGCGCCCGCGTACGCGCTGGCGCTGCGCTGGTACCTGCGGCGCTCCGCGCCCTACTACGCCCGCGAGCGGGTCGCCACCGGCGAGCGGACGCAGGCGATGGCCGGCGCGCTGCGCGGCGCGGCGACGGTGCGCGCGTACCGGACCGAGGACGCGCACGTGGCAGCCATCGCCGAGCGATCCGGCGTGGCGCGCGACCTGTCGCTGGAGATCTTCAACCTGCACACCCGCTTCGGGCTGCGGATCAACAGGTCGGAGTTCCTCGGCCTGGCCGCCGTGCTCGTGGCCGGGTTCCTCCTGGTCCGCGACGACCTGGTAACCGTCGGCGCGGCGACCACCGCCGCGCTCTACTTCCACCGCCTGTTCAACCCGATCGGCCTGCTGCTGCTGGAGTCCGACTCGGTGCTGCAGGCCGGCGCGAGCCTCGCCCGGCTGGTCGGCGTGGCGAACCTGCCCGACACCGGCCCGGCCACCGCCTCCGGCCCGGCCGCCCCGCCCGCCAGCCCGCGCGGCCCGGCCGCGCTGGACGTCACGGTGCGCCGGCACCACTACGACGACGGGCCGCTGGTGCTCGCCGACGTCGAACTGCGCCTGGCGCCGGGGGAGCGGGTCGCGCTGGTCGGCGCCAGCGGCGCGGGCAAGAGCACGCTCGCCGGCATCGCCGCCGGGATCATCGCGCCCACCGACGGATCGGTGCGCCTCGACGGCGCGCCGCTGACCGGGACGGGCACTGCCACGTCCCGGCGCGACGTCGCACTGGTCAGCCAGGAGGTGCACGTCTTCGCCGGGCCGATCGCCGAGGACCTGCGCCTGGCCGCGCCGGACGCGACCGACGCCGAGCTGCTCGACGCGCTGGAACGGGTCGGCGCCACCACCTGGCTGCGTGCCCTGCCGGACGGGCTGGCGACGCCTGTGGGCGAGGGCGGCCACCGGCTCACCGCCGCCCAGGCCCAGCAGGTGGCCCTGGCCCGGCTGGTGCTCACCGCGCCGGCCGTCGCCGTGCTGGACGAGGCGACAGCCGAGGCCGGCAGCGCCGGGGCCCGCGACCTGGACCGGGCGGCCCTCGCGGCCACGCAGGGGCGGACCACGCTGATCGTGGCGCACCGGCTCAGCCAGGCGGTGAGCGCGGACCGGATCGTCGTGCTCGACCACGGCCGGATCGTGGAGCAGGGCACGCACGAGGAGCTGCTGGCCGCCGACGGCCGGTACGGCCATCTCTGGCGTTCCTGGCGCGTCCCGGTATGATCACCGACCGCTGCACCGCCCAGGCGAGGTGACCATGACCGACCTGCCGACCCGCTTCGTGCTGTTCCCGGGGCGGCACCACCTGCTGACCCGGTTCCAGGCCGACTACCTGCGCCGGCTCGCCGGCGACGAGGCCACAGTGGTCTGGGCGGTGACGTCGGCCAACCACGAGAACACCAGGCGCAACCCCGTCGCGTACCACAGGCGGGAGGCCGCGATCGAGCGGTTCAGCGTGCTCAGCGGGCTGCGCTCGCTGGCCGTGCCGATCTTCGACACCGCGTACACCGACGCGTTCGCCGAGGTCACGCTCAAGAGCATCGCGGTGGCCACCGGGCTCGAACTCACGCCCGCCGACACGGTGGTGGCCTGCTCCACCCCGGAGGTCGCCAAGCTGTACGAGCGCCTCGGCTTCGGGATCGCGCTGGTCGAGGCGGATCCGGACCTGCCCGGGACGCCGGAACGGCCGTGGGACGTGCTGCTGCGCCTGGCCGCCGGCGACGAGAGCTGGCGGACGCTCACCCACCCGGCGACGATCGACGTGTTCGAGCGCTACCGCCTGGTCGAGGCGATCCGGTCGGTGGTGAACGACCCGCTCGTCGGCGACGAGGGCGGCCTCACCGTGACCCGCGACTACCGCACCTACGTGGAGGCGTTCGCCTCGGCCGCCCAACGCAAGTGGGACTCGGTGCGCCGGTACGTGCAGCCCGGACGCATCGTGGACATCGGCTGCGGCGCGGGCGCCGTCCTGGAGCTGGCCGACCGGGAGGCCGCGCTGCGGGAGAGCGACCTGATCGGTGTGGAGGTGGCCCGCCACCTCTACCAGGAGTGCCTGCACAAGAAGGCGCAGGGCGTGTTCCGCAACGCCAACGTGTACTTCTTCCACCGCAACGTCCTCGGCGGCGCGGTGTTCAAGGACCGGTCGGTGGACACCACGCTCACCTTCGCGCTGACCCACGAGATCTGGTCGTACGGGCGGCAGCGGGAGTCGCTGCTCCAGTTCGCCCGCCGCATCCACGACCACACGGTGCCCGGCGGCGTCTGGATCAACAGTGACGTGTGCGGGCCGGACGAGCCGGGCCGGCCGGTGATCCTGCGGCTGACCACCGACGACGGGGACAACCCCGCCTCGCCGCGCCGGGATCTCGCCGACCTGACCTCGGCCGAGGTCCGGCGGTACGTCTCCGGACTGTCGACGCGGGCCCGGCTGGACCAGTTCGCCGTGGACTTCGCGTTCGGCTTCGCGTACGAGCCGCTGGCCGACGGCGCGGTACGTCTCGGCCTGGGCGCGGCGATGGACTACCTGACCCGCAAGGACTACACCGACAACTGGCTGTCGGAGACCAGGGAGCAGTTCTGCGGCCTGAGCTTCGCCGACTGGACGGAGCTGCTCACCGAGGCGGGCTTCGAGATCGGCCCCGCGTCGGCGCCGGTCCGCAACGACTGGGTGATCGACAACCGGATCGCGCCCGTCGCGTCCCTGACCGACCTGGACGGCCGGCCGCTGGACTGGCCGACCACCCACGTCCTCACCGTCGCCCACCGCCCGCGCAACGCCTGACACCACGAGCGCCCGCCGGACCGGCTGGACGGCCGGGCCGGCGGGCGCCGTGCTGCGGTTCAGTGGCTCAGCGCGATCCGTACCGCCAGGACGATCAGGATCAGCCCGGTCAGCCGTTCGATCACCAGCAGCACCGACGGCCGGGTCAGCCAGGGCTGCAACCGGTCGATGAGCAGGATGTAGCAGGCCCACCAGAGCACGGCGAGGCCGATGAACGTGGCGGCCAGCACCGCCGTACGGGCCGCAGCGCCGTCGCCGGGCTTGACGAACTGCGGCACGAACGAGACGTAGAAGACGACCACCTTGACGTTCAGCAGCTGGCTGGTGACGCCCATGACGAACGAGCGCCGGGCCACGTGCGGCTCGTCGGCGGCCACCGTCTCCGGCGCGGCGACCGGGCCGGTGTCCACGTCCGGCCCGGGGCCGCCCGCGCCCACGGTGACCGGCTGCGCGGCCGGGGCCGCCGCCCGTCGTGGCCGGGTGGCCCAGAGGATGGTGCCGCCCAGGTAGAGCAGGTACAGCGCGCCGGCGACCCGCAGCACCGTGTAGAGCGCCGGTGAGGACACCAGCAGGGCGGACAGGCCGGCGGTGGCGAGCGAGGCGTGCACCAGGGCGGCGGCGAACAGCCCGGCCAGCACCACGAACCCGGCCCGCCGCCCGTACCGCACGGTCTGCCGGGTGACCAGGGCGAAGTCGACGCCCGGCACGATGATGATGAGCAGGCTCGCCGCGACGAAGCTGACGATCTGGATGTCAGACACGCTGCTCCTCCCTCGCCTCGATGCGGGCCGGGGCGGCCTCCTCGATGACGGAGACGCCGCTGTCGCGGCGCGGCCCGTGCCGGCGCCACTGCTCGCGCAGCCGGATCCGGCCGTCCGGCAGCCGCTCGGGCCGCGACTCGCACTCGCCGACCACGATGCTGCCGTCGGTGAGCACCTCCACGTACGCGAAACGCACCACGCCCTGCGCGTCGCAGGTGCCGGCGAGCCGTCCGTGCCGTACCGAGCCGCCGGAGATCTCCGCCCAGACCAGGTCGCCGCGCTGGTGGTAGTGCCCCCGCAACGGGTCGGCGTCACCGGCGTGGTCGACGGAGACGAAGATCCGGTCGTCGTAGTCGAACGATGTCATCGCGCTCACGCCCATCGGGTGCTCAGGTAGTCGTCGCGGAACCGGCAGACCGTGCGGCCGGCGATCGAGTTGAGGATCATCGCGCTGCGGATCGGCAGGATGCTCAGGTTGGAGTCGACGAGCCCCTGGACGTACCGCCCCCGGTTCAGCACGAAGATCTTGTGGTCGTCGGCGTGCTTCCACCGGATCGAGTAGTCCGACTCGATGACCGGCTCACCGCGCTCGTCCAGGTCGATCAGCGCGGTCAGCTCCGGGTCGAAGGGCAGCGGCGCCTGCCGGCGTCCCGCCGCGACGACGAGGTTCACCGCCCGGTGCCGTTCCTCGCCGCTGCCGGCGGTCAGGCACTCCAGCTCGACCTCCCCGTCGAGCTGCCGGGCGCCGGTCACGGTACGGCTCGGCATGATCGTCACCGGGAACCGGCCGGTGCGCAGCCGCTCCTCGTAGTTGTGCTGGTAGACGCCGCGCAACGTGCCCGGGGAGATGCCGTCGCTGGTCAGGATCTGACCGGAGACGAGCCGTTCCCGCACGTCCCGGGACAGGGTGAGGAACGCCTCCTGGTAGGCGGGCCGGTACAGGTCGTTCGCCGACGGGGAGTCCTCCAGCGGGGCGAACCACGACCGCCGCCCGATCCACCTGATGTCGCGGCACCCGCGGGCGAGCAGCGCCGCGACGCACTCCGCGCTGGTCTGGCCGCTGCCGATCACGATCCACGGCAGGTCCGGCTCGTCCGGCACCGTGGCGAGGCGCTGGTGCAGCTCGTCGGCGACGAACAGGTGCCGGGGGTCGAGGGCGTCCAGGAACTCCGGTACGAAGGGGACGGTCCCGCTGCCGAGCACCAGGTGCCGGGAGCGGGCGACCTCCGCACCGCCGCTGCGGCTCACCAGCGCGCCGTCGAACTCGACCCGGTCGACGCGGGTGCCGTACGTGATGCGCGGCAGCCGGCCCGCCGCCCACACCAGGTACTGCTGGTACTCGATCCGGGGGATGGTGTCGAACCCGGCGCCCAGCAGGGCGTACACCCGGCCGGTGGTGACCAGGTAGTTGAGGAACGACAGCGGGTGGGTCGGGTCGTAGAGCGAGACCAGGTCCTTGACCCAGCCGGTCTGCATGCGGACGCCGCTGTGCAGCATCCCGTCGTGCCAGCCCGGCCGGTCGCGGGCCTCGAACAGCGCAATGTCGTGCGGCGCGAGGGTGTCGTACATCGCCGCGAGGCTCAGGTTCGCCGGCCCGGCGCCGATTCCCACTGTGTGAAAGGTCTGCGTCATCAGTCTGCCTCTGTCTGGCCGTGGGGGACAGGGATCGCGGTTCGGGTGTTCAGCAGGGCGGTGGCGGCGAGCCGGCTGGCGGCCAGGACGGTCTTGGCGGCGCCGCCGCTGCCGCCGGTGAAGGTGTGCACCGCGCCGGCCACGTGGCGCAGGGCCAGCCCGGCGGGTTCGCTGTAGCAGTCGGTGGCGCTCACCGGCGGGCCGGCCGGTCGCGGGTCCAGGCCGGGCAGCCTCCGTGCCGCCACGGTCAGGACCCGTGCCGCCAGTGCGGCGTCCGGCTCGGGGGACGGCGGGTCGACGTCCCACCTGTCGCTGGGCAGCCCGAGCAGCACCCGCCCCGGACCGGCCGGCCGGCCGTAGAGGCCGCTGGTCTCGTCCACGAAGCACGGCAGCTCGGCGCGGCCGGTGACGTGGTGGGCGTACTGGATGTGCTTGGTGCGCAGCGAGGTCGGCAGCCCGGCGGCGCCCAGCAGACGCGGGGTCCAGGCCCCGGCGGCCACGACGACGAGGTCGCCGGTGAGCCGGCGGCCGTCGCGCAGCTCGACCACGCGGTCGTCGAGGCGGGCCACCGGTGTGGTCTCGGTCCGGCCGAGGCCACGCAGGACGGTCCGGCGCAGCCGGTCCGGGTCCAGGTAGCCGGCCCGGTCCTCCCAGATCCCCACCGTGCCGTCCGGGAGCCCGGCGAAGCCGAACCGGTCGGCGATCTCGGCCCGGGTCAGCACCTCGGCGCCGTCCACGCCGGCCGCCGCCCGGGCGTCGAGCAGGTAGAGCGAGCCGGTCCGCCGCCACCCGGCCGCTGTCGCGAGGGACGGATCGGCCAGCAGTTCGGCGAGGCTCGCGGCGGCGAGGGACCGGGCGGCCGGATCGGGCTCGAAGGCACGCACCAGTCCGCCGGACGCGGCCGTCGCGTCGGCGGGCCGCCCGGCCGCGCCGCCGCCGTGCGGGCCGATCAGGACCGCGTCGGCGCCCGCGTCCCGCAGCCGCCGGGCGAGCAGGACGCCACTGATGCCCGCGCCGACGACGAGCACGCGCGGCTCACCCATCCGAACCCGCCGGTTCCGCGCCGCCGACGACGCCGAGCAGGCGGGCCGCCCGCTCCGGCGCACCGGGGTACGCGGCCAGCGCCGCCCGGACCGCGGTGGCGGGGTCGAAGTGGTCCAGGCGCAGCGCCTGCTCGCCGCGGGTCAGTTCGGTGTCGGCCAGGACGCCGTCCAGGCCGGCGGTGGTGCCGGCCAGGGTCGCGGCGTACCGGGCGGCGAACGCCTCGTACGCCTCCGGGCGGAAGTCCGACTCGTAGCTGTCCGGCCGGTCCCAGCTCAGGAACGCCCGGACCACAGCCGGGTCCTCGGTGGCTAGGAACTCGTGCGCCCAGATCGCGTGCTCGCGGCTGGTGGAGAACTTGGCGCCGGTGAGCCGGTAGAACTCGTTCACGACCAGCCCGGTCGGCCGGTCGGGCAGCCCGGCGGCCAGGTGCAGGGCCGGGATGAGCAGCGCGTAGTAGAACGCGTTGTCGACCCCGAGGAAGATCCACTGCTCGTCCACGTCCCGCCACGCGTCCAGGTACCCGGCCAGCGTGTCCGCGTCCGGCCGCAGGTGGCGGGCGGGCAGCACCAGGTTGGCCAGGGCCATCTCCGCCCAGACGTCGATGCGCAGGCCGTCGTCCCACTCGATGCCCCAGTCCGTCGGGTACGCCAGCGGCACCTCCGGCAGCCCGCCGTCGAGGTACGACGCGACGAGGCGCCGCAGCCGGGGCGGCAGCACCGCGCGGGACCAGAACTCGGCCAGCCGCTCCCGGTGCTCGTCGAGCCGCAGCACCGGGACCGTGCGGGTGACCGGTTCGGGTGCGGCGTCGCAGCAGGTCGACCGCGCGCCGGCCAGGTTCGCGGCGGTGCAGAACCCGCCACAGCCCTCGCAGGTGCCGCCGTTCGCGCCGGCGCCGCAGGCCGGGCAGCGCCCGGCGACCCGGACGTGGTGCAGGGTCCGCCCGCAGGCCGCGCACGCGCGCAGCGACACCGGGGCGACCTCCACCACCTTCGCCTCCACCAGTTCGGTGAGCAGGCTCGCGACCGCCCGGCGGTAGCCCTCGTCGGCCAGCGGGTCGGCCATGACGTCGTACCGGATGCGCGCGGCGCGCAGCGCGGCGTGGATCGACGACCCGTACCGGGCGACGGTGTCCGCCGGGGTCTCGCCCAGCGCCTCCGCCCGGGCGGGCACGTAGTTCTGGTGCGCGTCCAGCCCGCACTGGGTCACCACCCGCCGGCCGGCGGCACGCAGCGCGCGGGCCGCGACGTCCCCGGCGACGTACGGGCCGCTGAGGTGCCCGAGGTGCAGCGGCCCGTTCGGCGTCGGTGGCGGCGTCACCACCAGCACCACGCCGGAGGACGTGGCCGCCCCGTCAGTCACGGCCGGCTCCGTCGTCCGCGCCGGCCTGCGCCGCGTCGTCGGGCCGGGGCATCCAGTAGATGCTGAGGATGGTGAGCGGCTGCTCCGGCGAGGGGTTGTGGATGACGTGGCTCTGCTCGGGTTCGAGCAGGATCACGCCACCGGTCGGCACCTCGACCTTCTCGCCGCCCGCCTCGTAGATGGCCGTGCCGCGGGTCACCACGGCGAACTCGACCTCGGGGTGGACGTCCTCGCTGCTGCTGCCACCGGGCGGGATCACGCACCACATGGCGTCGAACGGCAACGGGCCGAGATCGCGGTACTGCGTCCAGCGGCCGATCCGGATGCCGTACTCGTCGGTGAGTTCGGCGGTGTCGCTGACGTACCTTCGCATGTTCGTCCTCCTGGTCGGCGCGCTGCCCGCCGGGCCCGCGCCGGACGGGTCTGAGGTTTGCGGAGAGTGACCGGAAGTGCTGCTTCTGCGACGCTGCACCGATGCCGGGAAGGGCCCGTCTCGTCGACCGTCGATTCGACTCCGGTCGATAGCGTCGGACCCACTGTGGACTTAACCTCGTCTGGCCAACAGGAGCTTCACCGGCAGATCACCGGCAATGTCGCTGCTGACTGCCCGCTCAGCGGCCTCGGCTTCGGTGGTCCACCGGCATGAATCCACCAGAACCGGTACGGAGACGACGCTGTGATCGGCTACATGGATACGTTGGGTCATGAAATCGCTACCGCGCGGCGACTGGCCAACCTGACACAGGAGGAGTTGGCCGCCCGCACCGGACTGAGCGTCCGGAGCATCCGCAACCTGGAGTCGTCGCGGGTGACCCGTCCGCGGCCCGCGACCGTCCGGCTGCTCCGTGAGGTCCTCGGCCTGCCCGCCCACCCGGCGTCCGCAGCCCGGATCCGCCCCATGCAACTACCGCTGGAGATTCCCGGCTTCACCGGCCGTTCCGCACAACTGCGGCAACTCGACCGGCTGCTCGACGGGGGACCGCGGCGGATGTCGAGCGTCGTCGTGTGCGTCCTCTCCGGCCGGTCCGGCATCGGCAAGACGGCGCTGGCGCTGCGCTGGGCGCACCGGTCGGCCGCCCGGTTCGCCGACGGGGTGCTGCACGTCCAGCTCGGCGGCAGCGACCCGGGAAGGGCGGCGGTGGCGCCGGCCGAGGCGCTCGGCGGTCTGATCGAGGCGCTCGACGTACCCGGCGGCGTCCCGTGCGGCCCGGCGGCGCGCACCGGGCTCTACCGCAGCGCGCTCGCCGGACGCCGGATGCTCATCGTGCTCGACGACGCCCGCGACGCCGACCAGGTACGGCCGCTGCTGCCCGGCGTACCCGGCTGCATGGTGGTCGTGACCAGCCGGGACCGCCTCACCGGCCTGGTCGTCGGCGAGGCCGCGTGCCCGGTCGTGGTCGACGAGCTGGCCGCCGGCGAGGCGTGGGACCTGCTGGCCGCCCGCCTCGGCGAGCGTCGCCTCACCGCCGAGCGCGCGGCGGTGCGGGAGATCATCGCGCACTGCGCCGGCGTACCCCGGGCGCTGGCTGTGGTGGCCGCCCGCGCGGCCGTCCAGCCCCGGCTGCCGCTGGCGGAGGTGGCCCGCCAGCTCCGGTAGACGGACCGGGGCCGCCCGGCCGGTCAGCCCTGGTCGGCGCGGGTGCCGTCGCGCGCGGCGACGTGCGCCGGCACCGGCGTCGCCGGCGGCAGCGCCGGGTCGGTCACCGGCTGCTGCCAGCGCGCGACCAGCGGAAGCTCGCCGGCCCAGAGCCCGAGGGCGGCGTCCGGGCCGTCGCCGTCGTCCGGCGGGCCGCTGCGCGTCTTGACCGACGCCTCGGCCAGCGGAAGCGCCAGCAGCGCGGTGGCCGCCAGCTCCCGCCGGTTCGGGCGGCGGGCGTGGTCCCACTGGCCGGGGGCCACGTGCTCGGTCAGCAGCCGCAGGCCGTACAGCTTCTCCTCGGCGTCGGTCACCCACCGGGGCCGGCCGTAGACCATCGCGCTGCGGTAGTTGATCCCGTGCTCGAACACCGAGCGCGCCAGGACCAGGCCGTCGACCACTGTGACCGTGACGCAGACCTCGGCGTCGGTGGTGAGGCTCCGGCTGGCCACCGAGCCGTGCAGGTAGAGGTGCCGGTCGTCGAAGCCGTAGACGGTCGGCACCACCATCGGGCCGCCGTCGACCAGCACGCCCAGATGGCAGACGAAGGCGGCCCGGAGCACGTCGAACAGGGCGGCGCGGTCGCGGTGCCCCTTCTCCTTCATCCGACGCAGTGTCGTACGCGGCGTCGCGGACAACCGTCCGTCGGTATCGGTCATGGCTGATTCTCCTGTCGGCCCCGCCGTTTCTACCGGGTCGGGCCGCGGTCCTCAAGGGCCGGCCCGCCGGGCCGGTGGGGGAGCGGGTCCGGGGGAAGGATCCGGCACAGCGCCTCCAGCGCGGCGGCGTACGCGTGCTCGGGCGGCGTGGCGTAGCCGACCACGAGGCCGTCGAGGGCGGGCATGGTGGCGTCCGGGTGGCGGAAACCGGCCAGCCCGTCGAGCGCGATCGACTGAGCGGCGGCGGCCTCGACCACCTGGCGCTCGGTGCCCGCGGGCAGGCGCAGCACGGCGTGCAGCCCGGCGGCGACGCCGGTCGGCGTGACGTGCGGGGCGTGGGCGGCGAGCGTGGCGACGAGACGGTCGCGGCGGGCGCGGTACCGCTGCCGCATCCGGCGCACGTGCCGGTCGTACCGGCCGGAGTCGAGGAAGTCGGCGAGGGTGAGCTGGTCCGTCACGCCCGCCCACGCCTCCCGCTCACCCTTGGCGTCCAGCACCGGGCCGACGAGCCGTTCGGGCAGCACCATCCAGCCCAGACGCAGCGCGGGGGAGAGACTCTTGCTCACCGAGCCCAGGTAGACCACGCGCTCCGGGGCCAGGCCCTGCACCGCGCCGACCGGATCCCGGTCGTACCGGAACTCGCCGTCGTAGTCGTCCTCCAGCACCAGTCCGTCCCGGCCCTCCGCCCACCCCAGCGCGGCGAGGCGCCGCCGGGGATGCAGCGGCCCGCCGGTGGGGAACTGGTGCGCGGGCGTGAGCAGCGCCGCCCGTACCCCGGCGAGGTCGGTCAGCTCCCCGGTGCGGGCGCCGTCCGCGTCGAGCGTGAGCGGGACGGTACGGACGCCTGCCGCCGCCAGGATCGCGCGGTGGAACGCGAGGCCGTAGGACTCGACCGCCAGCGGGCCGCGCAGAACCCGGCCACCGAAGAGCAGGCGCAGCGCGTGCGCGACACCGGAACACACCACGATCCGGTCCGGGGTGGTGCGGACACCCCGCGCCCGCGCCAGGTACCCGGCCAGTGCCCGGCGCAGCTCCGGGCGGCCCCGCGGGTCGCCCGGCCCGAACGCCTCGTTCGGCGCGGCGGTCAGGGCGCGGCGCGTGGACGCCAGCCACGCGGCGCGCGGGAAGGAGGCGGCATCCGGCTGCCCCTGCCGCAGGTGGTGCACGGCCGGGGCCGGACGCGCGGGCGTCTGCCTCGGGACGCGGGCGACCCGGGCGGGCTCGGTGCGCGGCGCCACCCGCGTACCGGAGCCCTGCCGGGCGACCAGCCATCCCTCGGCCACCAGTTCGGCGTACGCGGCGGCGACGGTGTTGCGGGCCAGGCCGAGGTCGGCGGCGAGGGACCGGTATGGCGGCAGGAGGGTGCCGGCGGCCAGTCTCCCGTCCCGGACGGCGTCGCGCAGCGCGCGGATGAGCGCGGACCGGCGGCCGCGGGCGCCGGACAGTTCCAGATGCAGGTCGCTGCCGAGCCGTCGCGCCGGATTGGCCCACGAATCCGTCATGCGAATGCACCCTAAGGGACGTCTCGTAACCCCGGTGTCTGTCTAGTCAGGACGATCGGTCAGGATCCCTGGGTGCAGGTGATCACCGCAGCCAACCCTGACTGGA